>CALLOA010000008.1 GCA_938005265.1 uncultured Granulosicoccaceae bacterium
AAGTAAGTCCACAATACTTCCTCAGTAAAAGTTCAAGAAAAGGGAGAGTTCACAATAGGAGTGGTGAGTATAGATGATTGTGCACAACCTGCGTTTATTGGAACTCAACCAAAAACAAGCACATAGCTGTCCAACTGACACAATTTAAATAGGGCAAATGTTATTGAATGATGTTTTTACCCGATTGAAATCAGTTCTTCTACAGAATGTAACAATTGCGTCAAGCTAATTAAAGCTTGTAGCAAACGGACACTCCCCACCATCCACGGTAAAGCGTCTGCGTAGAAACGCTTCGTCTGTTGCCGACGCACTTTCTATCCGGTCCATTCTAAAATGTCGAGACTCTGACCTAGGAGAAGAACAATGCCGGGCTGATATTGAAGCGCTGGCTGAGTGTCTCGATATGCTGTCTGGTGAGCTGCCGCCCCCTTTCGTTCAGAATCTTTGACACCAGCGATTTGCTCCCGATCTCTGGCAGATCGGCCACGCCCAGGTCATGTTGATCCATCAGCACACGCAGCATCGAAACGGCAGGATCCCCGCTACTGATTCGCTCGTTAAATTCAGCGAAATCGACACTCGAATTCTCCCAACGCTCGATGGATTTGGAGAGCAATTCGATCAGAATCTGCTGGTTGTCGTAGTCCTCGATCAACTCATCCATCAGAGCAAGTGCCTGCTCGTATTCATCGTCGTTGACGATCTCCACGACGAAGCTCGCCTGCTCACCCAGGCGCTGCGCGGTTTTCTTTAACGCTGAGAAACTCATCGTCTCCCCTCCTTCTCGGATCGGTATTTTGCTGTCAGTTTGTCGTATTCCGCATGTGTCACTATATGTCGCACATACAACCTGTTGTGCTTGAACTCGATGAAGGCCAACAGCCTCAAGTGATTGCCACTGATATCGATTACCCACCAACGGTCGAGGTAACGGAAGTTATCCAGTGACGGGAAGACCTGACGGAGTTCATCGGGAGTGCGAAACCTGCCGTTTCTCAACACCCGATAACAATCCTCTATCGCTTGCCGTAAGTTCGGAAATTGCACGGCTGCATCGCGAAAGGGTTTGCGTGAGATGACATGCATCAGCTCATTCTATCGGTTGACAATATATCAACTTTAGGCATTAGTTGACAATATGTCAACTTACTTTTGGCTGTATTATTGGAAGGTTGGAGCCAATAGACAATACACCACAGCCCTTGTGATTGAACCTTGCGATTCAACAGCCGTGCAAGAAATCCTCTGGATTCCAGATCAGCTAACTGCTGGCTTAGAATTTCACGAGCCGACCGCTCAGCATCACACCGTTCTTTGATCACCCTACTCCTTTCTTGAGCTTTTTATATTTCGCGTTTGCGAGCAGACAGGGATGCTTTCCACATCTCTGCATCTTTATCATGTTTCCGCTTCTGGGGCGTTATCGCTTTAAGCTTTGCATATTCTAATAAGGGTCAGTTAGTCGGTTTGTTCTTTTTCCATTTCTACATTTGTAATTGAGTTTCATGCGTCTCGACTCCAAAAACCACACTTCGAATGTTTTCAATACATGCTTGCCAATCGTAGCTACCACCGGCAACGGCAATCTCGGGTTTGGTGTACCGATATAGACGTTTCTCAATATTCTGCGCATCTGCAACATTCGATCACGAGGTATCGACTGTTCTATTTTCAGTAAAGCAGAATCAGCCAGATCAGCAAAAGGAATTGAATAAGTTTGTTTCACTACGGCATAGGACAAAAGAAGCGCAAATCCCTCAGAGGTAGTCAGCTTCGGAGTAAGCAGGATTGAAGCCGGGTCCAGCGACAACCCGCCACCGGGACCAGCAGACGAGTGAATTAGAAACCCCTCCTCTCGTAGAACTGCGATGTCGCGCAATACGGAGCGCTTTGACGTGCCAACTGACTCAACCAACTCTGAAACGGTTGTTGTGCCACGACGTCGTAATAGCCTGACTAATTCGTCTCGACGGGTGCGTGTATTCATGTAAAGGAGAATACTCTAAATTGGTGTCAGAAAATGGCACTGTTTGTTGGCAAACTTCCTAGCAGGAAATAGAACGACCAAAAGCCATACCATAGTACTCAGGAAATGAAACCATGACGCACAAAAATATCAATCCGGATTCGCTTTATAACTCATTACCCATGGGCAATTCACAGGCCGTGAGGTCCGAACTCAGAGTTTCTATACACTGCTCAGGCCAAATCGCATGGGATATAAATGACACACTGGTTGGAGAAGGTGATATTGACCTACAAGCCAGGCAGGCATTGTCAAATCTTGAAATGATACTGAAGAAAAACGGTGCAACAATAAGTGGAGGTGTTCAAATACGGACCTATGTGGTCAATCACAATCTGGCATATCTTGAGCCTATTGGACAGGCAATATCAGAATTCTACGGCGACATTACTCCAACGGCAGATACACTCATTGGCGTTCAGTCTCTCGCATTACCCGGATTGATGTTAGAAATCGAAGCTATCGCTGAGATTATATAAAATATCAGCAATTCTTCGTTTGTGGGTTTGGGTAATCACCAGTTGCTTAAAGCGTTCAGCGGCAGACAGATGCCCGGTTAATATTCCCGACAAACCAGACATCGCTCTGCCAGATGCCAGCTAAAGCTGTCTTTTCTGGCAGAGCTTTTACAACTGAAATGTTTGTATACTCTACAGTTGCTCAATTCTAATTACTTCATGATCAGCTTCGAGCCCATTACCAGAAGTTCTATTAACGTACTTGACCGCCGCACTGAATTCAGGGCTGAAGTACCAGTATTGGGTTCGTGACCAATCACCGTGTTTTTGGACACATCTCACTTTGTAAGCATCTACATTACCAATTGCCACATCGATATTAACTTGACTCATCACGTCACATTTACGTGTTCTTTTGCCTTGTGCCTGCCCATGAGCATTAGCCTGTACGAATCTAAAGCTGGCAACATTTCCTACTTTAAGCGGCCAGATCTCCCCTTTTTTAGTCAAATTTCTATTCTCACCCTTAAACCAGTCTGGATTTTTGTTGCAGTCCCACCATGAAGCAGGCGGAGATATCGGATCTTCAAGACCCTCCCATGAACAACCATTACTGGCGCGGCCGGTGTGTGTGCCATCTGCATTGATGTTCAAAATTTCATAAAAACGTTCTTCTCCATTCTTTTTATCTAGCTGATGAATCCTACTGGAAGTCAGAGCAGGCTTTTCCATTGGCTCGAGTTCCACTGAAGACGGATTTTCCTGCACAGTGCTGGTTGTAGCACAACCAGTTAGCAGAGCAATGCCGATAAAGCATGTTGTTTTAATCAGTATATTTTTCATAATTATTTCCTTTGTCTTGTTTAATTTAAATATATGTTCAGGCCTGTCTGATTTTCTGCATCTCTGTTCCAATAAGACTGACATGGACTAACACTTAAGCGCGCTCCAACATTTGCCCGGACCTTAGGTCAGCATTACTAATTGGATGTACGAGCCTTTGGAACAAAGGCCCGGGAGATCTAATCAATACTTTCGTATCATTGAAAAGTGCGAGGAAGTGATAATCCTCAACAGCAATAGCATCAGCAGAACAAGGCCCGAAGCTCCTGATCCGCCACTTCCTCCGGTAACAGTCGCGCTCGACTGACTACGCTGTTCTTCTCGTGTTAGCGCATCAGGGTCGTTTCTCAGATTGTCACCAAAGGCGACAACCGTACCAACACCATTCTCCATTCTTGAGCGAATTGAATTGAATTGTCTATCAGGCCCTTCCTGAAATACTTCAGGTTCAGCGATTTGGTGTACTACACTTTCATCTCCAATCGTAAATACTACAATTCTTTCGTCTCGATTAGTTTCAATGGATGTAAGGTAGAATTCGTCCAGCAAGGGTACAGTCTGGAAGTTGTTACATAACTCACCACTTGCAAGTAAAGGTGTTGAATCAAAATCAGGCGCGCCGGTATCAAAGCGCTGCAGGCAGTATCGAGCTCCCGTACTACGGTCAGGATTCATAAATATTTCTATCCGTGCCCATGCCAAACCAACGCCAGTCTCATCTAAACCACCATCAGCAAAAACATCGTACTGACTACCGGAAAGCCGAACCATCGCCGTTGCAGGTTCAGCATCATTTACCACCTCAAAAACGGTCTCACTTCTAAGGCTCATTAGTGCCTCAAGATAATCGGCTTCTCCTTCAAGGTTCAGCCTTGATTGCACCACTTCACCATCAACCGAACTAACTGTCATATTCACAGTACCGTCGACTATCGAGGGCCGGCGGTCGCCAATACCTCTAATTATCCGTTGATCTTCGTTATTACTCAGTAATGGTGCAAGCGGTGAGCCGTTAACACGAAAATCATCGACAAAACTGTCAGTTTCTACTGCGAAAATGTTTACTACAGACACATCTCCTTCGCCTTCTGTTGATACGTCAATAATTGATGGCTGCTCAAACGAACGCAAATTTGTATCCGTAGGAAATTGCACAACCATTGATTCACCATTAACACTGGCGGTCAAAACAGAGGTTTCACGATTGATAGATAATGCCAGCTCATAAATGCCACCTAATTCGGGAATTGTTAACGGAAAACTGGCACAATCGTTAGAATTTCCATCCAATATCAAATATTCCTGCAAACGCCCGTCCGCATCACGCTCGTCAAAGCACAGTTGCACCTGACTACCTTCCGGCCTGATTTTTATCCTCAAATCTGATCTGACATTCCCCTCTTCTTGCGTAACACCTTCACGATCCGGGAATCCTCCATCAACACGGGAATTATGAAAATAATGCAATAAACGAATTCTCAGTTCACCCGTTTCGCTGATCGTGCTTGACACATCAGGCTGAACAATTGCACTGAACAACGTATCGATCCCGCTATCAGTATTGTATGGTGATTCGAATGTCATGGCGCGATGAGCTGAGTTTGAATCGCCCGCTGCTCTTAGCTGAATTGAATTATCAAGCCTGATTATTTCACTTCCCGCAGATAAGTCACCTATTTCATCATCATCCCAATATCCAACAGTCCAGAGATTGGTTTCGTTACTGAAGTCTTCCGCAAACGGATCTGCCATTACAAACGTGGGTAAGGACAGAATGAAAAGCAAGAATGATTTAGTAGCTCTGTTGGTAAACAGTCGAGCCGATAATCGCAATAAAACAGTGCCGGTAAAGCACTTTTCGGTAGGGAAAAAAACCATAGAAAACTCCATTGTTAATAAAACACAATGACTTCCATGTCGTTGAACTTTAATTATTTTGCTTTCGAGTTGATTCGTTCAACTAAAGTCTTATCGGCATAAATCAAATCACAACCATCACCCTTTCAGGGGAAAGGAAAAGCAATTTTCCACTTGTTGGAAAGAAATGTGATCTACTCACTATGTCGATTTGTACCAACTGCTTTCCTGATATTGCATCAGAAAAACCAACCCCGAGCCAACATCGACCCGGGAGCTGGCATGGCATTTACTGCATACCTTAAAATATCTGCCGTCCGAGAATACGGAGAATTAGAACCAAATTTTTTCTGCGCCGGTAAAATAGATAAGTAGATGCAAACAACACTAAAGCTGGCAAGAGAGGATCGAATACTGACCTGTCTGCTATCGAACAGCCTCCACCACCCCCAGAGGTTAGGCTCGCTGCAAGTTCCTCGTCAGTGAGCGCTGCAGGATCGTTGCGTACATTATCGAACAAACCAATAACGGTTCCTGTCGCGCCTCTCGCTATGCGGGATTGAGCCCGAACCGTTTCGCCGCGTGGAAAAATAGCAGAGTTTATAGGCAGCACCTTTGTTTCATTTCCAAGGGTAAAGATAAGAGCTCTAGCCTCTTGATCCAGATCAATTGACGCTTTATAAACTGTATCTTCCTCAACCTGCAGATCAAAAGTAGGACAACGATCATTATCTTCCCCGTCTGCCAAATCTGTAGTAACCGAGAAGTCAGCGGCATCAGAACGAATTGCACAATACTCCCCAACCAGAGCTCCGTCCGGATTTTTGATTAGCATGACGCTGGACCACACCTCGCCATTGCTGTCTTCCGGATCACTTGAGAATTCGTTATAGAAAACCCCGGAAATCCTAACCGCCGCAAAGCCTTCGCCCAGATCAACGTCTGAGTCGCTGGAGTAGAGCATTTCGGCCTCAAGGTATTCGGTCGCATTAGCCAATCGAAGAAAAGTATCGTTATCAGAATTCGTGTCCGAGTTACTAACACTCAGCAATAGTTGCTCATTTACAATGCGTTTATCCCGTTCGGTATCAGCAGAAAAATCATCGAAGTCCCCGGTTCTGTAGCGCCCTTCCTCAGATGCCACAGCCAGCTCAATTGAACCCCAATTGGTAGAGATACTGTTTACAGAAAATTCGGCATTGTTGGCACCGTCTCGAACCCGAGCTCTGGCCAGATAGAATGGCGCTGCCACATCAAACATCTCTGTTGGTGCATCTATACGAATTTCTTCCTCATTTACACGCACAAACATCTGGCCGGCTTCCTCATCTATGCCCACCATCATGTTGTAGGTTGTATTTAGCTCTGGTACTAGCTCAAGGGTTGAGCAGTCTTCCATTCCCTCGACAGCTGGTTCGAATCCACCATCGGCCGTACGGTTTTCAAAGCAATACAGGAAGTGATCCTCACTGGGGTCTGCATACAGATAAACCTCAACATAGATGTTGACGTCTCCATACCGGCGATCAAGTGATTCGTCGTCCTGTGCGGGACCACCGTCCGTAATGCTGTTATAAAACCTGCCCTGGATTGAATAACCTACCCTACCAGATTCCGGTCTTGTGGAGCTTGTCGTTACGCTGCTCTCTAACTGTTGCAGTACACCAGAGGGCTGGATATTAAATTCTCCTCTTTCATCATCAGTCGGATCAATATCAACAATGGTCAATTGCAATTGACCGTTTGCGAACTTCGCCGGATCGACATTTTCGACAAGATTCCTGGCTTCGGTTCGAAAATTGATATTCACAAAATCTAGCGAGAAATCATCTGCAAAAACAGTATCTTGAGCTTGTACAGAGGTTACAGCACCTGTCAACAGACATGATGCTATTGCGACACCGGTAATTTTCGATTGATATTTTTTTCTGACCTTCATTTTTTTCCCTTTCAGATAATTATTGTTTTCCGTGCTTCCAGCTCATTCATTCATCGGATAAGCGGTCTCAATTTTAAAAAACACAAAAAACAACGCATCACCCGATTGGGGGATGAAATCTGAATATGTGCTGCCTATCCTTATATCAGTACCGTTTTGATAGGCATCTGTGACGCACCCTGGTTAACAACATTACTTTTTGTGACATTCAACCACAGACATTCTGTGAACAGGTCTCTATACAAATCACTAAAATATATAAATTGCAGCAGCTAGTTAAGGAAAACCATTGCTTGAGAATAACTACCAGGCTATTTTGGCAGTACTTGATCAATTGTATTTGGGTTTGTGTATTACCCGTGTGGATAACGTTGTGATAGTGCGCAATGCAATGGCAGAAAGGATTTTGTTTACACACAGCGCTATAAAATTGGCACAGGACAGCAGACTGATCTGCCGTGACGCCGACAAGCAAAGATCTCTGGAGGAAGCTTTACTATCCGCTTGCTCTGACGAATCTAGCTCGAATCATTCAAATGAAATTTTGATATCTAATGACCAAAATTGCGAACAACATCCGCTACTAATCGAAGTATCTCCACTAAAAGATACATCTGTTGTTCACGAAGATACCACAAGGCTCGCACTGATCTCACTGCTCGACCCACAACAGATTTTGAAGTCAGACCCTACGAAAACAGCTCTTGTATTTGGTCTTACAGCAGCAGAATCAGCTGTGTGCCAGATGTTGGTTGATGGGAACACCACATCCGATATAGCAGACCAACGTGGCGTGAGTACGGAAACAATCAAGAGCCAGATAAAGGCGGTGTTAAGGAAGTGCCACTGTAAAAAACGTTCAGACTTGATCCGGCAGGTCTGGTCACTTACCAGCCCAATGACATGCCGTATGGTCGCTTCTAAACAATAGAATTAAACTATTTAGAAGCTAAAAATGTGTATCTGGTTCAGCCGATGTAACCTCAAGAGTAGTTTGGCAGGCTGTACCAACCAGAATGAATGAAACCATAAATCCGAGCATAATTCTTTTCATTCTGTATCCGCGGTTTCATGTTCAATCTGAACCATGAATATTTTTCAAAATATTTTGGGGATCACCTGTTTCCCTGACTATGAATAACCTACCATGGCTTGATTCCATGGCAATCCCCAAAATTTTTATAGCAATGCAATGTCTACGACACAGCTGCATGTAGTGTTCTATTTAAATCTAGCTAACTTGGTGTCTGGTTTCATCACCCACATGGGGGATATGTTGAAGTAAATTTGTAAAGTAAATCGCAAAAAGCATTTTTAGTTGCAGGGCATGGCTGCAATAGAGGGAACATCCGACAACGAGCAGGGCAAAATTCGTAATATTTTTGAAACCAGACAAAGCTAAGCAAGAAATGAGAAATTATTGATCAATAAATCTCAGGGTAATTCAGCTCACCATTAGACGAATGATTTATTCCATGGCGCGTCCAAACTTGCTTTCCAAACCTTATCTATACAAAATCTATACAAATCAAAATCTATACAAATTCCGAATTATATACAGTTTGATAATGGTTTAAAATTGGGACGACAGATATTTGTAGTGTCTATAATATTTAAATAAGATTAGCTCTTGGTGATCAGAAAAGGAAACAGCATGCGTTTTCAGATAACGCATGGAACAACATAAATGATTAGAGTGGTGATGTAATTGTTGTAGGCCGCCTGTTTTGAATCAGAAAAGTAGGATTTTAACAATGCTCGCCCACGAAGACTCACTTTCTGTGCTACCCGACATCTATGATTCCGCAGTTGAATCAAGTATTTGGGGAAACACTCTCGAAAAGAGCGCGCATGCCCTAGGGGCTAGAGGCGCAATTCTCTTAATCATTGATCAGCGCCCTGAGGGACGATATCAGGTTAATCACTTCAGTAGAATCTGGTCTCGGGCACCCGAAAGAGCAGCTATGTACACTGAGAAATATGGGCACTATGAGAAACCTGTGTGGGACCATTTATTTACCAATCCCAAACAGAATTTAATCCTCGATACGGATTTCTGGGCGAATGAACCAGACTTGAGGAACAGACCTGACTACCAATATCTGAGTGAAAACGTTGGAATAGTCCATAAGTGTGCTGCACGCTTAAACGACAATATGAGCTGGTGGGACACACTCGTCGTACATTTTGACCAGAAATTAAAAGCCATCCCAGCCGATAGTGTCGCCGGCATCAAACAATTGCTTCCCCACGTTGCCAAATCAGTCGAACTATCTCGCACGTTCGATATATTGAAAGAACAATACAATGCAGTTTTAGCTGCTCTGGATCATGTAGAGATTGGTATGTGTATCGCCTTACAAAACGGTGATCTTGTGGTGCGCAATGCCGAAGCCAATCGTATACTGGGAGAAAAAGACGGGCTTCGCTTGTCGTCTCAGGGCAAGTTGTTCAGCCATCAACCAGAACGAAATGCTCAACTTCAAAAAGCCATTGAAGAAGCCAGTCAAACTGCTATCGGTAAAAATTTGACACACGAATTTCTGTTTGTAAATGAGAGGAAATCAACAGAGGATCCCCTACTCATTGAGGTTGCACCTTTGACTGATTATTCCGGTGAACTGGAAAATCAAATGAAAGGAGCCCTTGTTACCTTGATCGATCCGGCCAACACTCAACCTTTTTCTGTTGACAGGGCCGTAATCGCTTACCAGCTGACAAAAGCTGAAGGCGAAGTCTGCCAATTGCTCGTTGAAGGGAATGCCACCTCAGTTATAGCCGAGATCCGGAGTGTGAGTCCGGAAACAATAAAAACACAGGTCAAATCAATTTTCCGCAAGACGGCCTGCACTCGTCGCTCCGATCTGATTCGGCTTGTACTTAAAACCACGCCACCAATTAGTCAATCATAAGACTGTACATATATAAATACTTGTAGGCAAAGATCAGTAGAACCCGAAATTACCATTTTTATCAATATGGCGCGGCAATGATTCGCAGCACTGTTTAGATTGCCATCATGTTTGAAGCTGTTTCCCGGTTCAATCCGCCTTTTGCAGCGTTTTCCAGTTTTTGTCCGCCTTTTCTATAATTTGCTCTGCACCTGCTGCTAGCTCGTCCCGCACCTTCTTATCATAGTTAAGGTAGAGTTTGCCCTCAACGATAAGCCAGGCTTCCGGGTCAATAGGTGCTTTTTGCCCGATCGAAATTCCACCAGCACAGAATCCACCAAATCGCGGTGCATACTGATCTGGACTAGTCTCGAACATCTGCTGGTGTTTCTTCGATGCAAAGCGCCATCGGGCACCATGCCATCTGAATTCATACTTTGAACTCCCTTTAACTGCCTTGCCTACAGTAAAATATGCAACCGGGTCATAGCCCTTTATCGCGATGGAACGCCAGTTCTTGTTAACCGCCAACTCTTCACCTATAGCGATTGAACAAAGCCCAAAATAAATTGCGACGAGCAAAAAACCAAACCTTGAGGAACTCGTCCGAGCACTTAACCGATGCGCCAAAGCAAATTTTGCGTTCATTTTGATAAATTCTCCCTGAATTCCCCAGACTTGCGATGCTCAGAATTATAGCGATTGCCTATTCCAAACCGGCCTTGGCCAACGAGTCCCTAAGACGACTTCGCTGCTCTTCGGTGCGAAATAAAGAATAACGGGAGAATTCCTGACTGTCAAAAAACGGGGCTATTTGCAATACTCGCTTGGCTGATTTTTTGGCATGCTCAAGCTTGCCAAGTTCCGCGTAACCTGCCGCCAGCATCACATGCACGTAGGCCATGTGAGGTATCACCGACAATCCACGCTCAAAGGTAAGAATTGCGTCCTCAACATCACCATTCAGATAATAAAGGCCGCCCAACTCGGTCCAGCCAGATTTAATTTCCGGGTCAAATTGCCGTGCATATTCAAGGTGCTCAATAGCTTCTGAAAGCAGACCTTCACGCGACAATAACAACCCCTTCAATATATACAGATCGGGATTATTGGGATTAAGCAACAGAGCACGATCTACTTCAATAGTTGCAAGATCGAACTTATCGTGCCGAAAGTACACAAGAGCAAGAAAACCAATAATTTCTGCATTAGTATCATCCAATTTGACAGCCTTGTGCGCAAGTTCCAACGCTTTGGTAAGGGCTTCATCCGGCCACTCGGTATAGCCGAACATCGCTTCTTCAACATAAGTATCACCCAATCCTGCGTAGGCTTCTGCATAGTCAGGATCCAGCTCAATTGCTTTGTTGAACTGAGCCCGTGCCTCAAGATTATCATTGCGGTTACGTAGCCTGAATTTACTCCTACCTGTAAGAACATAGTCGTAGGCTTCCATGTTCTCAGTCGGCTGCCTAAATATTCGCTGCATTTCAATAGCAGAAAGATTAACTGATAAAGCAGTAGCAACATTCCTTGCAATCGTCTGCTGTAGTTCAAAAACATCTGTAAGAACTTCATCATACCGTTCTGACCACATCAATCTACCATTGTCCGTCTTTGTAAGTTCGATATTCAGACGTACTCGATCAGCTTCCCGCCATACAGAGCCCGTGAGAGCATACTGCGGATCGAACTCATCAACTATGGCCTGGGAATATTGAGAGCCCACTTGGTATTTCTGGATGATATGAAATGGCAACACCCGAAGATTCGATAATCGATTCAAAGCGAGAATGATATCTGCAGAAACACCTTCACTAAAATAGTCAGTTCCTTGTTGATTTACACTCTTTAAGGGGTAAACGATAATTGAAGGGCCTATATTATGAGCACACTTCAACGAAACGCTGCCTTTATAAGATAAAACTCTTACCGTAGTAACCTCAACAACGAATACTGGCAAGAAGTCACTCGTCAAACGAAACAACAAATGGAACCAGGACTGGATTTCAGTCCTGCGCAACACTGCCGAATTCTTCCGAGCATTAATCCGGTTACGCGAGAGGAGTATAAACCTCCTTTTCACTTATAAAAACGTTCCCAATTCTTCTTTTCGTTGCAGGGATAATCTTTTGAGGCTGTGTTCACCAAGTCGTTCCGGCTCATAGCCGACTGACAGGATCTACTGGCACCTACCAAGTCATTTGCATACTCGCTGATTCAAACTCCACTGCCAGTAGCCATCCCATTACCTTTCCTGATCATTGAATTTAACGCCCAATCATATAAAAGCAGTTGCAGCATTCCAAGGAAAATACAGACAATCAAAGTACTTGTGATTTTGTGAAAATCCCATTCACGATACGTCTGTACAAAAGGCTACTTTCATTGCATCCTCTCGTTGTGTTAAATAATTGATTTTCAACTTTAAAACGCATAAAGTCGCCACTAATTACGACGCTTAGCTGCTCCTCAGAAGAACCAGACGTTTTATAACCTGCATCGCTAAATAGCGGAACCACACATCCTGAAAATAGTAGCTCCTTCACCGCTACGAATTCATAGAAAAATCAAAAAATGGCTCTACATTTTACAAAACAGGAATTTCAACAACGACTTGAATCCGCTCAACGTCTAATCCAGAAACGGGATTTTGCGGCGCTGTTGCTGTTTGCACCTGAAAGTCACTACTATATCAGTGGTTACGATACCTTCGGTTTTGCCATGTTTCAGTGCATGGTTGTGCCCGCCACAGGCAATCCACATCTTCTTACGCGCGCACCGGACCTTCGACAGGCACAGCAAACGTCAACACTGAATGACGACGAAATACACATCTGGCGTGATCGCGAAGGTGTTGAACCGGTAAGTGATCTCGAGGTGCTGCTGCTTGAGCTGGGTATCAGTAGCGGCCAGCTTGGTATCGAACAGCAAACTGCTGGTTTAAATGCCTGGTATGGTGCTCAAATAAACCAGCAGTTGGGCAAGAGGTTCTCTCTGGTTGAAGCAACCGATCTGGTAAGAACGCTGCGAAGGGTTAAGAGCCCTGCCGAAATTGAATACTGCCGTCACGCAGCGACCTTGTCAGACCAGGCACTGGATGCCGGTACGGCGGTTACCAGAGGTGGCGCGTTTGAAGGTGATATTCTAGCCGCCATGCAAGGCGCTGTGTTTGCCGGGGGTGGTGATTACGCGGGTAATGAATTTATTATCGGTTCCGGCGAAGGCGCTTTACTGTGCCGCTATTTTTCCGGACGGCGTACGCTGGATACAAACGATCAACTGACGCTTGAATGGTCCGGTGCATGGCGGCGCTACCATGCAGCCATGATGCGTACACTACTGGTTGGCAAAGTAGCAGAAAAGCAGAAAGAAATGCACCAGGCTGTTGTTGAAGCACTCTTAGCCTGCGAAGCGGCCATCAAGCCCGGGGCCCCAATGGGCGATGTTTATGCCGCACATGCAAAGGTTTTCGATGAACGTGGTTTGCAACATGCCAGGCTAAATGCCTGCGGATATGGCATGGGTGCCGTGTACAATCCGATCTGGGTTGAATTCCCGATGTTCTATGAAGGTAATCCCTTGCCCATGCAAGCTGGCAATGTCTTTTTCCTGCATATGATTCTGCTGGATTCAACGACCGGTCTCGCGATGTGCTGGGGGCATTCGGTATTGGTGACTGAAACCGGCGTCGAACGACTGAGCCGCCACCCACAGGATTTGATTGCGCTGTAGTCAGGCAATATCATTAACTGTCAAGAAAATTGGAGGAGAAAACCGATGAAAAAGCAGCCAATACAGCTGATCAAGCATAGCAATACAACTAACCAGACCACCCGACTGGCGCTGGCCATAACATTAGCATTCAGCAGCCTGTTTGCAGCTTCTCATTTGCAAGCTGAAACGTGCGCTACGGGCAAAACACTAAAAGACGGAGTGCTAACAATAGCTACTGGTAACCCGGCTTATTTCCCATGGGTTATGGACAACGACCCTGCTTCCGGCAAAGGGTTTGAAGCAGCCATTGCTTATGAAGTGGCTAGCCGCATGGGCTTTGACAAAGATGCCGTTGCATGGACATCAGCCTCCTTTGATCAATCCATCCAACCGGGTGCCAAGGATTTTGATTTTAACCTGCAACAATTTTCAATTACAAAAGAACGCGAAAAAGTGGTCGATTTTTCCACACCCTACTACTCTGCCGCCATGGCGGTGCTGGTTAACAAGGCAGCAGCAGATTCAGGTGCCACTGCAAGTATCGATTCCCTGAAAAAACTCAAATGGGGGGTTGATGCAAACACAACCGCGCTGCAGATGTTGCAGGAAAATATTGAGCCGGATAGCTCACCATTACTCTATGACGATAACACCAACGTCACCGAAGCAATGAAAGCAAACCAGATTGATGCTGCACTGTTTGATTTACCCACAGCGCTGTATCTGGGTGCGGTTGTACTGGAAGATGGTGTTGTTATCGGTCAGTTTCCGGCCGATCGCACAGCGACACCTGATCAGTTCGGGCTTTTAATGGAAGATGGCAATCCGCTCAAAGCCTGTGTTGACGAGGCATTGGCCGCCATGGCTGAAGACGGGGCACTGGCTGAAATAGAAGCACAATGGTTACAGGAAACAACCGGGGTGCCGGTAATCCAATAAACGGGCTGCCGGTGTGCGTAAAACCCGGCATAAAACCCCGCATACAACCCGGCAAACAATAGGGCATGCAAGCACGTAGCGACGAGAGGCAACAATACGAACGCCGCCAGCAACGTAAGGGCTTTGCGATAGCGGCTGCCAGTTCACTGGCGGTCGTGGTCGCACTTATTTACTTTGTTCCAAAAACTCCCGGCTGGCAGAAAGTCAGAGCGAGTTTTTTTAACGGCGAAATTCTGCTGTCAACGTTCCCGTCGCTGCTCAAGGCGTTTTTGCTCGATATAGCGATTTTTATGTGGTCGTTACCCGCTATTGCTATTATCGGCTTACTGATTGCCCTGTGTCGCGACCAGCGCTCAGCCGTTATGTTCCCGCTACGAATATTTGGTGTTTTATATACTGATATTTTTCGCGGCGTTCCGGTAATCCTGACGGTATTCCTGATTGGTTTCGGCATCCCCGGACTGGGCTTGCCGCGTCCCTGGAACAGCCCTTACATTTGGGGGTCACTGGCACTGATACTGACCTACTCCGCCTATGTGGCGGAGATTATTCGAGGTGGCATTAACTCGATTCATGATAGTCAACGCGCAGCCGGCAAGTCGCTAGGCCTTTCCAATACCGACACCATGCGCTTCATCGTATTACCCCAGGCTTTACGGCGTGTCGTACCAGCCAATATGAATATGCTGGTTGCATTGCAGAAAGATGTCGCCCTGCTGTCCTTTATCGGCCCCGTGGAGCTACTGCGCCAGGCCGGCGTTCACAAGTCCCTGCTGGCCAATTTCACGCCTTATGTTGGCGCTGCCCTGATTTTTCTGGCTGTCACAGTACCTGCAACCCGTTATGCAGATTACTTACTGGCACGGCAACATCGAGAGCGCAGCTAATGCCTAAAGAAAAGTTGCGTCTTAGCGGAGTGCGCAAGGCCTTCGGTGATGTACCCGTACTGAATGGCATAGACTTGTCAGTCAGCGAAGGTGAAATGGTTTGCCTTATTGGATCATCGGGTTCTGGCAAATCGACATTGCTGCGTTGCATCAACCTTCTTGAGCCCATCGATAATGGCAAAATTATCTTCAACGACGAAGACATTTCACAACCCGGGCTTGATCCTCAACCGGTGCGCCAAAGGATAGGTCTGGTATTTCAAAGCTTTAATCTGTTCCCGCATATGACGGCATACGAGAATGTGATATTGGCACCTCGGCGAGTGTTCAAGCGCTCAGGTACAGAGTTGCACTCGGAAATCAAAGCATTGTTTGAGCGATTCGGTCTTGCGCAGCGGACGCAACACTACCCTGACCAGCTATCCGGGGGCCAACAGCAACGTGTGGCAATAATCCGTGCACTGGCTATGGAACCGCAGATCATGCTTTTTGATGAGGTTACTTCGGCGTTGGATCCGGAGCTGATTGGTGAGGTGCTGGATGTACTTAGGCAACTGCGCATGCAGGGTATGACGATGATACTTGCCACCCACGAAATAGAATTTGCGCGCGAAGCGGCTGACTATGTATGTATGCTGGATGAAGGTCGAATCATTGAAAAGGCAACACCTGATGTAATTTTTTCCAATCCACGGGAAGAGCGTACAAAACGATTCCTTGCCTCAGTGTTGAACAAAAGTTAATCAATAACTAACGAGCAAAAAATGAACATCAATGAGCATAAAAGAGAAAAAGGAGTCAACCACTTAACAGGGTAAATGATCTCTTAACCTGGCCATTGCCAATGAATCAGCGTATTCGCCATTGCGAAAAGCATACTTCTCATGCGTACCTTCGATTCTGAAACCGTTCTTTTCGTAGAGTTTTATAGCTGTTTGATTGTCTGCAAAAACAGTCAATTCCACGCGCAGTATATTGAGCCAGTTATCGGCTTTATCAAGCGTCGCTTGCAGTAGTGCTGAACCTACACCCTGGCCGTGCCAGTCGTCATGCACTCCCATACCCAACCACGCGCAATGACGCCGCCTTGCCGAATGCTGATTGAGCAGAAGAGCGCAGTTACCCACAATTTGCCCCTCAACCAGTGCGACCAGGGAAAAGCCTTTGTCCGGATCAAGCAACAATCGATCTTTCCAAATCTCGGCGGAAGTTAAGGGAAGTTGCAAAGTGCCGGAAATAGCTTCCGGTTGTTCAAAAATGACGTGAACCGCTTTGTAGTCATCAGGTTCTGCATGACGTATTTTAATGACTTGCCCATTATTCAATTTGCTTGCTCCATACTGTTGTCACAACATAACCGTGCGCTATTTAATATTCGTTGATTTTTATGCTTGAACCATTCCTGATGGTCTACACAGCTGCCAGCCAACTTCCTTGGTGGATCATGTGATAACAGCAAATGCATCACCAAATGCCGATGACGTAACTTCAACCCGGTGATGATTCTGTACAGGGATTGGCGGGCCCCAGGCACTGGTGAGCACGAAATCACCCCGCTTTAAATGCAACCCCTGAGATTCCAGGGATTGTGCAAGCCAGCCCAGCGCTTTGAGTATATCGTGCGGCCATTTTAACTTCTCCCAGGAATCAACCAACTTTCCGTCGTAAACGAGCTGCAAACTGGTCTCACAGGGTTTTTCAATTGCCGT
Organism: uncultured Granulosicoccaceae bacterium; assembly: GCA_938005265.1. Taxonomy (GTDB): domain Bacteria; phylum Pseudomonadota; class Gammaproteobacteria; order Granulosicoccales; family Granulosicoccaceae; genus CALFCE01. The sequence goes on from CALLOA010000008.1 coordinate 17,267, forward strand.
TACAGCGGCACCTTTGACAACACCACAATTGATGCAATTATTAGCAATCAGCTCCGGCCCATGTGGCTGTGCGCTGCATAATCGGAGGTTGTGGAGCTCTAATGTCGGATATACCGAACCGACACAGGCAGCTAACTGCTGCATACTCATTCCTGGCTTCACTGATTGCGAAAGCTCAATCCCGAATTCAGCCTCCAGCGACAACTCCGCATAAGCCGCGCGATCAAGTCGTACACCGCTGTCATAAAATTCAGATTGCCACAATCTGCCCCAAACCGGTTGCGTCAAACCCAGCATCTGCTGGTTACCGGGTGTTACCGCGCCAATCTTGTAGCCAGCCACAAGCTCACCCCGTGCCTCCCTCAAGCGTGTGACTGCAGCTTGCAAATGCCATGCATCATCCAGATCAAGGCGTAATCCGTTGGCAAACACATCACCCGGGCAAACCGCATCGTAATCAGCCAGCAGGCGCTCTGCCAGATCAGACAGTTCAGATTCATGCAGGGTCAATACGCTTCTCCGCGTCAACTTACAGATATTTTTGAAACAAACTGCCTACTGTATTCAAGTAGTTCGCAAAGGCCAGTCAGATTTTTAGCCGTTTTCACAACATAGCGATCAGGGCGAATCAATACTGCAATAACGCCATGGTCATCCAGTTGGTTTTGAAGTTTTGAGTGCTCCCGGGTATTCATCACAAACAGGCCGACAGGTGGGGAGCCAGGCAGATCGGTTTTAGTCAACAGCAAGTACCGATGCCCTACAGCATCGTCAAGACGCTCACCAGTGGATAGCAGCGGTTGCGGGAATTGTCGCCCCGTCAATGGTTCTGACGTTTTGATCTGATTATCGGCTGCCTGCACCGTATCAAGGCAGCGGTCAACTGGCATATAACGGCTTGCTCCCAAGCGTGGTCTGATTGACTGCATGCGCCGGTTATTGGGCATATGCACTTGCTGAGGGTCTGACTGAAGGCTTGTCATTAAACGCCCTAGCTGCATCGCCGTTTCGATATATGCACGCACATGCGGGCTACGCTCAGCCTGATAGGAATCGAGCAATGCCGCTTTTGCGTCACTCTCCTGCAAGGCACTATGATCACGGCAACATCGAGCCAGCTTCCAAGCCAGATTGGCTGCATCACGTATGCCGGCACACAGCCCCTGCCCCATAAAGGGAGGTGTCAAGTGAGCAGCATCACCAGCAATCAGGCAGCGACCGGATCGCCAGTGACGCGCGATAGCTGAACGAAAAGTGTACACAGCACTTCGTTCGATAATGGCATCACCCGGATTGAGCCAATCAGCCAGCAATGATTCGATACGCTGCGGTTGCATCATCACTTCATCCGGCTCGTCATCACGTAGAGCTACTTCCCAACGACGTCGTATACCCGGGTTACGGCAGTAAGTCATTGCACGTTCCGGACTGCAAATTTGCAACGTATGGTCACCCAGATCAGGCCGTGGGCGCTCAAGTAAAACATCAATAACCAACCAACGTTGCTTGAAACCCAGATCTTCCATGTCGCCATTGATTTGAGTAGCTTGCAGCTCCTGCTGCATGTACATACTCTGCCGCACCACTGACCCGGCACCATCGCAACCCACTACATAATCGCAGCTGATCGATGAATTGTTATTTCCTGCTTCGTTGTTGAACTGAATCTCGACGTGGTGTGCTTTTTCACACACCGCTTGCACAAGGCGACCGTTCAGAATATCCACATCGGTCTGCGATTCCAGTGCGTCGCGCAACAGAGTTTCAAGATCGGGTTGGTGCAAGCGATAGCTCGGGTACCAGCCAGATGCTGCGACTGTGTCGGGGCGTGGCCAGTCCAGCAACAGTTCGCCATCGGCTCGAACAAAACGCATGCCAGGGTTAACACGCAGCTTGTCACTGAGGCTGTCCGCGATGCCGACCGATTGAAACACCCGCATGGTTTCATCATCGATATGAACAGCGCGGGGCAAGGGGTAAATGCCTTGCTCGCGCTCGAGCACAATCACTGAAACACCCTGCTGGGCCAACAAAAGAGCGAGTGTTGCACCTGTTGGCCCCATACCAACAACAGCGACATCGTAATGCTGCCGTACAACACGATCACCCGCTGCGGGCCTGCCGCTTATTGGCGATACAACCACGGGCAGTTAATCAAATGAGGTGTACGCTGCCCATCTGCCGCTGCTCGCAATCGCATGTCACGAAACCGGACACGCTCCTCTTCATTCAGATAAAGACGCTCATGCCCCCAGAAGCTTGGGCCAACAGTTGTTTCATGCGGCTGCCAGCGAGCCGTATCAATAAGCCGCCCACCCCAACCACTTTCTACAAAAAAATCCGAAGGCGTGCGGGCATAAAAACTGGTCATGTAATCATTGGTATGGCGACCCAGAGTGTAGGCCACTTTGTCCTCTTCTAGCAGTGCAAGATCATAGCCCTGACCAACATCATCGAGGTTTTCATACTCCACCATAAAATGGTGAAAACCGCCTTTACCGGAACCAACGATAGCAAAGCTGTGGTGACGTTCGTTGATGTGAAAGAAATAGAGTGGCACAGGTTTCAGCCCATAATCGGAGACTGAAAAATCCAGAAGATCACAATAGAATGGGGCTATTCGTTCGGCATCCGCAACATGCAGTACAACATGCCCCATACCCAGCGGCCCGGTTTTGAAACCTTCAATAGCGCGCTGCGGGCTAAACGGTTCCTCAACTTTATGAGGTTTGAAAACAAGCTCGGTACGGTAACCAGCCGGGTCACGGCAGATCAACAGTTCATCCACAAACCGGCGTTCAGCCAGATCACGATTGCCATAGGTTACCGCATGGCCCGCCGCCTCAAGTCGCGCCCCATAGTGATTGAGATCAGCAGAAGACTCTACTTCCCAGCCTATGAACGCGATAGTTTCACCAGGTTCATCAGAAACAACCAGACGCTGCGCATGATCATCCATACGCATCGCCAGGGTCTTGCCGGCCCGTTCAAGACATTGCATGCCCAATAAGGAACCGGCAAAACTACTCCAATCGTTTAGATTGGATGATCTGACACCGATGTAGGCCAGCGATGAAATCGCCATGTTATAAGCGCCACACACATGGCAGGGCCATGGCAAGAGCCCGCGGCCAGCATGGCACTACCGACTGCGAACTAGGGTGCGTATACCCAACCACCATCAACATCCAGTGTCGTACCAGTGACATAATCATTTTCTACCAAAAATACGATTCCCTGAGCACATTCAGCAGCAGTTCCAGCGCGATTGATCACGTGATTAGCAGTCATTTTGTTATAGAAATCCACCCGCTCCTGACCTTCCAGGGCAACCATCGGAGTGTCGATCTGACCAGGTGACATGGCATTTATACGCTTTGGGGTTATCTCGGGAGCAACAGCGCGCACCAGATTTTCAACAGCGCCACCCACCGAAGATATAGCTACCTGACCTGGCTTGCAGCGCCTGGCCGGAGCACCACTGACCAGAACTATTGCACCGTTATCGCTCAAATGTTGTGTGCCATGCCGCACCACATTGGCGTAGCCCCACAGTTTTGCAAATGAGCCTTTGTAGCCTTCCATGTCCATTGATGTGAAGGGACCTACTGCCCGGCTACCACCCGTTGCTGCACTGATCAGGATATCAAATGGCGCACACTCTGCCAGCAATTTTTCAACAGCTGACTCATCAGTGGTGTCACATTGTTTTAAGGTGACGCCAGCCGGCACATCACCTGCCTTATCCGGTTGACGACTCACAGCGATAACTTCAGCACCCTTTTCTACCAGCTGTAAGCAGGTAGCCAGGCCTATTCCTGAGGTGCCGCCAAAAACAACAGCTTTTTTTCCTTTAATGTCCATAAACGTTTCTCATTAGTATTATCAACCCGCTCATCTTAGCAGCAGGATTCGTGGTAGTTACATGATGTGGCGATTAACCGTCATGCATAAAGCCGTTAGTTCAGCGTCACTGGTTCGCAAAAACACCTGCACAGCTAGTTATGACCTTGTGTAAAACCGAGCCAGGCATCAACCATGGCTGTGTAGTTAGCCGCAACACGACCGACGAGTTCATTATCGTTTATTTTGTTGGCAAGCCAAAGTTCCGCAGCTTCAGCGAACAATGTTCTGCCCACCGCAAAGCCTTTAACCAAAGGTTCTTGTGCAGCAGCTTCAAGACCTGCCACCACGTTCTCAAAAGGCGCGTTCAATCCCAATATCACAATACCTCTGCACCAGCTGTCACGCTCGTTTATCAGGTCACACAACTTTTTCGTACTGTCAGTGCTGAGCGCCGGCAGCTTCCACCAATCCGGCCTGATGCCAAGATTGTAGATATGGTCAACACTCATCCACAATGATTCACTGGCAGGCAAAGCTTCACGTGGTGGAATAATCTCCAGCATTAGCTCGTGCCCACTGTGACAACAAGCGTCATAAAGTTCAAGTAAGCGGCTATCCTGTTGCTGCAGGATCTCAATATCGTCCGCAGCACTATAGAATAAAAGGCACTTGACGACCTGCTCTTGTGGCCATGATTCCAATATGCTGCCGATACTGCGGCCACCTTCGAACCGCAAGGGTCTTGACTGGGGTTCTTCCACCGGCCTTGCGACCCACAGACCCTGGCCGCTAGCATGATTTAATGCTTCCTGCCCGTATTTACCATCGCATAACAGCCCTGCCTGCCCCTTGATATTCCTCTTCTCGATCACTTGAACGGTGGCCTGTAACAGTAAGAGCTTCAACTGTTCCAAACGCTCAGTCGTGGCTCCAACCTTGGAAGCCATTTTTTCAAATTGCAAGCGATGATCAAACGCATGCACCATTAATTGTGGCCACTCAACGCTGCGCGTGGAAACCCGGTGCAGAAAGTTAAGTTCCGGATCGAGATCCGGGCGGGCTATGCGATTGGCATTCGCCAGATAATAGTCAAGCTCGGGCCGCGTCGGCATGGCTGGCGTACAACCATGGCGGGATACGACCAATGCACCACAGGCGTTGGCATAAGTCAGCGCCTGTTCGTGGCTTTCACCATTTATCCAACCGCGAAGAAAACCGGAAATAAAACCATCGCCAGCACCCAGTACATTTAATACATCAACACTCACGCCTTTTACTGTAACGCCCTTGTCCAGATCATCCGGAATCGCACCCTCATAGACACTAGCGCCATACGGTCCGCGCTTCAACACCAGAGTGGCATCACTTAATTCTCGAATACGATTCAAGGCCTGCAACGTGTCAGTCGTTCCACCGGCAATATGAATTTCCTCTTCTGTACCTACGATCAAATCAAAGTCGGCCACAATCGATTGCAAGTGTTTGCTTACATTGTCGTTAGCTACAAAACGGGTTTCACCATCACCCTTGCCGGTAAGCCCCCAAAGCACCGGCCTGTAGTCGATATCCAGTACCGTTTTAACACCCCGCTCTCTTGCAATAGCCAAGGCATGTTTACAGGTTTTGTAGACGTTGTCTGTTGAGAAATGTGTACCCGTAATCAGCAGTGCCCTGGCACTGGCAATAAAACCGGCATCGATATCATCAACACTGATCGCCATGTCAGCGCAATTCTCGCGATAAAAAATGAGCGGAAACGTCTCTCGGTCCTTGATGCCCAGAACCACCAACGCGGTTAACCGTTCCGGGTCGCTTATTACATAGCTGGTATCAACACCTTCGCGCTTCAATTGTTCACGGATAAATTCACCCATATGCTCATTGCCAACACGAGTGATGAGAGCTGTCTTCAATCCCATACGGGATGAACAGGCAGCAATATTGGTTGAGGAGCCGCCGATGTACTTGGCGAAGCTACCAACGTCTTCCAGCCGGCTACCCACTTGTTCGGCATAAAAATCAACACCAGCACGGCCAATACAAACCAGGTCGAGCGAAGGGTTGCTCACAGCCCCGGGAGCTGCACACACGTGGTTCGAGCTTTCATTCATTAGCGCGTGCCCCATACCATGCGGCGACCGACCCACGTTCCTCTTCAGTCATTCCCGAGAGGTTGCCCAGAGGCATGGCTCGCGTGACCACACTTTGCTGGTGTACCGCATCTGCGTGTCGCTGCAGATCCTCCATAGTTTCAAGCACTATTCCTTTCGGTGCGGCAACAAAACCTTTTTGGCTGGGGACATTGGCATGACAGGTCGCGCAGCGTGCCAGAACGATGCCATGAACATTTTCTTGTAACGCTTGAAGCTCAGATGAAGAAACTGTTTTCGTATCGTTTGCTACTGATGAAACGGTTGAGGACGGGCGAGGCACCATTGCTGCTGCCAGTGCCGCCAGCAACAATCCCGCAATCACTATAGGTACCAGGGATGCCGTCCCACGATGCCTGGCGACAAAATAGACTCGCACCAGCGCGCCGATCAACGATATGACAATCAACACCAACCAATTGTAACGATGACCGTAGGTCATCGCATAATGGTTGCTGATCATCACAAATAGCACAGGCAAAGTGAAATAAGTATTATGTACTGAACGCTGTTTGCCACGGATGCCGTGTATCGGGTCGGGAGCACGGCCTTCACTTTTGGCAAGCACCAGATCTTTCTGCCCGGGTATGATCACGAAGGCAACGTTGGCAACCATAATGGTACCGAGCATTGCCCCATAGTGAATGAAGGCGCCACGACCACTAAACACCTGACACAACAAAAACGCAGCCAATGATGAAAGAACAAAAATAATGATCGACAACCGTGTTTCGTCCTCACCCATTTTTGAGCGACAAAGAGCATCGTACCCAAGCCACCCTCCGACAATAGTGGCCAAACCAATCACAATGGCAAGCGGTTTACTCAGCGCCATAACAGCCGGATCTATCAGATACAACTCAGCGCTGTACCAGTACATCAACACCAGCATAAACATACCTGATAACCAGGTGCTATAAGCCTCCCATTTGAACCAGTGTAGTGTCTCGGGAAGTTTTTCAGGGGCTACCTGGTATTTTTGCGAGTTATAAAACCCACCTCCGTGTACGGCCCATAACTCGCCGGCGACCCCCTTTTGCTTGTCGTGATCAAATTCCGGCTCTTGCAGATGATTATCCAGCCAGATGAAATAAAACGAAGCGCCTATCCAGGCGATGCCGGTTATAACGTGGATCCAACGCCCTAGCAGGTTGAGCCACTCAAGAATATACCCTTCCACCAGTGAGCCCCTTAGCTGCCGCGATAAGTTGAATAAGCAAACGGGGATACCAGTAACGGTACGTGGTAGTGCTCCTCCGGGCTACTTATGCCAAAACGGATAAGTACCGTATCCAGAAACCGGGGGCCTGCAGATGTAGAAGCTTCGCCTGTTTTGCCGAAGTAATCGCCAACCCCGAATTCCAGCTCATACGTGCCAGGGATGAATTGCAAACCTTCCAGTAACGGTGCATCACAACGCCCATCGCTGTTGGTTGAGGTCACCACCAGCTCTTTGCGAGTAGCACCCTCAACCCTGAACAGTGATAGGGCCATGCCCGCACCGGGCTTGCCGTTAGCGGTATCGAGCACATGAGTGGTTAATTTGCCTTGTGCGTTTTCAGAAGATACAGGGTTTGCGGCCATAGTGGAGCGATGTCTTGGTTGTTTATTTCGTCAGGATGATTAACAACCTGCAGCATATTGGTCCATTCTACAAGCAGCTACTTGTAATTGTAGTTTCAGTTTCAGGCTGATGTAATATTATACCGGATTCGCAAGCAATGATTTGATGGTTTGGTTTAAAATGCCGTCCCCTGACAGCCACTATTCACACTGGAGTCCCTCATGCTGGAAGACGCACAAAATTTATGGGCCCGCTTCGAGGCGCTGGAGTATTCCTATGAAATACTGATGGGTATCGGCGGCTTGCTCATCATTATTGCCGCCTTAAAAATTATCCGCAGTAGCCTTAAGGTCTTATTCTGGGTCATTCTAGGCGCCATCGGATTTGCCTCATTCTCCTACGGCATGAATCGAGGCGACAGCCAACTGACGCGTGAGCTGGATGGCAAAATAGACATCGCGGATATTATCCGTGATGGTAAAGAAGATGTGCTGCGAGTACTCTGCGAAAAACTTCCCGGTTACCTGCCCCCCGCAGGCGGCTGAAAGTTCTTTCGCGTACTTTCATCAGCAAGATTTAATTACCAGGATCCCGCAACGACATGAGCCGAGAAAACTCGATATCGACTGAACTCGTTAACGATATGATCGGCTGGCGGCACGATTTTCACCGTCATCCCGAAACTGCGTTCGAAGAAACACGCACCGCTGCAAGTGTCGCGACTTTACTGAAAAGCTGGGGTCTGTCGGTTACCACCGGCGTGGGTGGAACAGGCGTGGTTGCAACCCTGAGCAAGGGCGATGGCAAGCGCCGCATTGGTTTACGTGCAGACATGGATGCGCTGAATATCGAAGAAGCAAGCAGATTCGAATATCGCTCTAACGTTGCAGGAAAGATGCATGCTTGCGGTCATGATGGCCACACCAGCATGTTACTTGGTGCAGCATCCCATTTAGCCCGGCATGGCGACTTCAACGGTACGCTCGTATTTATCTTCCAGCCGGCAGAGGAACACGGCGAAGGGGCGCTTGCCATGCTGGAGGATGATCTGCTGGAGCGTTTCCCGCTGGATGAAGTCTATGCGCTGCATAATCTGCCCGGTCTGCCCGCCGGTGCATTTGGCGGGAACACCGGTTCCATTATGGCCGCTGAGGATAACTTCCAGATTACGCTACGCGGCACGGGCTCGCATGCAGCCATGCCACATCGCGGCCGTGACCCGCTGGTCGCTGGAGCTGAACTGGTCATGGCTATGCAGACGCTGGTCGCCAGAACCGTCGATCCGCTTCACAATGCCGTAGTCTCCTTCACCGAATTCAATACCAATGGAACGGTCAATGTCATTCCGGGAGAAGTTACGCTTAAAGGCGATACCCGCTCCCTGTTACCTGAAGTGCAGGAACACATCGAGGCAACAATGCAACGTATTGCGCAAGGCGTTGCCGCTACTCATGGAATTGAGTGTGAATTCGAGTACAAACGAAATTTTATACCGACCATCAACACAAAGAATGAAGCACTTGGTGCTTTGGCGGTTGCTAGTAATGTAGCTGGCGACAACAACGTTCAAAATGATCGCCCACCGCTAATGGGCTCTGAAGACTTTGGCTACCTGTTAGAAAAAGTACCCGGAGCTTACCTGTTTATCGGTAACGGCTGCGACGGCGCTAATGGAATGAGTCTGCATAATCCGGAATACGACTTCAACGATTCCATCCTGGAGACCGGCGCCAGATTCTGGGTTGAACTCGCCTACTCGCGCTTGTAGCGGATAGCCTACCTGGCTCTAACAAACACTGCTCTAATGAATACTGCCCACGCACATCTTATTGCAAGTTAGATTCTGCAAGTTAGATTCGGCCAATTAAATGTGCAGCAGACACTCCATCACTAACAGCTGCACACCCCCCAACACAAACCGCTCGAAGATAGACCGAAGAAATCACATGTGAGGTGATTGCACGTTGGGTTTAAATATCTCCGCTGTAAGGGACGATTGCCCAACGTTCGAGGTTAGTAGTGCCCTCTACACCAAACCGTATTACTCCATCTACCGCGTAGATTGATACGCAAGGGTAAGCACCTTCATTTTCGCGACAGAGTTTATCGCCATCGATTTCCCACTTCTGATCCTTGATTTCCCAAGACCCGTCAAACGCTCTCGCGTGAGCGGTTCCACGGGCTCCAAACACCCACGTCCATTCACCGCCATGGCTCCTGAATGCGGTGCCACGAAACATCTGCTCAATTTCAGGGCCTGACAGTGGAACCAACCCATCAGTCGTGGCACGACTCCTGAAAGCTGCCTTGCCGTCCGGACCTGTACCGGAGGCGGCACAGGCGGCAACGAGCTGTACGAATATAATCAAACCCAACAACTTCAACATTCTCATTGCATCTCCATGTTTCGCTCTAGCAATCATAAATTTTGTTTCGCAACCCGCTGAAAAGTTTCAAACCACAGGTCTCGAGTAACTTCCCTGTTTATGCCACTACAAACGCACAGCCACTAGGATAGTGTAGACCAGCCAGCTAAAATAGGTATACAAGCACGGCCTGTTAGACCATTTAACCCTATTGTGCAGCAGGATTTCTATGTTACTGCACGCATTCCTCACATCTATTCGACCTGTTCTTCAAAATCAACAAAATCCAGTGTTGGAGTATTCCCTGACAGGGTTCTGGCATGCCCCAGGCTACTGGCCCGCACCACCGCACCCTGACCGAACTTTTGCGCTGCAGCGTCTATCGTTCTCTCAAGTTCGTTTTGCTGGCTGTCAAAGCTGAACAGATCGAGCTGGCACGGATCACCCTGCTCCACCAGGCCAAACACTGCCAGACCAACCAGGCGATAAGTCGAATCCTCTCTACGTGCTTCATGGGCCGACGGTTCATCAAATCGCTGCAGCAAGTTCAACCCGCATTGGTACAACAAATCAGAGCAACAGGTCGGTTCCGGTAAAGAGACCTGCCTGGTCAACAACTTGAATTCGCTGGTCTTTAATCTTACCCGCACACCACCTGCCAAAAGGCCTTTAGACCTGAGACGGCTACCCAGACGTTCGGCTGACTGACGCAAATGCATGGCGATATCCTCTTTTGATGATACATCACCAAGTAAAGTGCGTTCAGACCCCATGCTGCGAGCAGTGCGTCGTCTGGCCACGCGCCGCGGATCACGAGCGTTCGCCAATGACTGGAAATGCAGACCATAGCTACCCAACATACGCTTTAACCAGTGCGGGCAGGCTTTGCGAACATCACCGATGGTATACAGCCCGATACGGTGCAGGCGCAATACAGTCTTGGGACCAGCTCCCCATAGCCGTGATACCGGCATAGGATCCAACCATTTCACAGCATCAGCAGGTTCTACAATGGTCAGACCATCCGGCTTGTTAAAATCACTGGCAACCTTGGCTACATATTTGGATGACGCGACGCCTACCGATACCGTCAGCCCACCCGTAGCTTCTTTAACACTGGACTTCAGCTTGCGGGCTATTTGCAATGGCGTTCCAAATATTCGCTCGGCTCCAGTCATATCCAGAAAGGCTTCATCCAGTGAGATAGCTTCAACATCAGGCGAAAAATCTGCAAAAACATTCATCATGCAGCAGGACAGTTCCTGGTAGCGATCAAAGCGCGGCGGCACAGTGTGAAGGTTGGGGCAACGCTGCAATGCTTCGGCCATTGGCATCGCGCTTTTAATTCCAAAGCGCCTGGCTTCATAACTGGCCGTGAGCACCACACCGCGATTGCTGCGTGGACCGACAACTAACGCGCGCCCGCGTAGCGTGGGGTCATCCAACTGTTCCACCTGTGCATAAAATGCATCCATATCAGCGTGTACAATTGTCCTGGGCCATGCAAGCTTCATAAGCTCAGTTTACTATAATTTCATACAGGTATCATAAAACCCCACTTGTAGAAAAACTACAACGGCCGGTGCAAACAACCTGTATATTAAAACACCTGCGAAAAAGGAATCATCCATGAGTCAAGCAGCAAGTGTGGGCATACTCCACCCCGGCATGATGGGCAGTAGTGTTGCGGCCGCGCTTATCAGCAATGACCACTCGGTCAGTTGGGCAAGTGAAGGGCGCAGTCAAGCGAGCGCACGTCGAGCCGGTGAACACGGAATCAGTGATGCGGGTAGCTTGCGAGAACTCGGAGAAGCTTGCGAAATATTGTTCTCTGTGTGCCCGCCTGATCAGGCACTGACACTCGCAACCACCGTTGTACAATCAGGTTTCAGCGGCACGTATGTAGACTGCAACGCCATCTCACCGGGCACCGCACAGGCCGTAGCCGGGTTGCTCGATGACAACGAAATAGAAGTAGTTGACGGCGGTATCATCGGCCCGCCAGCCTGGCAAGAAGGCACGACGAGACTTTATCTTTCAGGTAAGCAGGCATCGTCAGTCGCCACCTTATTTGAGGGGTCCAAAATGGAAGCGATCACTATCGGCGATGAGATCGGTGCCGCTTCAGCAATGAAGATGGCCTATGCCGGCTGGACCAAAGGCTCGGCAGCACTGTTACTAAACATGGTTGCTTTGGCACAACACCACAATCTGGGCACTCATCTTGAATCGGAGTGGACACTCTCGCAACCACAACTGCACGCTGCTTTGAAGAACGCCAGTACAGGCAACGCTCCTAAGGCCTGGCGCTTCAGTGGTGAAATGCAAGAGATAGCTGAAACTCTTCGCCAGGCTGGTTTGCCCGCTGGAGCGTTCGACGCAGCAACCAGTACCTACCAGGCATTAACACATTTCAAATCTGTGGAAACGCCACAGACCAAAAATGTTATTGAAGCCTTGTTAGAAGCGGCGTCAGGCAAATAACTGAAATAAATAATAACCGGTACAGCCAGGAGTTCAACCAGCCGGTGAAAACTCACGATTGGCGCGGCGTATGGCCCGCGAGCGGCGATGTCGCAAAATCAGCGCTGCAATGGTGATCAGAAAAGGCACGAGAACGATATTCAACAACTTGATGCGTCCCCCCAGCTTCTCAATATCCTGGCCAAGCTGGTGCTGAACCTCACGTAACTCACGGCGAATCGTCAGCTGTTGGGCGCGAAAGTTATCAACTTCCTGCTGCTGTTCAGCACTCAGCGACAGAACATCACCCCCTTCTTTGTTCTGCTGCAATGCAGCTAGTCGCGCTTCAGTCTCGTTCAACCGCTCCTGTAACTCTCGCTCCTTGTCCTGGAAGCGAGACGCAGCATCACGCTCAAGATCTTCAACCACGTGGAACGGGCGTGCATATGTTCCGCGACTGCGTAAGCTCATCAGGTCCGAACTGCCCAGTATATTTTCAGCCGCGTTGATAAAGAAATTACCGTTATCAGCAAATGGCTGTGCAATTTCACGACCGAAAAAATTCTGTAACCTGACCCACAAAGGATCATTCAGTACATCTGTATCAGCAACAAGGAATACGTTAATCCCGGACTCCACTGAATCACTGACATGTTCCTTTAAAACAGCTTCAGGTGCAGATTCTTCATCGGTGTCGCCTTGTGCAGAATCGGAGTCTGCACCGGCCTCTTCGGCAGATTCCGCTTCATCTGCAAGTGGACGTCCCTCAGGATAAGCTGTACTGGCCGAGCCAGTAACATGAGCAGCAATTGTGTAACGCTCTCCAGTCGCGGTAAATTGATCAGCCAATTGTGCCGGGTCAAGCAAATTTTTCAATAATGACGCATCGATGAGCCCGGCACGATCACTGGATTGAATCAATGGTTCAAAGTTGGTTTTCGCATCTGTTGTGGGCCTGACCACACTGCCACTGGAAAAGATAATATTGTTCAGCTGACTGAGCACTGGATGATCAGTAGCAACAAAATTGGCCTGCCCATAACCAAACACACCAAGATGCGGCGTCGGGCGTTGCGTAGCGCCTCCGCCTACACGCAATGCATGCGCTTCATCAGCCAATATCTTGTCGGCAACCAATTCAACACCCCACTGTTCAAGTACCGGCAAAAACCTTGAAGGAATAGATGTCGTGTCCATTTGCGGCCCCATTGAAAGCAAAGGATCCGTCTGCGCAAATTCATCAACAAACGCCATGATACTGCCACCGCGCAAGGCGAACTGATCTATCGCATACAGTGTTTGATCGGATACATTGTCCGGGTGTATCAGGAGCAGAAGATCAATATCATCGGGTATTTCTTCGATATCAACGCCCAGGTTGTCTATTTGGTAGAGCTGGCGCAGTTGAGTGTAGGTTTGCCAAGGGGTCACGGCTCGCCGCTGCCCCTGATCAAAACCACCGGCAACCTGCAAACCTGAAATCAGGCCGATTTTCTGTTCCTCGCTACGCCCTACTTTGGAAAGCATACGCGTTACATCGTATTCAAGGAATTCCTCACGATCAGGATGCAAAAATTCAATAGTCTCTTCTGCTCCATTGGCAGCAACCGCAACTATCCCGAAAAATATCGGATCTTCACCGAAGCCCAGACCAACGCGCTGGATACCATGTTCAGACGCTTCGTCCTCCTGCTCGGAAAATGCTTCAGGATCTATCACTTCAAGAGAAAGTTTGCCATCAGAACGTAGCACATATTCTTGTAATAAATCCGTTATGCGCCGGGCGTAGTCACGCAAAAATCCAAGTTCAGAAGAATCTTCTTCTGAATAAAAAAACTTCAATCTGACATTGGATTCCAGACCGGCAACGATATTTTCAGTTCCTGCCGAGATGCTGTAGGTTTTATCTTCAGTCAGGTCTATTCGCGAGCCTTTGAATATAAAATTATTGGCGGTTATCAGGCCAAGAGACACCACTGCGAGAAGTATCAACGCCACCTTGGAAGTCAGTTTTTTCATAGTCAATCTGCCTTCTTCATATTGATTATCAGCACAGTAGCGATCAGCCAGGTGATAATCACCAAAACGAAAAAGAAAATATCGCGTAAATCAAGCACTCCGCGTGATATCGCCAGGTAGTGTGTAAGGAAACTAAGACTTGAGACAGCATCCAGTACCACATTTGGCGCCCAACTTCGGAATGCCCCCTGCACCAGTGGGAAACCTGCAACAACAAGAATAAAACAGACAACAACAGTCAGTATAAAAGCGATCACCTGATTATTGGTTGTGGCTGATATAGCACTACCTACGGCAAGAAAAGCACCCGCCATTAACCAACTACCCAAGTAGCTTGCAACGATAACCCCATTGTCCGGATCACCCAGATAGTTCACCGTGAGCCAGATGGGAAATGTCAGCAGCAAAGCAAGACCAACAAAAGCCCAGGAAGCAAAGAACTTTCCGAGTACCGCTTGTGTTGTGGTAACAGGTAGAGTCAGCAACAACTCAATTGTGCCGCTTTTACGCTCTTCAGCCCATAGGCGCATGGCTATGGCAGGGACCAGAAACAGATACAACCATGGGTGAAAAGAGAAAAACGGTAACAGATCGGCCTGACCGCGCTCGTATAGCCCACCCATATAAAACGCAAACCCGGCCGACAGCATCAGGAATATGACTATAAAAATATAAGCGAGAGGAGACGCAAAATAGCTATACATTTCCCGCCTGAAAACAGACACGCAACTATTCATCACACCCGGCCTTGCATTCGAACTGCTGTATTAACAAATCAAACATGCTATTCACGATCGTTGGCCACCTGTAATATCCATAAACACATCATCCAGCCGGCCGGTTTCAACATAAACGGAGGCATTATTCCAACCTTGCATCCCGAGTAAACCCGCTACTTCTTCATGAACCCTGTTTCTGTTTTCAACAGACTGCTCTGCGACAGCCGTTATACGGCGGGGTTGATCATGGGCGACTTCGGCAACGCCCACTGATGGCAGTGTCTCAAGCAGGTTTTTTACATTGGCGATATCGACGTCTTGCGGAAACTGCACAGTAACGGCCTGGTGGTAGCGTGATTGGGCTTGTAATTCGCTGGGAGAGTTATCTGCAAGCAATTTTCCGTTCGCGATAACCACAGCACGGTTGCAGACTGTCGAAACTTCTTCGAGAATATGTGTGGACAGTATGACAATCTTGTCGGTTGACAGATTTTTTATCAGCTGCCGGACCTGATGTTTTTGATTCGGATCCAGACCATCGGTAGGCTCGTCCAATATCAGCACGGCAGGGTCATGCAAAATCGCCTGGGCGATACCCACACGTCTTTTGAAACCTTTCGAAAGTTCTTCTATACGTTTGTGGGCAACACTTGCCAATTCAAGTTTCTGCATCGCATCGGCAATTGCATCACCGCGTTGCTTTTTTCCCAGACCACGCATGCGTCCAACAAACTGAAGAAAATCAGGTGGCGTCATATCTGAATACAAAGGCGCACCTTCGGGAAGGTAACCAATTTGTTTGCGCGTGGCAATTGGCCGCAGCCTGACGTTTTTGCCCATCACCCTGACTTTGCCACTTGTGGGTTTAATGAAGCCGGCTATCATTTTCATGGTTGTGGACTTGCCCGCACCATTAGGTCCCAGAAACCCGAGAACTTCACCGGGCGAAACTGAAAATGAGATGTCGTCAACCGCCCTGAATCCCGAGAAATCCTTACTCAAATTACTTATTTCGATCATGGTAGATAGTGTTGCGAATAATTGACGCGAGCAAAAAATAATACGGATACGTATTCCATCAGGCTAGTACCATACGCCGGTTCGACCACTTTGACGAATTGAATTTGCCAATTCGCCAAACAACGCCGAATACAACACCGAATACAACGCATCAGGAACGATCAGGCGATCAAAAATTTAATAAAAAAAAGTGGCTTTTTCAAGCCTTTTACATGACGAATTTTTTAGCTTATCCCGGGCCCCATGAAGAGCTGCTGACTGACGCTTCCCCTGAATTACCCACTGTGAGGTTTCACTGGAGTATGATTAACCTGAATACATCATACAAAAGCGCAAAATCTGAGCTTTCAACAAAAAGGAGCCTGACGGAGACTTGCATGCAATGGGAAAAAACCGGATTTATCGGACTCGGGCAGATGGGTCACGGCATGGCGCTGAATCTGCTGAAGACCAATGGTCAACTGGCAGTCCATGATATTGACACAAGTCGAACCGCGTTGCTTGTTGAGCAGGGTGCGGAGTTAGCCGATACACCGGCTCAGATGGGCAATGAATGTGACTTGTTGTTCCTATGTCTGCCATCCAGCAAGGAAGTTGATTCACTCTTATTTGGTGATGCGGGGCTTGTGAACGGCGGCAACGCCGCTGGCAAGCTCACCATCGTGGATACCACGACGCTTCCCAGCCAGGATGCCGTAACATTTGCCGAGCGTGCAAAACAGTACGGCGTGGATTATTTTGACAGCCCTGTTTCGGGTTTGCCAAAACGAGCAGACGAAGGCAGCCTGACCATCATGTTCGGGGGCACTGAAAACGCTTTTTCCCGGATATCTCCTTATCTGGCAAGCATGGGAAACAATCCGATCTATTGCGGTGTAACCGGCAGCGGCCAGGCGATGAAATCCATAAATAATATTATCTACAATATCAACATAGCAGCGCTATGCGAAGTCATACCATTAGCTTTGAAGAGCGGGCTCGACAAAGAAGCCGTCACCCGTGTTGTGCTGGATGGCAGTAGTCGCAGCTTTGCGTCAGAGCACTTTGTGCCAAAAATGAAGCAACGCATCTTCGATGGTGATTTTTCCCTGCAAAGCGCCTACAAGGATATTGAGAATTTTCGCAGTCTGATTGCTAAAGCGGGTGACGCAGGGGTTAAAGAGGACAGTTTTCCCTTATCAACAGCTATGACCTCGGTCTACGAACATGCCCTGCAGGCAGGGCATGGAGAAGAAGCTAAAAGCTCGATGATCAAGCAGTACGAATCTCTGCTCGATGTTGAATATTCCTGAACCAAAGGTACTCTGAGAAGAATGGCAGGAAGCTTTCCTGCCAATTTCAGGATCCGGTTAGTACGCGTTGCCTAACCAGACAAGGCTACCCTGCAGTCAAACTACCTTCGACTCATAAACGCACGTAGCAAGCCACTGCGATGCAGGTAATACAACAGTGTCATGATAGAGGCTATTGCTGAAGCTAAATAGGTCAGAAAAGCCGCATTTAGAACCTTGGACGCTCCACGTGCTTCCTCGCCGTTAACGATATTGGCAGCAACCATGGCCTTTTTGGCACGAGCACTGGCATCCCATTCTACCGGCAGCGTCACTACAGAAAATACAACAGCCGCGGAAAAAAGTGCCACGCCCAGCAGCACGACCGGTGTGCCCAGAGCTGGCGCCAGCGACATTAACAACATGCCGCCCATGAGTACCGGCATTGACATCTTACTGGAGATATTTGTTACCGGCACCAGCTTGGAACGCATTTGCAAAAACTTGTATCCCTGTGCGTGTTGCAACGCGTGCCCTGCTTCGTGACAGGCAACTCCGATGGCAGAAATCGAACGGGCATTGTATACCGGTTCCGATAACCGCAGCGTCTTGTCTCGCGGATCGTAGTGATCGCTCAGACGACCCGACACAGGCTCGATGCGGCAATCCGTTACACCTTGGCGTTGCAGCATCAGTTGCGCGGCTTCAGCGCCTGTCATATTGCTGGAGGTTCCCACCGTTTCAAATCGCTTGAAGGTACTTTTCACCAGAAACGAGGCCAGACCCGAGAGAACCATGCCCGGCAACATCACCATAAGCATATAACTCATATTAAAATAACCCATTTTTGTCTTTTTACTCCCGATAAAGCGTTACACTGCTGGCCACAGCGTCTGGCAGCCAGAAATTTAATGTACATACAGGCTATGGTTGTGCCCGCATCGTCACAAATATGGCGACTTGCGTGTAATTCATCAAGGCTGCATAGCCAGTTGTTGACAATCTATTGCGTAATCTGCAAGAAAAGCCAATGAAAACCGCGATCATGTACATTATGGCCTTCGGATCCGGCATGATCTGGGGCCTGACATTTTCATTGGCCAGAATCGCGACAGAAGCCGGCAAAGCTCCCTTGGGGCTGGCATGGTGGCAGGTCTTTGGTGGCGGTATTGTACTACTTGTTTACTGCATCCTGAAATCGGAATTTGGCCGCCGACAACGCCCTGGTCTGAGCCAAATGTTCGTGGTCGGTACCATTGGCAATGTCATACCGGGTACTTTGTTGTTTTATGCAGCCCTTTACGTGCCTGCCGGCGTGTTGGCGATCACTATCGCTATTGTGCCCATGCTCACTTATGCCAGTGGCACAGCACTATCGCTTGAACGATTTGCCTGGCCCAGATTCAGTGGCGTTTTACTTGGCTTCAGTGCGATTTTGTTGATTATGCTACCCAACGGGGTCATAGGCCTCCAGGCTGCCCAATCAGGCACATTATTGACCGACACCCGGTTCTGGATAGGCGCATCTCTTATTGCTTGCTGCTTTTATACCATTGAAAATCTTTTTGTGGAGACTCGCGTATCGTCGGATACATCAATTCCCGTACTTTTAAGCGGCGGGATGTTACTGGCCGCAACCGTGCTACTGCCTTTGGTAATAATAAACCGGGATTTCGTTACCATCACCTTGCCACTAGACAGAGTTGATTGGTCGATCATCGCCATGATGTTTGTCAGCGCAATTGCCTACCTGATGTATCTGTTGCTAATTAAATTGGCCGGGGCAATTTTTGCGAGCATGTCCGGGTATGTCGTCACGCTTTCAGGGGTGTTCTGGGGAATGATAATTTTTTCGGAAAAACACTCATTGCTTATATGGGCTGCACTGGCTCTGATGTTACTGGGAATGGCACTGGTTACTCCGCGCTCGCAACAAGAACAGTAACAAATTCGTCGCCCTCTTCACCCTGATCGTCCGCTATGGCAATAACATCCCGAGCCATAATTTTTCTGCGCTTGCGCGTCTCAATATCACCATTGACACGGACAAGTTGATCCTCAATCATTTTTTTTGATTCACCACCGCTGTTTGCAAAACCGGCAAATTTAACCAGTTTGAATAGCTCCACCGGTTCCTGGTTAATTAGCACTTCACGCAAAATTCTTGTCTACACCCTTTGCAAATCCATTGAACACGCCTGAATGGTACTAGCCAGCTTTATTGGGGCTTTCTCGCATTATCGACTGTCGTTGGGGAGATTGCCCGATAGCACGCCAAAGCTTCACTTGCCGGTAGTCATTGCGGGCACCACCGGCGACTACAATTGGTTCCACCGACTTACCCAACTGACTATCAAACCGCTCGGCAATCCAGTCATAAAGTTTTATATCAAGTTTATTCAACTGTTTAAGCCGTTTTCTCTGGTTGGTATCCAGCTTTTGTTTGCTGCGGCGTTTGTCTGTACCTGTATTGATATGAAATTCGGTTAAATTAACATTGAATGCCAAACGCGCCATCTTGATACTTTCCTGATAGCGCTCCTGCATTCCTACCACCGTATAGTAATTTTCAATATTTGCCATGGCTAGCTCCAAAGCGCTGTCAGGACAGGCTTCAGCTTGCAGGCCAAAACCACTGAAACGCCTGACCATGCCATTATCTAGTTCAGGTGAGGGACATCTCAGAAAACCATTCAACGTTTCAGCAGCTTTAATCCAGGGCATAAAGTCACGATAAAAGTCTGCGGCCACTCGATTTTCGAATAGCTCATCGGGGGAACAACTGCGACTTTTGCATTCATGGCGAATAAAATCCCGATACTGAATGGAATAATAGTAAAGCGACATAATACGATCAGCCGGTTTACGCACTATCGCCATATAGCATGACGGCCGGGAAAGCCACTCATGCAAGCCGAACGGAAAGTGGCCGGCATAAACACATTTATCAGCATCCTTCAGCTCTGCTTCAACCTCATCCCATTCCTCGTAAAAGGCCGACATGTTGTACATATCCGCCATTTTCATCCCGTGATACTCACACATACTTGCAAACAGGGACATGCCCCCTGTTTTAGGGATATGGGTAAAAATAAGCGGACAGTCTTTTCCGATCATACTTGCGCAAAAATATTAAACGCCAAAAAAAAACCCGAATCAGATATTGATTCGGGTTTTATTATCCAATAGCAGCATCATTTCTGCCAATGGCATCAGACGTTAACCAATGTGGCCGGTCGGACCAAGCGGTCAAATCGGCTCTTAGCCTGCAACAAGGCTGTTAACCTCCAACGATTTTGAAATCACGCTTGAGTGTTGCACGACCAATTGTGGTCTCGTCTCCACCAGAGTCGAGCTGCTGGATTTCGAAATACATTAGCGTACTGTCGGCTATGTTCCAGGTATAACCGAGCGTGAGGTTTGACGAACCTTCACCTGACGTATCAGCGTTAGTAAGAAGGCCGTAGAAACCCGCGTAGGTACCGGTGAGAGTTAACACTGTATTCTCTTCAGTGTCGCCAGCAAAATCTTCATCAGCAATCTGTAGAACTGCAGACAGCCCAATACCAGCTACTTTTCCAGATGCGGCCAGTCCAAGAAGCACACCGTCATCCGCAAGAGCACTTACACCAGCTCCGAAAGACCATCCAGCAACCGAATATCCGATTCCGAGTTCAACGTTATCCAGCGCGTCGTTATCTTCATCACCGCGATTGGCCTCGATTGATGCAGCATAGGATAGGCCACCGCTACTTCCAGAATATTTCAGTACTGCAGGAACTCGAGAACATTCAAATTCTACAAAACAGCTTCCCCACCATGCGATATCGCCTTTGCTGGTGACCGTGTCATAAAAAGCGGCGTACTGAGCTCCAATTTTGATTGTTCCAAAACCACCCGACAGACCACCCCAGGTCTGGCGTGTTCGGTCAAAACCGCCAAACTCTCTGTTGCCTTGCGTCGTGTTCGCATTTACCCCAACTTCAATTCGACCAATACCGGTCAAACCACCACCGATGTCTTCGCTGGTAGACATGATGAATCGCGAACCGAAACTATTAATCCCAAGATCATCTTCACCGCCATCAGGCCCGGTGAAGAGGCCACCGATTCGCATACTGCCGGTGATGGAAGTTTCTGCCAAAACCGGGGCCGACATGCCTGCTGTCACAGCCAAAGCGACAGCACTTCTTACCAGAATATTTTTCATTGTTTATCTGCTCCTAAGAGTGAGAGAGACCGTCGAAATTACGCTTGCCTGCGCAAAAAAAATTCAGTAGCAAAGTAAATCATTCAGTAACGAAGTAAATTGTTCTTCAGTTTCTTGCAACCGTTTGTCTGAATTGCTGAGACGGTAGTTAATACTCCTGTTATGTTAATGCTCCTGCTATTCATCTAGGTAATGCACCGGTTTCGTAAGTTCTTGGTGTGTAAACGGTCAATCACCTTAGGGTAAGTATATGTAAAAGTTGTAACCTTTTGACAACTTTTATTTTTATAAAAATTGGGAAGTCAACTTACACGTAAATAAGTTCACTCTTTTTTTCACCTATATACGCCGCTTAATGGTTCGAACGCGTCTTTTTGGTCCAATAAGGCACCAAAAAAAACAGAAAAAACAGAAAAAAAACAGAAAATTTCTGTATTTCTATTCACGAAAATTGTGTCTTTTTTGCGACACTCGACGAAAACTCCTGAATTTTGTGAGCTTGATCATGAGATTGAGGCCCAGAATCGCACGCACTAAACGACAGAAAATTGGCTTTTAAGAGACATTCCACTCAGCTTACACTCGAACATTGCCACTCACATTGTTTCCCGCGCGAAGAATTTCTTGCGCCCACCAATCAAGCATTCAAACTGATGAGACAATCGGGCGGACAAACGGTGCGCTTTGTGATCACTGATTTAAAGCTCAACCGTGTTACGCAGCGACCTCCAAACTATAGTCGGCATCAATTGGCGCAGAACAAGATGACTACTTTTTCTACTCTGAAGAAAACAACGAGCTTATCTTGCGTGAAACAACCGCGCTTTCGCGTATTAAGGTATTTCACCCTCCTCTGCGGACTTTCTTTACTGCAGATAGAGCAGGCTCAATCGCAAACGCTTACCCAACTGGCTCAGTTTGAACAATGGCCTGCTGTTTCACAGCTCATCGCGTTTAAAAATAAAATCTGGTTTGCCAATAGCCACCCTTTCAAAGACACAAATGTCGCAGATATATACAGCTACACGCCTGCATCTTCCACGACCCGCTATGAAAGAAGCTTGTTCTCGCAAGACGCTGGCAACCCCGTGGTATTTGAAGGAGCACTCTATTGGCCTTTTGAAGATCCGCGAAGAAGTGCCGGAGCGGGTGAATATGTTGTAACCGATGGCAATACGTGGCGCTGGAGAGTTATACAGGACGGCCGGGCTATGCACGTTCACGCGATGGGAATTTGTAACCATCAACTGGTTGCCGTTACCGGCTCATGGACGGGGGAATTTTTGGCACAGCAAGCTGATAACTCCTGGCAATCTCAATTCACATACCCGGCAGGCTCTGCTTCTTTCAGTCGCCTTGTCAATGTTGCTCAATATAAAGATCGTTGTATGCTCGGTGCTTCCGCCAATGGCAAACATGAAGCCAAAGTTTTCAGTCTTAGCAACAACAGCACAAAAGCACTGTCAGATTGGCCCAGCAGCGACAGAGTGGACGAACTCACAGTCCACAATAACAGTTTGTTCGCGTTCGTTGACAACGGCAATCAGCGGCAATTACTGCACTACAACGGCCAAACAACACAAGAGATTGAGTTGCCTGCAAGTGATCGACCGCGCTCCCTGCATTCAAATGGAGAAACCTTATGGCTTGCCACACAAATACGTAATGACACTAATGACCGGGGGAGACTTTGGCGCTACGACAACAAGGGAAACTTTACACAACTGGCCAAGCTAAAACAGACTCCTGTTTCTGTAACGAGTCATGAAGGACAGATTTATATCGGCACATACAATAAAAACGGAGGTTCGTTGTGGGTTTACAATGAAGAAAAAATTGCCAGTGCTGATACTAAAAGATCAGGTTTGCAAGACCTTTCACGGCAATCTGGTGTACGTAATACAACATCAAGCATACAAAAACCTTCAGTAACACCGGACACCTCAGTAACACCGGACACACTATTAGCCGCCAGAATAGTTGATGAGCTGCTACCGATTATAAGTCAAGCGGAACGCATAGGAGAATATGCAAGTGCCTTGCGTAATACTCTGGCCCGCCATCCAAACCTGTACACACCAGAATTCGGCTTGGCAATCACACAACTACTCGACCATCCTCTACCCGACACAACGGTAACAATGTTTACCAGACAGGCCGTTACTTACAGAGAACTCGTACACTGGTATCTGATAAGCACATTAGCTATCAACGGTTATGGACGAGTTGACCCGGCGTTGATTAACCGTGAAGACACGAGCAACACAAAAACCGCCTCGACTCACGGTAGCGGCAAAATCTTTGATCCATCGATTGCGAGCATTGTAGCGATTGGATGGCTTGGCCAGAATGACAAGGCAAGCGTTAAAGCACTTATCCAACGATTGAACAAGCAGAGCGACCCTCTTTGGGTGAAAGCTGATGTCATCGGTGCGCTAACCGCTATCACAGGTCAACGCCACGCCTACGACATAAATAAATGGAATCAGTGGTGGAACGCACAATAGAAACCAGGCCGCTATAAGCACCAATTTCTTCTAACACCCGAATCAGTATTAAATCTCCCCGGGAATTAAAATAATACCTGAGCCCCGGCTTGTTGATTCGTGGTTCTTATTGATCATGCCTCAGCTGCCAAAATAGCTGGTACCAGTAAAATTGCTAGTACCAGTAGTAAGCTGTAGGGCGCTCACCGTCAACAGTTACTCGATGCATCACCCGACGAACTCCTTGGTAATCATTAACCGGGTAATGCAAAGTGCAGCGATTATCCCAAATCGCGAGTGTGCCCGGGCTCCAGCGAAAACGGCATTTAAAATCATCCAGAAGTGCGTGCTGAAATAGCTGCTCCAGCAGCGGCTTACTCTCCTCATCACTCATTCCTCGAATACCGGTCGTGTGTGCCGGACTGATATAAAGGGAAGGTTTTTGAGTTCGAGGATGTTTCCGAACTATTGGGTGCCAGGCTTCATGCACCTTTTGCATGGCATCTTGTATCGCAGGCATCTTGCCGTTATCCAGATGTTCGGCCCGCAACTTGGCCCGGTTTTTATCAGACGAGTGCAAAGCTGATTTTGTTTTTATCGTTTCCTTCAAGTCGTCATCCAGATTTTCCCAGGCCAGATACATATTGGAGAACAAAGTATCACCGCCCACATCAGGCACTTCCAGCGAATAAAGCACTGATGCAGCTGACGGTTCCTGCAAATAGGCACTATCTGTATGCCAGATTCCACCAAATACTGTTTTTTGTTCAGGCTCTTTAATTATTGCGATTACTTCCGGATGATCGGGTAACGGTTTGGCGAAAGGGTAAGCTCCTACAGGGCCGAACAGCTTTGCAAAGCCTACGATATCTTG
The DNA here is from genome assembly GCA_938005265.1 of uncultured Granulosicoccaceae bacterium. Lineage (GTDB taxonomy): Bacteria > Pseudomonadota > Gammaproteobacteria > Granulosicoccales > Granulosicoccaceae > CALFCE01. The sequence continues at coordinate 42,255 of CALLOA010000008.1, forward strand.
TGGCTGCAAGGACTGGTTACGAAAGAACAAAACAAGGTGCTGCTTGAACGCAGTTGAGACGGCTTCAAACTGAGCATCGTTTAATGGCTGCGATAAATCGACACCCTCTATCTCGGCACCAATAGCAGAAGTTAATGGCTTTACATTCAAGAAATTTCTTTACTCGCAGATCAATTAGAATTTAAGTTTAGTTGGAGCTTATCACCCGATCATACAGCTAGATGACACTTCGGGTCTCGTGGGCATGCACCACTTCGCGGACAAATCAGGCGAACTTCTTTTTCGATACCGCGCAGCATCCAGTCAATATTCAGAATCTTTGCAATAGAAGTCATATCCTTTCGGATGGACTCCGGCATCGGCGCCATGCCTCCTGCTTTGCCGCAAGCTTGCTTTAACATCAAAGCGACCTCATTCGCATCAATACCTTGAGCCTCCAACGCGGGATTGATATCAATACCCGCACATAGCACCTGTGATGCACCGGCAATATTCTGGGTTTTTAGTGATTCACAGCAATAAATACGGGTGTCGTTGCCACTATCCAGCAATGAAATCTGCGCCGACGTGCCGGTTTCTGCTGATTCCAGCATTCTGAATACTGCCCAGTGCTGACAAGGGTCCTGCACAAGACGCATATTCCCCCATGGCAAGGGAATTCCGTTACCCCTATAAACAGCATTTAAACGACCCGGTGGCAAGGCATCAAAGTAGTGCCAATGCGGATAGGAAGACACCGCTGTCATGCGCCGCATCGTCACTGACGGGCTGACATCAATCAGGCTTCCCACTGTGACTTCGTGTGCATTACGCTCGATCAGTCGGCGAAAAGGAACCTTGGGGCACAACAAGGCACCGGCGAAAAAACTGCATTCAAAATCACGCCAGGCATTGACAATATCCTGTGCATCCAGTGCATGTTCCTGTTCTATATCCAGCGTTTCGCTGCGCGTTTTTCCAGGCTGGCGCCGGTCGGCGATCATCGGCGTTTTTATACCATCACCGCTGTGCAACACCATGTGTCCGATGTAGACCGCCAGATCGTACTTGTGCCTGACGGGGTGTTCCTGCAGGACCTTGTTGAGATATACCGTTCCCGGTTTTTCAAAATACGAACGCACAAATGTGTTTTCGCGCAGGCCCAGTTTTTTTGCCTTCGGCTTTGTCAACTTATCAAACCAGACTATCTTGAGGCCGACTTTTTTGGCAAATTCTTCCATCACACCCAGGGTCACCGGCATTTGTTTTTCACCGATACTTTCAGCAGCACGCTCAAGTTCGGGAAAATTGTTCTGGTGACGCTCCTGGTGAGCCCTGATCAGCAAGTGCGCAAACTGTCTGCCTGTGACACCAGCCTGTGACAGTAACTCGGGAATGGCTATCTGTAAAATATCCGGGCTGAACAAGAAACCCGGCTCCAACGGCATACCGCGAAGACCACCGCTTGCACCTTTATCAGGCAGGATGGTGTCGTTATCTGGAATGTCACTCAGGAACCAGTCAGCATCTTTCTGAAAAACAGAGGCAATTACATCCAGCATGTCCGCGCTGGGATAACGTTTCCCCCGCTCAATCATCGATAAATACGAGACCGACGGCGCATTGTTGGCGTCCATTTTGACACAGCGCGCAGACAAGTCTTCCATGGTCAGATTGTTACTTTTTCGCAGATTTCTAACCCGCGGCCCCAGAAAATGGGCGTTTCTTATTAAATTCGGTTTCTTCATTTTGTAAAATTTACACTGTGAAGTTTTTATTGTGCAATTTTAATGAATAAATTTCTACACTTGCCACCAAGTTAGATACAGGCGATGCGTTTGTTTTCCGCAATGAGAACCAGTTCACACATCCCTTGCATCTACAGATTTTACTCAATAACTAATTGCAGATAAGAAGATAACAACCATGTTGAACTACCAGAACGAAATTTCATCAGCTGCCGACAGCATCGCCCTATACAGCGACCAGTGGAAATCCATTGATGCGGAGCGTGTCTCCCGCATGCGCCTGCAAAACCGCTTCAAGACCGGTGTTGATATCGCTCGCTACACAGCGAAGGTCATGCGCGACGACATGGCAGCTTATGACAAAAACTCCGATGCATATACCCAGTCGCTGGGCGTATGGCACGGATTTGTAGCGCAACAGAAAATGATTTCGATCAAAAAGCATTTTGGCGGTTCCACCAAAGGCCGTTACCTGTATTTGTCAGGCTGGATGATTGCAGCCTTGCGCTCAGAATTTGGCCCCTTGCCTGATCAATCAATCCATGAAAAAACCGCCGTACCGGAATTGATACAGGAAATCTATACGTTTCTGAAGCAAGCTGATGCGCGCGAGCTGCGGCATCTTTTCACAGCACTGGATGATGCAAGAGCCGAAGGAAACCAGGTTCTGGAACGTTCCATTATCGATAAAATTGATAATTTTGAAACACACGTTGTGCCTATCATCGCAGACATTGATGCTGGATTCGGAAACGAGGAGGCAACTTATCTGCTCGCCAAAAAAATGATTGAAGCAGGCGCTGGTTGTCTGCAGCTGGAAAACCAGGTATCCGACGTCAAACAATGCGGTCATCAGGACGGCAAGGTTACTGTGCCCCACGAAGACTTCCTCGCCAAAATCAATGCGGTGCGTTACGCCTTTCTTGAAATGGGTGTTGATGATGGCGTTATAGTCGCCCGTACTGATTCATTGGGCGCAGGCCTCACACAAAAAATTCCGGTGTCCCAGGAACCGGGAGATCTGGCAGACCAATACAATGCCTTTATCGATGGTGAGGAAATCTCATCAGCAGCTGACATCGGCCCGGGTGATCTGGTGATTCGTCAGAACGACAAAATGGTCAAGACAACACGCCTGCCAAACGGCTTGATTAGCTTTAAAAAAGATACCGGTGAAGACCGCGTTGTCCTGGATTGTGTTACCGCCCTGCGTAACGGCGCTGATTTGCTTTGGATAGAAACTGAAAAGCCTCATGTTGGCCAAATCGCCAGTATGGTGGATCGTGTGAAAGCGGAAGTGCCCGACGCCAAACTGGTTTATAACAATAGCCCGTCGTTTAACTGGACATTGAACTTCCGCCAGCAGATTTTCGACGCTTGGAAAGAGGAAGGCCGTGATATGGCTCAGTATGATCGTGATTCACTGATGGATGCCCAATACGACGATTCGGCTCTGGCCATTGAGGCAGATTCTCGCATCCAGAGTTTCCAGGCAGATGCAGCCAAGCATGCAGGTGTATTTCATCACCTGATTACACTACCCACTTATCACACAGCTGCACTGTCAACCGACCTTCTCGCTCGTGATTACTTTGGCGACAAAGGTATGCTGGCCTATGTCAAAGAGGTTCAGCGACGTGAAATTCGTGAAGGTCTTGACTGCGTCAAGCACCAGGATATGGCTGGCTCAAATATCGGTGATGACCACAAAGAATACTTCTCAGGAAGCCAGGCTCTGAAGGCATCTGGCAAAGACAACACAATGAATCAATTCGGTTAAGCCGCGATTTAGCAGCATACCAATTGGAGGAGACAGACATGACCATGATGATAAAAGCCAAAGATGCGGAATGCCGTAACGGTATGGCCCAAGCCGAGCTTCGCTACCAGGCAATAGCCAAGGCTTTCGCGGCCCCCGGGCCTGTCGCAACCGTTCATGTGTTGCATAGCTCTGCAACCAAAAAGCCCGTTTGTAACTACAACCCGAATGGGCGTGGCGAACAGCTGGTGGCTGCACGCTAACAGCAGCGATTAGAGGCTCAGAACAGCCGTGTAATAGAAAGGCTACATGCAGAAACCGGGGCTCCGCACCCCGGTTTTTTTGCATGTTCGATAGTTTTCGTTACTGCCTCCGTGCTTGTATCAGCAACGAGAAATCGAACCATGAGTTCTTGGTTCCTGGAGCTTAAGTATCGGCGAGCAACTCAAGGCCTAGTGTTGTCGTCGAGATAATCTCCTGCATGGAAAGCAAGGAAGTGACATTAAAAATACTGATATCCGAGACCAGCTCCTGGTAAAAGCGATCGTAATCAGCCGGGTCCTTTACTCGTACTTTCAACAAATAATCCACATCCCCTGCAAGTCGATGCGCTTCCTGAATTTCAGGCCGTTTCTGCAATGCATCCAAGAATTTCTTCTGCCAGCCTTTGTCATGTTCTGCGGTACGGATAAGTACAAAGAAGCAGGCCGTTAAACCGAGTGCCTGTGGGTCCAGTATCGCAACCTGCCTGGTAATGTAGCCCAGCTTCTTCAACTTCTTCAAGCGGTTCCAGACAGGCGTTTTCGACGAGCCAAGCTGCTTTGCCAACTCGTCAATAGAGATTTCTGCATCAATCTGGACCTGGGAAAGAATTTTCAGATCAAGGGAGTCTAATGACGGCCTCATACCTACTAATACTCCTAATTTAGTATTTTTTCCTATTAAAATTGATTTAGAGCTAAAAATATACCTATTTTACGATTTATGTTCCATTTTATTGGAATATTATTCTAAAATTGCGATCAACAGGTAACAAGCAGAGGCAGCTTATCAATCCAGCTGCCAAACATTTGTTTAACGAAGGAACTCAGCAAGCCATGCCAAAAAATGAAAAAAAATCAACGTTCTGGATGATTACTGCTAATGACCTGCGGCAAGGTAATGTGGTTTATCTAACCAGAGAATCAGGCTGGGAAAACGATATCACTAGAGCCCAACGTCTACCGGACAAGGAAGCAGCAGGACAAAGATTACCCGCCGCAACAACGCAACAGTTACAAGTTATCGATCCTTACCTGATTGAGGTCGAACAACTTGAGGACGGCAGCATTTTTCCCGTTCACTTCAGAGAACAGTTCCGGGTCACAGGCCCGACGCACCAGCTAGCAGCAAAGGCTGCAGTTATTGCCAGCGCAAGAGTTGCAGCCTGATAAACAGATGCAATACACAATCGAGACAGCCAGGCAATAGCCACAACAGGCAGACGCGTCAGCCGCCGCAGCGACGGCTGCCGCAGCGACGGCTGCCGCAACAACTATTGTCTGGCACCCTGGCTTGTACAGAGATTGCACCCAGGCTTCTACACCTAAACCGGCAACAATAGACGAATGTACCGATACGACGAATTTGATTCAGCTTATGTTCGTGACCGCGTAACACGGTTTCGCGGGCAGATTAATCGCCGGCTTGAAGGCGTGTTGACTGAAGATGAATTCAAACCGCTGCGATTACAAAACGGTCTTTACCTGCAACTTCATGCCTACATGCTGCGCGTTGCTATCCCTTACGGCACGCTCGATAGTCGCCAGATGCGTCAACTGGCACTTATATCGGAGAAATACGACCGTGGTTACGGTCACTTTACGACTCGGCAGAACATTCAGTACAACTGGCCAACGCTGGACAATATCGCGGACATCCTTGATGCGCTGGCGGATGTTGGCATGCATGCCATCCAGACCTCAGGAAATTGCATAAGAAACGTTACTGCCGATCACTTCGCTGGCGCTGCTGCTGATGAAGTCGAAGATCCGCGACCAACCGCTGAACTTTTGCGACAATGGTCCACCGATCATCCCGAATTTGCACACTTGCCACGCAAATTCAAAATTGCGATTACCGGCTCACCGAACGATCGCGCAGTAACTAAAGCGCACGATATCGGGCTCAGAATCACACATTCTGTCAACGGAGAATCAATCTATGAAGTATTGGTTGGCGGTGGCCTTGGCCGCACACCGCACATAGCAGAAGTGCTTCACCCGGGCCTTCCCGCCAGTAAGTTACTTGAATACATTGAAGCGATCATGCGCGTCTACAATTTACACGGGCGGCGTGACAACAAATACAAAGCGCGTATAAAAATACTGTTGCGCGCAATGGGCGTTGATGCGTTTAGCGATGCTGTAGAGGCCGAATTCAAACGGATTTGCAGCCGCACTGATGAAGCCTCTCCACTAGTCACAGATGCTGAACGCAGCAGAATTGCCGAGTACTTCCAGCCACCTGCTTTTATCAACGAGCCGGTAGATAATAATCTGATCGATAAGCACAAGGCTGACGATCCAGAATTTGCTCGCTGGTGTATTCACAATATTGATAAACATCGGCATGCCGACTATGACATTGCCACTATATCGCTCAAACCGTATGGAAAAGCACCGGGGGATGCCACTGCTCAACAAATGCGCGTGGTCGCCGAGCTTGCAGAGCAATACGGGCATGACGAAATTCGCGTAAGTCATGAGCAAAACCTGGTTCTCCCGCACATTCACCGCTCGCATCTTTATACGGTGTACAAGCAACTGCGAGAGCACGGACTGGCAACTTCCAATGCCGGTTTGATCAGTGACATTATTGCCTGCCCGGGAATGGACTACTGCAGCCTCGCAACCGCCCGATCAATTCCCATTGCGCAGGAAATTAGCGAACATTTTTCCGATTCAGAACGCGCCAGTGACATTGGCGATATGAAGATCAAGATTTCCGGCTGCATTAATGCCTGCGCTCACCACCATGTGGGCAACATTGGCATTCTGGGCCTGGAAAAAGGTGGCACAGAATATTACCAGTTTACCTTCGGCGGTGATCACCGCGAAACCATGAAGCTGGGCAAACGCGCCGGGCCAGGCATTGAGGCCGGGCAAGTCGTGCCGGCACTGGAACGCGTTGTCAGTCTTTACCTTGATAAACGTACCGATAGTGAAGAAACCTTTCTTGATACGTGCAATAGACTCGGCCCGGACACCTATAACGATGCATTGTATGACAAGGGCGATCAAGCGCCTGCCACCTGAAGCTATAGCGAACTCCACGATGCCACTCATCACTAAAAATGTTCAAAGCGAAGGCTTTCAAGAAGCCCCTGCCGTAAATTTTATTTCGGTAGACAGTCTGGCTGGCAATACAGAACCTGGAGATTTGCACGTCGAGCTTGAAGTCGAAACTGACGTAAATATTCTGCGAAAAGATCTGAACAGGATCAGTATCGTAAAGATTCCCTTTGACAAATTTACTGATGGTCGCGGTTACAGCCTGGCTCGCCAGCTACGCGAGCTGGGATTTGCAGGCCGTATCAGAGCATCCGGCCATGTGCATAGCGATCAGTTCGCCTTTATTCTGCAAAGTGGTTTTGACGAAGTTGAAATTGATGACGCCATGGCCAAACGACAACCCGTCAATTTTTGGCAGGAAGCAGCCATTGTAGACTACGGCTACCGAAACAAACTGGCGCAACGTAGCGCAGGCAACTAGCTCAATCTGCTGGCAACACGCAGACAGCTGAGCCTTTATTCATCCACATTTCGCTCCGCACTACCTTCCTCCGCACTACCTTTTTGAGTGCTATCAAAACGTCTGTTACTACCCGCGCCACGCATAAAGGCTAAAGCACTGGCCGTAGCGAGTAAGGCGGCTAGCAAAAACGGCGCACCAGGCAAGTCGAAGTTTCCGCTATCTGCTGTAAAGGTATAGAAAATCTGAGTCATCAACAATGGACTGATAATCGTGGCCAAGGCGACCAACCCGGCACTGACACCTTGCAACAACCCTTGCTCATCAGCAGGAACCGCGTTGGATAAAATGCCATCCAGCGCTGGTGTTAGCAAGGCCCCTAATGACACCAAAGGCAGAGTGGCGTAAACCAGCACAGGGTTTCTCACCAGACCATAGAAAACCATCGGCAGAATCGTCAGCACAAACGCCAGCACAGCCGTGCGGGTTTCGCCCAGCAGAGGTATGGCCTTTCTGATCAACCACCCCTGCACGACGGCAAAACCCACACCAACCATAGCCAGTGATATACCGATCTCAAAAGAAGACCATTCAAAAGCGGCGTTACCCCAGTAGGACCACACTGCCGGATACACCGCATGTGCTATCTGAAATAGGAAAAAAGCCAGAAATATCCAACCCAGAGCCGGGAACCGCGTAATAAGCACAATACCGGAGAATGGATTTGATTTACGCCAGGAGAATGAACGACGTTTATCAACAGGTAGCGATTCTGGTAAGACAAAATAGCCGTAGAGAAAATTCAGCGCTGCCAATGCTGCTGCTGTAAAAAAAGGTGCGCGCGTACCGAATGTACCCAAAAGACCGCCAATGACCGGCCCCAGGATAAATCCGATACCAAACGCGGCACCGATCATACCAAAGCTTGCAGCTCGTTTATCAGCGGACGATATATCGGCTATGTAAGCTTTGGCTGTGACTATAGTTGCACCCGCAGCGCCTGCCAGTATGCGTCCCAGCAACAGCAACACAATGGAACCTGCAAATCCCATGATCAGGTAGTCGACACACAGGGCTGCCAGCCCAACCAGCAGCACGCGCCGCCGTCCGTAACGATCTGACAAAGAACCCAAAAACGGCCCCATGACAAATTGCATAATGGCATAAGCCGCAGCCAGCAAACCTCCCCACCGGGCAGCTGCACCTATTCCGCTACCACTGACCTCTTTGAGTAAATCCGGCAATACCGGAATAATGATACCCAGCCCGATGGCATCAAGACAGACCGTGCCAAATATAAATAACAACGCATTGCCTTTAAAACCTGGCATCAAAAATTGTCCGGTATTGAAAGTAAATGGTTAGTCAGCCAAGCAAACAATGAGCTGACAAAAAGCTCACGAAAACATTAAACGACGAATACTGGAAGGCTCACCCGCCCGCTCAATCACTGTATCCAATGGCTCAAGACGACAATCCATGCTGTGCGCATTGGCGTGAAGGAGTACATCCGGTTCCTTTAACAAGCCGACATGACCAGGCCAAAAGACCAGATCCCCCGCCTGACGTGACGCGAAATCAATCACGCAATCGACAGCCTGCTCCTGTGGACCGCTGTCTCGCGGCAAGGCGATACCAACCAGAGTCGCGGCACTTTGCAGCAAACCGGAACAGTCACAGCCATCCGGCGTACGCCCACCCCAAAGATACGGCGCTCCTGTAAAAAGCGTCTCTGCCAACTCAAGCAACGTTGAATTATCGACACAGCGAGCCGATGACGGCAAATTCAGGTGGTTTCTTAGCGCATAATACCCACCCTGTGTGCGCACAAAACGATCTCGCTCTGCCAGGGGTAATTCGTGATCAGGCGAGTGATGCAACTCAATCTCGGCCAATAAAGGCAATCTCGACACCACAGGGCTTTTAATGTCAGGAGCACTGAACAACAGAGTCGCACGGGCAGTCACCCGTATTTTCTCAGGCAGGTTACCACTGACAAACCCGGTCTCTTGCACTTTTAATGATTCCCTGGCCGATGACAAACCGGCAACAGCAACGTATCCCGGGTACCCGTCAGTCGCTCGCTCGCAATAACAGAACCCATCGATCTGTTCATCGCGAAGAATTACATTTTCACCCCACAGACATTCATTGACCTGACAAGCGTCCGGATCAGGCCCTTCGAGCATGGGTAGATGTGGGACGTTTACTATTGGCATGGGTTACAGAATCAGACAACTAAAATTATATTCGGCACTTGCATTACAGGTCTCCGGCACTCTACCATCATTGCCATGACAACAGACACCCGCCCCGCTTTCAGAGATCGTGAGTTTCTGCAGCAACATATCCAATTCATACTGGATTTTTATGATGAACGCGTAGTTTCACCAGAAGGTGGCTTCTACCAATGCTTTCGCGATGATGGCAGCGTCTACAACAAGAACACCCGCCATCTGGTCAGTTCGACCCGATTTGTCTACAACTATGCCACAGCATACCGCCTCTACGGCGACCCACGCCACAAGCTATGGGCAGAACAGGGGCTGCAATTTCTGAACACCAGTCACCTGCAGGCGTCCGGGCATTATGCATGGGAGCTCTCCATTGGCAACAATGGCGAAATCACAATCAGCGACGGCCGCGCCATGGCCTACGGCCACGCCTTTGTCGTGCTGGCTGCAGCTTCTTGTCTACAGGCCGGAATCACTTCCGCCAACACGACATTAGCACTTGCCTGGGAATTAATGGAGACCCATTTCTGGGAAGAAAAACATCAGGCATATGCGGACGAGCGCAATACCGACTTGACCGAGCTCGACCCTTATCGCGGACAGAACGCCAATATGCATACCTGCGAAGCCTGTATTGCGGCTTTTATTGCGACTGGTGAAACCCGGTACCTGAGCCGTGCTCAGTTACTCGCAGAACGTTTCACAATCGACCTGGCAGCACAAAGCAAAGGCTTGATCTGGGAACACTACGACAGCAATTGGCAAGTTGATATGGAGTACAACATCGATAAACCTGATGACCTGTTCAAGCCCTGGGGCTTCCAACCCGGCCACCAGGTGGAATGGAGTAAACTGCTGCTGCAACTCAATGATTTAAGTCCTGATAGTCGCTGGGTAACTCGGGCTTGCGAGCTGTTTGATACTGCTGTGTTGCATGGCTGGGACAAACGATACGGAGGCCTGGTATACGGATTTGCACCAGACTACTCGTTCTGCGACAGCCACAAATATTTCTGGGTTCACGCAGAAGCATTTGCGGCTGCCTGGCGCTTGCACGCGGTGACAGGTGACGATAAATACTTGCGTGAATACGATCGCATTTGGGACTGGTCATGGCAGCATCTAGTTGACCATAACCATGGCGCCTGGTTTCGCATACGAAATCGCGACGGTTCGGCTTTTGACGACTTGAAATCCCCTCCGGGGAAAACCGATTACCATACACTGGGCGCTTGTTGGGATGTTCTCTCAGTAAACACAAACAACTAACAGAATTTTAACTATTGATGGCTAAACTGACTCATACGGAAGGCGAAGCCAACACCTCTGATCTGCGCAAACAATGGCAGCAAAACAGTCATCGACCTCAATCTGAAAACTTATTGGCACGAGACGCGAAAGCCTTTTTGCATCAAAGCCTTTCAACGCCCTGCCTTTCCACCATTGCAAAAGCCGAAGGCAGCTGGATTGAAGACCATGATGGTAATCGTTACCTTGATTTCCATGGCAACACAGTACATCACATAGGCTATGCGCATCCGCGCCTGGTTGCAGCACTTAAACAACAACTCGATGACCTGACATTTGCGCCACGTCGCTATACTGCAGAGCCAGCCATCGAACTGGCTGAGAAACTCGGAGCGTTAGCACCGGGCGGCCTGTCGAAGGTGCTTTTCACCACAGGCGGATCAGACGCCAATGAGGTGGCGATACGGTTGGCACGTGCCGCCACCGGCCGATTCAAAACACTGTCATTCTGGGATGCTTTTCATGGCGCTGGATTCGGCTCTTCAAGCGTTGGTGGTGAAGCCACATTTCGATCACATGTCGCAGGGCCTTTGCTGCCGGGTAGCGAACATGTAGCACCTTTCGCATGTTATCGCTGCCCTTATGGTCATACAGGTCCTGACGTTTGCGGGCTCGCCTGTGCCAATATGGTTGAGTATGTGCTGGAAAAAGAAGGCGATATTGCTGCTGTGATCGCCGAACCCATGCGCGCAGTTCCCTATGTACCACCTGCCGGATTCTGGAAACAGGTACGTCAGGCCTGTAACCGTCACGGTGCATTGCTGATTATGGATGAAATACCCACCGGCCTTGGCAAAACGGGACGTTTCTTCGCATTTGAACATGATGAGATCGTGCCCGACATTGTTACACTGGGCAAAGCTCTGGGGGGCGGCATTTTACCGATCGCAGCTTGCCTGGCACATCGCGATCTGGACGTCTGTGGCGATTATGCCATCGGCCATTACACCCACGAAAAGAACCCGGTCAGCGCCCGCGCCGCACTGACGACACTGCAAATCATCGAAGAGGAAAATCTGGTTGAACGTGCAGCAATCCTGGGGAAAAGTACCATGGAACGATTGCAGGCATCTTTTCAGCACTCAAGCATTGTTGGTGATATTCGCGGAAGAGGTCTTATGTTGGGTGTGGAAATTGTCAGTGACAAGAGTCTCAAGACCCGAGGTAATGAGCTGGCAGAAAAAATATTCTATCGCTGTCTTGCCAAAGGTTTGAGCTTCAAACTTTCGCAAGGGTGTGTCATCACCCTGTCACCACCATTAAACATCAGTAAACAGGATTTGGACCAGGCGTTAACGGTTGTGGAAACTGTCATACAAGAAGCAGAAAAGAGCACTATATAGAGGGTTGCACAAAAATAATCACATTAATAGCACGCTATATGGCCACTTCTTCACCGATAACATCCGACGTAAACTCATAATCATACAAAAGGGCACAAAATGACCGGAAGCATGCTGATAAAAGAAAATGACGCAGAAAAAATAAAACAATTTGATGCGGAGAATTCTGGCGAATTTTTAACACTGCAACTCGCATCATTACTAACACTGGATTTCGTTGTGATAGCCGGAGATGCCAATCTGGAATGGACTTCAAAGCAACCTGTATTCAGGGATGTGGACAAAGGCTGCTGCCTGTTTGAAATCGACCCGGCTGGTTTAGCCCATATTACGTCAGAAGATTGCAAACTGAACGCTAAGCAGCAAAGCGATCAAAACCTCATTAGAAAATTTATTGAAGAAAATGGCTCGGACAACATCTACGAGTACGCAACTTTCTAGAACGGAAATTCGCCAGAAAACCGGATTAAATCCGGTAAAAAACGCCAGGCGGAACTATCAACGTTCCAACACTGACGAGCTAATGCAGTCGCGAATTGTTTCAGCCGATATCTCGCCGATTCTGCCTATACAGACCAAGCCAGCCGTCGCGTCTCGTGGCGCTTGCGACACTGCCCATCTGGATCCGACAATCTGCAATGTCTCAAGCTGACCATTTTCCCCGGGAACAAAGCCCTTGGCACGTACAAGTCCGGAATTAGCATCAGCTAGAACAGTAGCCAATTTTTCAACATGGAAACGTTGTGCCATCGTGAACTCGATGGCATCAAACACGGCCGGCCCATGCACACTTGGTCCTGTGACTAGCTGATCCTGGCTTTCTTTCTCAACAGCATACCCGGATGCCGAAAATCCGCTGCAGTGCGACCCATCGCTATCCAGAATGATTGCCGGAGTGACCTGCGCCTGAACAGTTTCCAGTTGACGTGCTGCCGCATTTTTTGTTGCTATCCACTGCTGAGCAGCAAGGCAATGCTCTTCATCAACCAGATCCACTTTGTTAAGTAATATCAGATCTGCATCTGCCAATTGGCGATTAATCGTATCGCTAAGATACCTGTCAGCTTCGTGTTGCCTGATCGTTTCAACATCAACCAATACCGCAATACAATGTAAAGTGAAGTCACGTAACAAGCTAAGCGATGAGCCAATTGCACCCGGTAGTGCGACCCCGCTTGATTCTACGATCACTTGATCAATCGGCGTCTCACCCACTTGCAGACTGACAAGCGCATCACCCAGGTCATTGCCGTAACTACAGCAGATACAGCCACCTGCTAGACTGATAACGTCACCTTGTTGTGACTCAATCAGATCGGCATCTATCGGCAAGGCACCAAAGTCGTTGACCAACACCGCCAGCCGCATGCCTTCGCTGTTACGTAACAGGTGATTGACTAATGTGGTTTTTCCACAACCGAGGTAGCCACCTATCACGGTAACCGGCAGAGGCTTGGTCATTAAATTTCTGCCGCAGCAAAAATACGACCATCCTGTATCGTACCCCACACGGATATATCCTTTATGGCCAGCGGTTCAACACTGTAGGGGTCATCCTCCAGTACAGCAAAGTCAGCTCGTTTACCCGCTTCGACAGAGCCAATTTCACCGTCCATGTGCAGTGTGTAGGCAGCACCAAGCGTAATAGCTCGCAAGGCCTCATCGACTGTAATCTTTTCGTATTCACCCTGTGTTCGCCCACTTACCGTCAGACGATTAACTGCACACCAGGCGGTAAACAGTGGTCCCAACGGTGTAACCGGTGCATCGGAATGTATCGCCAAGGGTATATTGTTATCAAGCGCTGTTCTGCAAGCGTTCATCCGCTCGGCACGCTCCGGCCCCACAGTCATATTGTAGTGTTCATCGCCCCAGTAAAAATGATGATTGGCAAAATGATTGATGCACATGCCAAGCCGTGCGATGCGCTTGTACTGTGCCGCATTGACCATCTGGCCATGCTGGATAGTGAAGCGATGATCTGATCTAGGATATTTTTTTAATGCCTGTTCCAGCATATCCAGCGCCAGATCGGTTGCTTCATCGCCATTGGTATGAGTATGTACCAAAATGTCATTAGCCAGCGCCAGTTCGTAGATTTCAAGCATCTGAGGTGGTGCGATATACCATAAGCCGTTGTCAGCACCGTTGTAATAACCGGGTGGATTCAGACGGGCCGAAAAACCCTGAATACTGCCATCTGCAACCACTTTTATACTGCCCAGACGTAAACGGTCGGTGGATTGCCCGGCTAGCTTTATCACGCGCTCGACCAACTCTTTCGGCCCTATCCCGTGATGCATCCGCAGCGGAACTATCCTTGCCGGAAATTGTTCGTTAGCAGTAACACGCAGGCCGATATCCACAACATCGTCATCCAGACGTGCAGCCAGATCAGTTGCAGTAGTCACTCCCGTTCTGACGCATAAGCGTGCAAAATCAATCAGACCGTTTTCATCAAAATCGAATAGATTCTGGTCAAAACCAGCAAAGCGCCCAACCGGCATCATCGCATCCGGGCCTTTCAACTCTCCTGTGGGCAAGCCATCTTCACCCAGTGGTACACCGTCATGTTCAATACCCTGGCGCATAAAGTCGGCAAGCTCCAGAGCTTTGGTATTTACGTTCAATATGTGCCCTGATGCGTGCATCACCGCGACCGGGCGCGTGATCGAAACACGATCCAGGTGATGACGGGAAATCACTTTGTCCTCATAGTAAATAGGGTCGATCGCCCATGCAGTCAGTGGTTGAGAATCATCGGCAAGACTTTTTTCAGCCTCACACAGGCGTTCAATGACCTGATCAATATTTTTCAATCCTGACCACACTTTTCCGTGCGGGTCCATACGGTCGAAATAGCCACAGTAAACATAACGCCACCATTTACCTTCAACTGCATGACAATGGCCTTCAACAAACCCCGGCATTAACACCTTGTCAGCAAACTGCTCATTCAGTGTGTATTCACCGAAGCCACTTAGTTCTTTCAATGACCCGGCGGCCAGGATAAATCCGTCTTTCACCGCGACGTGTGTCACCGCGGGGCGAGCCGGATTCATCGTGATGATCTTCTTGCAACGGTAAATAACAGTCATGGGTATTCCTGAATCACTTGTTGTTGTGCATAACTATTCTGTGACAGGCGGATAAGCAAGGGCTGCAACTATATGCACACGCTGCGTTTCCCCACCATTCAGGGCAGTATGATAGCCACGAGTGTCGGTAAAATAGACCGAGCCATCAGCTGGCAAGTGTGTAACATGATGGTTAACAACGAACAGAGAACCCGGGTTTGATAACACCGGAATGTGTAAACGAGGCTCTGGATCGCGGTGCCAGGAATTACAATTGTAGAGGCCTTTAGCCAATACACGGGTTCGACCGATAGGAAAACGCTGGCTTAGCTCTCGATGTACCTGTTCAAAATAGGTACCCTTGAACGCAGGATTAAATTCAGAAAAAGCCGATTCATCAACCAGTTCTTCACGAGGCTCTTCTGTGTAGCTTTGCGCGTTACGCAGCCAATACCTACCGGACAGATCATTCTCGGTCCACTTGGTTTGCCCGGGTCGTTGTGTCAAAGGCAGTGCGGCAAAACCCTGTTCCTGCATCCCACCTTTGAATTCTTCACGGCTCAGACATTCCGCTAGCGCCTCTTGCAGTTTGTTGATATCAAACGTCAGGGATAATCGAAATATTCCAGGCCCGGGGGTAAAATGCGCGACAGAGCTTGTGTCCGGCTTTTCCCGGAGGGCCTGCAGTACCGCTTCTACATCAGCGTCAACGCAGCTCTGGCGAGTATCGTCAGGGTAGTTTTCGGAGCGGCTGTGTGGGCGGCTGTCGGAGTAACTCGTAGTCATACCTGGCGTAATATTTGAGAGTTCTTCCCTGAATTATCCCAGAAATCAATGCCGTGTGGAGCACTAATGCAGCACTGGGGCAGCACTGAGCGGTCAGATAAAGAAATGCCCGACTGTGAGGAGCAGGAATGACAGCTAATTACAGTTGAGCCAGGACAGCAAAACCGACGACAGGACTAAAAAAGATGGGCAGACCTGCTTAAGCAATCGACTGTTTGTCGGTTGCCAACGCTACAAAAGCTGCTTTTCTTTTCCGAAATCCAAACAAACCGAAAGCAATCAAAAGCGCAGGTAAGACCCATTTCATCACATAGCTGGCTCGCTCAAAATAGTAGCGGGTCGTCATATAGCCTACTGTGCCTTCGTAGATATCCCTACCGGTTTTCAAGGCATAGGTGTCAATAATACTGGCGGTCTCCCCAGTCATAACATACCCGGCCTGCACATAGGCATCTGATACCCTATCCAGACTACCACGCAATTCATCCAGACTTACTCCAAGGTCAACACCAAAATCCGGATCCAGCAAATGAGATTGGCCATTCTCATCGAACATTTCGACAATAACGTGCCCGTTCATGGCGATGATATTGTTTTCGATGGAATATTCGGTCAACAAGCTACTGAGTGCCACCGATGCATCACCACACATGCCTATCCCCCGCTCAAGCGAACGACGATAGTCTGTAAAGTGATACCGATTAAACTGCGGCATTGATGTGTACTTGCCAATAGCATAGAGAAAGAAATTTTCCCAAACAGGTACCAGTTGCCGGTAACGAGACGGGTCAACCCGTGTCCACTGCACATGTGTGATGGCACTATTGACAAGCTTATTCAGCTTACGAGCTGTATCGAGTTCACTGGATTCAGGCTCGAATTCATCGAGTGCCTGCAAGGCTTCGTCAAAGGTAAAGTTGCCTTCAGTCGGAAATCGCAATAGTTCTTCTTCTGTCTGAAAAAGACCCGGGTAGCGTAATGGCTGAGTCAAACCATAGAGATTCAACCCCATCAATAACAATCCGGGAATCAGAAACAAAAGTGTAAAAATGGTTCGCATAGTAGCAGTTCAAATCAGCAGCAAGCTGTTCAATGTTTTTATATTTTTGGAACAACCGCCGCCTGCGCAACCGACTAATTTGTTTAGCAATCAGGAAGAGATTTTAAAACGTCAACGTACTCTTCAAAAAAATATAGAACAGTGATACTCCGCAAAGTTCCAGAATTTTCTTCCGATTCCAGCAGCTTACTTAGAACTTACTTTATAAATTATCTAAGTTGATGCAACGCAGACAATCAGCATGTCACAGCCAAATAACACAAATAGTAGCTCTAGCAACCGCTATGTTACGTTAAATAAACTCAATAACGTCATATGCTACACACTAGTTAACATAAATTTATAACGCTGCCAGAGCAGTAGCAGTTAACTCACTGAGCCGGGATTTTTGCTGGCCGTCGGCATCAAAATTTTGTGGGCTAAGCCACTGCTTGTAAACGGGCTTCAGCACGACCCAATCGTCATCGATCATGGAAAACCAGCTGGTATCCCTGTTACGCCCGTGCACCACGCCAGCACGACGAAAATGCCCCTCATATGAGAACCCCAACCGAGACGCCGCTTGTCGTGATGGTTGATTCAGGGCGTTGCATTTCCATTCAAATCGTCGATAACCCCAGTGGTCAAAAGCCATTTCTGCGAACAGGTAATTGGCTTCGGTTGAGACTCTGGAGCCAGCAATAGCAGGCCCCCAATAGATATGCCCGATTTCAATACTCCGTTGTCCCGGTGAAATATTCAGGAAGGACTGGCGCCCGGCCACACGACCCGTGGCGAGATCTATTACAGCATAGAAGCGTGGATCTTCCAGAGCGGATACATGATCGACCCATTCTTGCATTTGCTCGATCGATTGCGGTGCTTTATCTGGCAAATAGAGAAAACGTCGCACGGCATCAGCAGGCGTTGATGCTATGAAAAGATCGTTAGTATGAACTCTTGCCAGCGGTTCTAATCGACAGTAACTGCCCTCGATAACTTCTCTATTTGGCAGCAAAGCGGGTTCCGGCTTTGAAACCAGCGGGCCAATCGGCAGACCGGTTACAGGATCTGCTTCAACTGGAATCCTTGGTTCCACAAAGGTTGTTTCACTCACGTATATGGTCCCACATGGCGTAACGCTCACCGGTAAAGTTCTGGATGATACCTGCAAGGGCCGCTACCGCTGCGAGATAAAAATAATAGGCCGGAGATAATATCCCGGGTATTTCTTTACCCTGCCTTGCCATAGCATGCGCCACTACTGCGGCGACTATCGATGCCAGTATTGCCAGCAGCGAAAGTATATAGAAAACACTACCTGTTTTAGCCACGATATATAGATTGGCAATTAATGCGAGAATGATAAACAACAAAGTGTGCCAACGAATAAACTTATGAGAGATCAGCATAAAAATAAACTTCAGGTTACGCTTGAAACCGAGCAGTTTTCGATGCTTGACGACAGCTCGCCAAGACTGATTAACAATTCGACGTTTGCGGCCATACTCTTCACCAAAGGTGTCACCCGCGCTCTCGTAACACTCGGCTTCCGGTACAAAAACACCGCGGTAACCCTTGGCAACAATCTGTATTGGATTGACAAAATCGCTGACGTCGGCAGGATCCATTCGCTCATATAAATGAGTTCGAATGGCATATATAGCACCATCACCACCCACGACCGAGTCAAAATCAGACTCGCTCTGTTTTATACCCAACTCGAGATCCCAGTAAGCAGTTTCATTTTTCGAAGCATCTGTCGATGCATCTTCGTAGTAACGCGCAGCCCCAACAGCATAACCCACTTCTTCATTTCTGAATGCCTGAACAAGATGCAGTATTGCATCAGGTTTGTACATCGCGTTGGCATCAGAAAAAACAGTGATATCTGTTTGAACTGAGGACATCACTTTGTTCAGCGCATCGGTTTTACCTGAACGTTCATTAACCCGTACAAGTTTGATACGTGGATTTTTTTCAGCGAAGGTTTTAACCAGTTCATCCGTACCATCGTCACTGGCATCAGATGCAATCACAACATCCAGACTATCACTGCAGTATTTAATGGCAGCAGAATTTTCCATCTTTGCCTGTATCACCGGTGCTTCATTGAATGCCGATACTATCTGAGTTACGGAAGGACAATAGTCGTCATCCAGATTGGCTTCTGACCCGCGATGCACCGGATTGCGCGGAAAAAACTTTGCCAGCGCCTTCACCAGCAGTGGATAAATAACATAAGGGTAGATCGTAAGAAACGATGCAACCCAGAAAATAACAATGGCAGTGCCAGGCGAATTAACTGTTTCGTTCATAGTGTGTGCTGTTCGGTGCTTGCGATTTAGAAGGAGCTACCTGTTCGGACAATTTCTCTTGCTTCGGTGATTTTATCCTCAGCCAGGCCATAGGTGTCTCGCGCCTGCGATTCGGATATATAGCCCAGTACAAGATCACGCTTGACCAATTCCGGGTCGCGCTCAGCGGGGTCACCGTAACCGGCACCACCCGGGAAAGCCATCAATACCTTACGCCCATGGGGTACGAACTGCTTACCCTTGCCCTGCATTTTGCTTCCATCATCCTGCTCTATGGTGGTTTTAGCGCCATCATGGCCGCCGCGTCGCCCTCTAGCCGGGTACTTACCGCGATCAAACATTGCCGAGATATCAAATTCATGCCCTCCCAAGGCACCAATGTCCATAAACTGCCCCAGCCCGCCTCGCTGACGACCCGCCCCGCCACTATCCGGCCGCAACTCTTTGCGCCAGATGATAATGGGCCCGGTATGTTCGGTTGCCTCGGCCGGCATAGTCATAACACCTGAGGGAAAGGCCGTCGCGCTCAGGCCATCCAGGTCAGGGCGCGCACCGGCACCTCCGGAATTAAAGGTGAGCACCTCGGCCCGTACCGCATCGTCTGGTGCTTTTTCATCGGTACGAGGACGAAGTGACACCTGAAAATTGCACAGACTGCCCGCACCTTCGGCCGGCACCAAACCGGGTAATAACTCGTCCAGTGCGCCGTATACCGTATCCGGCACCAGATGGCCCATCACATGGCGCAGCGCGACCGGCGCTGGATGCAAAGCATTGAGAACACAATTTTCGGGTGCAGTAGTTTCGAACGGTTGCAGTGATGCGGCATTGTTAGGAATTTCAGGCGCGATAGCACACTTCAAGGCATAGCAGGCATAGGCTTTGGTATACACCAATGGACAATTAATACCCTTTTTATCGACAGGTGATGTGCCATCAAAATCGCAAACAATCTTTTCATCTTCAATCGCCAGACTGACTTTCAGCGTGATGGGTGTTGCGAAACCATCGACCGTCATCTCGGCATTGGCAGTACCATTTTTTAATGCAGCAATACGCTCAACAGTTGCACGCTTTGAATTTTCCAGTATGAATTGACCTATGGCATCCAGATCCCCAATTCCATATTCATTCATCATATCTACCAGACGTCGCTGGCCGATTTCATTGCAAGTTGCCAGCGCATAAATATCGCCCACCACCTGTTGCGGCTCGCGAACATTACCGCGAACGATATGCACCAGCGACTGATTAACTTCACCGCGTTCGGCAAACTTCATAATGGGTATATAAAGCCCTTCTTCGTAGACACTGGCAGCATCTGCTCCAAAACCACGACCACCGATATCTACAATATGCGCGGTACAGGCAAAAAACCCAACGCGATTACCATTATGGTATGTGGGTGACACTACGGTGATGTCGTGCAAATGTCCCGTGCCTTCCCAGGGGTCATTAGTGATATAGACATCACCCTCGAACATGTTGTCTTCACCGATGCGGCGGATAAAGTGACTGACAGCATCAGCCATAGCATTGACATGTCCTGGTGTACCCGTGACAGCCTGTGCAAGCATGCGACCCTGAACATCATAGACACCCGCAGATAAATCGCCCGCCTCCCTGACCGATGTGGAAAAGGCTGTACGTACCAGAGCCTGGGCTTGCTCCTCAACCACTGAGATCAGCCTGTTCCACATGACCTGGTTTGCTACATCTGAAAATTGCTTTGACATGTTGGTGTTCTCTGGATGATCACATTGCTTTTGAACCAGGGTTTGATCAGTCAATTGCGAATATAGATTCAACGTTCACGACGCAGATCCATACAGCCGTCACTTTGACTGACCCCATTAAAGCCCGCAGGCAGGATTATCGTTGTCTCATCTTCTGTAATTACCGCTGGACCGCTAACCTGGTTACCCGATTTGATCGCATTTCGCTCGACCACCACAGCCTCATCCATATTACCTGTTGCCGGATTATGCAGTCGTCTAGTACCAGTGACTGTTGCTGCATCAGCGCCTGCATGTTCGGCCAGGCGCTCAACCGCTTGAGGCGGTGTGGTCGCGTTAACAGACCATACTGTTATTTCCACATCAATTCCTTCCACGGGGCGGCCGAATAATTTTGTGTATTCGGTATCGAACAATTGCTGGAATAGTTCTGCATCAGGATTTTTTGCCTGTTGCGGCGTCAGGCTGACCGGGATTTCCCAACCTTGACCGCTGTAGCGCATGTACATTTTTGTATCAGTGAGTATGTTGGCATTGCTGTCACAGCTCCTGACAAACCGTGTGGCCTCAACCTCCAGTTCCTGCAGAATCTTTTTGATCAACGGTGCATCAAAATCTGACAGCTTCATATAAACAGAGCGCGTTGCTTCAAAACTAAAAGGTGCACGCAGAAACCCGATTGCCGAGCCTACTCCGGCCCCTGGCGGAATCAACAGCCTGTCCATTCCCAGCTTTTCGCAAAGACGGCTGGCATGCAATGGTGCCGCACCGCCAAACGCGATCATGGTGTACTCAGCCAGATCTTCGCCATTCTCTACAGCATGTACACGAGCTGCATTCGCCATATTTTCGTCGACCACCTCAACCAGGCCGAATGCCGCTGTTTCGGTGTCCATATTCAGCTCTTCCCCTAAATGCCTGCTCAATGCTTTGGCAGAGCCATTGACATCCAGTATGATTGAACCTCCTGCAAAATTATCCGCATCAAGTTTGCCCAACACCAAATCAGCATCAGTCACTGCAGGTCGTTCACCACCACGCCCATAACAGGCAGGCCCCGGTTCCGAACCCGCTGATTCCGGGCCCACGCGAATCTGTCTCAGATTATCGACACGGGCCAGTGAGCCGCCACCAGCACCGATTTCCACCATGTCGATAACAGGAATTGAAATCGGCATTCCAGAGCCCTTTTTAAAACGGTAGGTTCTGGCGACTTCAAAGACGCGACTGGTTTTGGGGGTCTGATTTTTTATCAGGCAGATTTTTGCTGTTGTACCACCCATATCGAATGACAGCACCTTATCAAGTCCATAGCGTGCTGCTATGTTGGCTGCAAATACGGCACCACCTGCCGGGCCTGATTCAACCAGTCGAACCGGAAATTCAGCGGCACTGTCGATCGAGATAATTCCACCACCTGAGTGCATCAGGAAAATACTGCACCCAACACCTTCGTTACCCAGGCGATCACTTAATCTACCCAGATAAGATTTCATCAAGGGCTTGATATAGGCGTTGGCAATCACTGTATTAAATCGTTCGTACTCACGCATTTGCGGGGATACTTCAGAGGACACAGAGACCATGGCGTTCGGCAGTTTATCCTTCAAAACCTCGACCACCAATTGCTCATGGACATCATTAACGTAGGAGTGCAGAAACCCGACCGCGACACTTTCATAACCGGCAGCCGCAATCTGATCCACCAATTCTTCAACGTCTTGGCGCTGCAGCTCAATCATCACCTCTCCTTTGGCATTAATCCGCTCAGCCAGGGTGTAGCGTCTGTGACGCGGCAGCAAAGGTTCCGGTAATTGCAGATTCAGGTCGTATTGTTCGAATCGGCTTTCAGTGCGCATCTCGATGACATCGCGAAACCCATCAGTGGTAATGAATGCTGTTTTGGCACCACGGCGCTCTATCAACGCATTAGTGGCAAGCGTTGTACCGTGGATGATTTGCTCTATGACAGAGGGCTTAAGGCCTGAAAGTTCGCATACTTTGTGCAGTCCTTCAATAATTGCATTCTCCGGGGCGCTATAGGTGGTTAGTACCTTGGTCGAGTAAAAGTCCTGTCCGGACTCCAGTACGACATCGGTAAATGTGCCACCAATATCCACACCCAGACGGACAGACGAAGCAGACATAGTTAATTTCCCTGAATCACAAATTAGCAGTACGGTCGTGTCCGGTATAGCACCAAACCATGGCACTTAAAGTCGAACAAGACCTCAGCAATGGACACCTGCGGATTCTAAAGGAATTTGCATGACTAGGGTGCAGGAAAGCCGTCACAGCGTATTCCGACAACGCTGTGAAGGAAAAATACGGGATTAACGACCAGGCTGAGCGGCCTGAGCGACTATATAAAAGAGTTGTAGGTTCCGGCCGCTCATTTCAGCCGCTGCTTGCAGCGGCTGAGTTCCTGTTGTTCACCGATGGCGATATGCTAGATATCGCACACCGGAGTTTTCAAGACATACTGCGTAACAATTATTTGCACAAACGCCCGAATCAGGCGATGGTCCGTCGACGCCAGGCCAGCAGCGCCAACAATGACAGCAGCGTTGCGCCGCTACCGCCAAGAAAACCGTCATCATCATCGCCACTGGCAACGGTTTCCAGAGCCCCATCAACGACTGAATTCTGAGGCACCGGGAATGTTGAAATTGCACCTATTGTGACTGCTGGAACCTGATTGGTTGTCATGGCAACCGGTAAGGCATCAGCAGCGGTTGTTTCGGAGCGGAACATGGCCGGTTGAATAATAACTTCCGGTGGCGGTGTAAACGGTACATTGCTATTACCCTGAGCGACCACTTCACCATCGCGCCCGGTGCCAGCACCCAAAGTCAGTTGCCACTCCGTATTGTCATCTGCATTACAGTTAACTTCGAGTAAAGCTTGACGGGTAATCGCCTGTTCCGGCATCCCGGAGTTATAAACGAATTCGGGATCAAGAGTCATCTCTTCTGGTGATAGCGTTGTGAACAAACGGGTCATGTAAGCGCCTTCCGGAATCAAACCAACACTCTCGCGTAGCGGCTCGATATTACGCTCAACGATAAACTGACGAAAAGCCGGACGAGCCGCTGCCAATTGTTCATCAGTAAACGCAACCTGCATGGCAATGGGATCGAAGTATACAAACTGATCAAAGCCGGCAGGTGGTGGCAACAGCGACTGTAAAAAATCCAGCCCCAGTTGCGTGGGCTGTGTAAGGCTAAGGGCGTTGGCAATAAAGCTTGCGTTGCCCGGCTCAGAATCAAATTGAAGCAGTGCCTGATCCAGCTCGTCCGGGTTGCCAATCGTACGTGCGATATCTTGGGTTACCGGCCCGGCGTAATCTGTGGCAAAGCCCTGACCGCCCGCTTCATCCATGGCCTCTGTCACCAGCCCCTGGTAACTGGCAAAAGCATTGAATGGCCCCTGAAACCAGTTAATTCTGCCCATATTCGGAATCACATGGAGATAGTTCTCAGGCACCGCGCGCGCATCTGCAACCATCCATACCAGAACCCCCATATCTTCTTCGGCAGCGACAGCTGTTAAACGAAGCGGGATGGCAGGTCTTTCACTCTGATAGGTCATTATCAATGGCTGGATGCTGCCACTGCTGACACCACTTTGTAGTTTCACGCCGATAAATTTAAAACCATCCAGAACATAGGGCTCAATCAGGTCAGCACCTCTGTCTGTCAGATCATAGTTATTGTTGGCAAGCCAGGTTGCGAGCTCTTGTGGATCATCGCTGCTCAATATCTGCACATCAAACGGCCCGACCACACGTTCTTCTACCTGCACACCATCTTCACCAGCAGAATCGGCAACTGCCTCGCTTTCAAGAGCTACGGGACTAGCAGCCAAATCGAAATCGCTGAAACAACCGTTACCGCTTTGCTGGAGCAGAAACTGTGGCCTGGTGATAGCTTCCAGCTGATCAAACAAAGGATCGGAGCCCACTGCTAAATCGGGTGTATTGGGTACCGGTACTACCCAGCTGAACTCCTCAGCAGCACCGGTGTATAAAATGCGAACCATCGCCGTGATTGTGCTGCCCTGCTGGCGAAACACAATTTGCTCACCTGCCTGGTCTACGGGCACGTTCTGACAAAAAAGGCCACCACAAGCTAAAGCCGGGCTACTGATTCCTGCCAGAGAACCCAGTCCGACAACAGTCATTGCCAACGCAGATAGCGAAACCGTTTTGATGCGTAGCAAGGTAGTGCTCAGTGGATTAATAAAATCAAAAGCGTGATGTTTCATTTCGGTCCTCTCCATTTGCCGGATACGGGAATGCTCCGGACGTTACCCAAAATATGATTACCCTATCGATAGAGATCACACGCATACATCAAAAACCGGTGGCAGCGATGTTCACGATTTATCGGTGTCCATCGAGTCTAGTTGAACTCAGACTTGATGCTTTCTAAGAGTTATCTTTTGCAGCAGATAAATTCTAGGATAATTATTGGGATAAATATACCAAATAATGCAAGACCGGAATGTTACAGCTCCTTTAGTAAACACCCTGCCTCGAAGAAAACGCAAAATGAGCATTCGCTGCTTCAATGACTCAATCTCGCCTCCAACCCAATAATTCCGGGAAGCCACTATCCGGATCTTCATCGGACTACTGGGTTTCGGCACGGGAAGCAGCGCACAGAATCTTTGCGATTAGCGAACTCTGTCGCACGGATATTGTTAACCAGATCAAATACTTACTTGGTTAGATCTGTCTCAAAAACACAATTTAATGCGAATAAATTGTGTTATTGTGCACCAATCTCTATTAGCAGCATTTTTGTGCATCTAGTGCAAGCCTAGCGCGAACAACTCATTCCACAGGCCCGCGAAAACGCGCAGATTATTCCGATAAATCTGCAGTTAATGACTGCAAAAAAAAACCTATGACCATACACAACAGCCCATTTCCATCAATTTTGTCCAGCCGACTATGTGCCACCTGCCTAGCCATATTGTTGCTATTACCATGGGGCGTAAGCAATGCAGCGACGGTAACGGGTGAACTGAAGCAGTGGTTCCCCCTCAACGTCGACTTCAATGGTCCTTTTGCACGCGAGACTGACGATGGCCCGAACCCGTTTCTGGACTACCGGCTGATTGTTGATTTCGTCGCTCCTGACGGGCAGACCTATTCCGTCCCCGGTTTTTTTGCAGGTAACGGTAATGGCGAAGGCGACGGCAACGTCTGGCGGGCTATCTTCGCAGCAGACCAACCCGGCACCTGGACCTATCGTGCAAACTTCAGGCTTGAAACCAACCTTGCCATCGAGCTGGATCCTAATCGTGGCAATCCCGCCGCATTTCATGGCGAAAGTGGAAACTTTACCGTGTCCGGTACCGACCCGTCCGCTCCCGGATTTCTGCGCTGGGGACGCCTTGATTATGTACGCGATCATTACCTGAAATTCCGCAACGGGCCATACTGGATAAAAACCGGTACTGACAGCCCGGAAAACTTTCTCGCTTACGCCGGATTTGATGGCACTGAAGATCGTGGCGGTGTGCGGTCAGGCTTTCTGCATTTCTACGAACCACACCGAAACGATAGCCGCAGTGATGACCCTTTCTTTGTCAGTCGCGATACGGGCGTTGACAGTCGCGGCATTATCGGTGCGTTGAATTATCTGTCTGACCAGGCTGTCAACTCGATTTATTTTTTGCCAATGAATCTTGGTGGTGATGGTTATGACACCCACCCTTTTCTGGCACCTGAGCGAAATCGTTACTTCAAAACTCATTTTGATGTCAGCAAACTACATCAATGGAATATT
>CALLOA010000009.1 GCA_938005265.1 uncultured Granulosicoccaceae bacterium
TCTGTTCAAGAGTGCAAATAGACAACAACTGACTAAATCCCGGTCACGCTGCTTGAATCCGATATTGTTCCAGCCTATTGAGATTCGTTGCTGATAATGATTGGTGCGTCAATCGTAACCGAGACTGTAACAAGTTGGCTAATGATTGCAGAAGTTCAAGGGGATTAGCGAACAGGCTCAGTCAGCAAGTTGGATTGCGCCTGTTATTGATTTCGAATAGATTCAGCTCTCAGCTCTCAGCTCTCAGCTCTCAGCTCTCAGCTCTCAGCTCTCAGCTCTCAGCTCTCAGCTCTCAGCTATGAGCTATGAGCTATGAGCTATGAGCTATGAGCTATGAGCTATGAGAGCAGGCATGGGATGAGTCTACAAAATTTCAAAAATAAAGTACCTGTAGAGTTTGCCTGTTTTGTAGTTTTTACTGCCAGAGTAGTTAACCCGCCTCTCTTTCAATAGTTGATTGTCATGGTGAATTAGACAAAGTGTGTCTAAACTTCCAAAAATTAGCGCTGTCCGATGTACAAGTGACCAAGACTGTACGTAATATTTCACTTCTTACAGGATAGCTCAGTCTAGGACTCTTCTTTGTCCAGTTCTCTCTCTTTTATAAAGGCTTTCGCTTGCCCGACCCAGTCGAGCTTGCGGATATCCTGGCTGTAGTTGAGCGATTCTTCCAGGTTATCAATGTACTTTCCATGCAGTCTTGCGACGTGCTCAAAGGTTGTAATATCGCGTTCGGCCAGTTCCTTCACCAGAGCAGGACCAATACCGTGAATGCGGGTCAAGTCATCTCTTTGCCCGCGTTTCCAGTTGCCGTCTGATATTTTGTCTCTGCCCTGACTTTGTACCTGACTTTTTGCACTACGATGCTGGTAGCCCTGCTGTTTAAAACTGCTGCCTTGGTTACCGCGTGATGAGTTAGCAGTTTGATTATCTCCTTGTTCGATTTCCTTGCGGTTCGCGGTAGTAGCGTCGTTTCCGCCAACCAGGCGATTGATGGCAGAACTGAATCCACCTTTTTTCTTGAAGTCACTGCCTTTTTTGCCTGTGCGATTGTCAAATTCGCGAGATTCAGCTTCGGAAGCCAAACGAGTTTCGCCTCTTTCACTGCCCGCCAACCTGGATCGTCTGTCTACAGTGGACTTTACTTCTGATCGTATTACGTTGTTGACGGTTGCAGTGCCGGTGATTTCGGAGAAACGGCTTACTGGTACTTCTATTATCTTTTCTACCTCTACAATGCGATCTACAAACACTTCTACCGGCTTTTCCACCTCAACTATCCGGTCTACTGGTTTCTCAATGACTTTTTCTACAATCTTTTCAACTTCAACAATCTTCTCGACCGGTTTTTCGACAATTTTCTCTACAACCTTCTCTACCTCGACGAAAGTTTCCACTGGTTGTTCAACCAGCTTCTCAACCTTGACTTCAATTTCTCTGATTTTCTCAACCGGACGATCAACTATCTTCTCGACGGTTACTTCGACAGGAACCGGGACCTGACGTGTCTTTTCAACAATCTTTTCTACATTGACCGGAACCTGGCGAATAGTCTCAGCAGTTTTTTCGACAATCTTGTCACTCACAATGGGCCGTTCTACCTCTGCCTCGACTATTTTCTCGATGGTTACAGGTACTTCGACAGTGGTTTCGATATTGCGCTCGATTATTTTCTCATTCGTGACTTCAACTTCCTGGATAGTAGCAACCGGCCTGTCGATGATACGGTCGACTTTTATTGTTTTCTCGACCGGTTTTTCCACAATATTGTCAACCTTGACCTGTATTTCCTTAATTTTTTCTACAGGTACTTCCACTAGCTTCTCAACCGATACTTCCACTTCGCGAATGGTCTCAATCGGACGTTCTACGATTTTTTCTATATTGACTGGTACTTGAACGATGCGATCATGAGGTTTGGGAATAATTTGCTGTTCCTTGAACACTTTTGGCACCGGTTTTTGTACTTCTACTGCCTTTTCTACTATTCGATCTACCTCTACCAGTTTCTGAACAGGAACTTCGACAATTTTTTCAACCAGTTTTTCAACTTCAACGATTTTTTCTACCGGTTTTTCTACAATTTTTTCGACGGTTATCCGTTTCTCCACTTCCACTATTCGATCGACGGGTACTTCAACAATTTTTTCAATTATTTTTTCGACTTCAACCGTTTTTTCAACGGGTACTTCAACTAATTTTTCAACTTCAATTTTGACTTCTACAAGTTTCTCAACTTCTACTGGTTTTTCTATTATTTTTTCAACTTCGACAATTTTTTCCACCGGAACTTCAACTACTTTTTCAACAATCTTTTCAACTTCAACCAGCTTCTCAACAGGTACCTCAACAACTTTTTCTACGATTTTTTCTACTTCGACAATCTTGTGAACCGGTATTTCAACAACCTTTTCAACGATTCTCTCAACCTCAACAATACGATCAACCGGAACTTCTACAATTTTTTCAACTTCAACTATTTTTTCGACTGGAATTTCAACTGCCTTTTCCACTATTTTTTCAACTTCGACTATTTTTTCTTTTGGTACATTAACCAGCTTTTCTACAATTTTCTCAACTTCAACGATTTGTTTGACCGGCACCTCTATTCTTTTTTCAACCTCAACTATTTTTTCGACTGGAACCTCGACTACTTTCTCAACGATCTTTTCGACTTCTACTACACGGTCAACTATGACCTCGACCGGTTTTTCAACTATCTTTTCTACTTCGATAATTCGATCAACAGGTACTTCAACTAGCTTTTCGATGACTCGATCAATGGGAACAATTTTTGTTGTGGGTTGGCGATACGCAAGAACCTTGCGCCCATTGTTACCGGTATGTTTATTGGATGTGCCCTTGCTTGAATTTCCTTTGCTGTCAGACATAGCCAACCTCTGCAGATAAATAAGTACCTTTGTTATAACACCACGAATTAGTACGTAAAAGGGAAATTGTGTAGGGAATAATTAAAG
This sequence comes from uncultured Granulosicoccaceae bacterium, assembly GCA_938005265.1. Classification (GTDB taxonomy): domain Bacteria; phylum Pseudomonadota; class Gammaproteobacteria; order Granulosicoccales; family Granulosicoccaceae; genus CALFCE01. The sequence goes on from CALLOA010000009.1 coordinate 2,979, forward strand.
ATCGAAAACTTAATTTGACACTTTTTTTTTCTGATTAAAATCAATTACTTTAGGACGTTGATTTTAAGAATCAAAGACTGGTGGATTTGGCCAAGTTACATAGAATATTTATGCTCAATCGATTGGCATGCAATAAAATGCTGCATTTTTTTGATTTTAATTGATCAGCATTGAATCAACAGTAGAGCGACTCATCTGAGTCACTTTATACGCAGCGTTCTGATTTACGGTGATACGTGGTGCTGTGATGCAAGTTATAAAGTTGAGAATGCATATATTGGAAATATCGGTATTATTTTATAAATAGTTCTTATGGGTAAAAGATCATGTCTACACTAAGTCCGTTGGTTAAAGATGTCTTCGTTGCTTTTCAAGTGATTCCCAGGCTAAAAGAAGGTAATAATTTTGAAGTTGTTGATAAAGCTATCGAGGTAGTGAAAGCCGCCAATGTGCCCTATCAGGTTGGCGCCATGGAGACAACGATGAAAGGTGAGCTGGATCATTTGCTGGAAATTGTTAAAAACGCTCAGCAAGCCTGCTACGATGCCGGTGCTTTGGAGGTAATTACAAATATAAAGATTCATAGCAAAACGACGGCGGCAACTGATACTTTTTGTACTTACGACCGAGGCGTAACTGAAGCGAACTACATGTTCGTGAGTCCGTGAGCAGATATGTTTGCGGGTGGACGGCCTGTAGTTGCAACTGAGGCTTGCAAGTGAATCTTGCAAATGAGGCCTGCAAATGAAACCTGGGAAAGAAGGTTGGATTTGCCGTAGACAAATTTACTGCAGATATGGAAAAACACGGCAGCGCGGTGTTTAATTTGCGAAAAAAAAGCCGGCATAGAAGCCGGCTTTTCTGTTCTTTTCTGTTCTTCTAATTCTGTTTTAATTTGTTCTGTTTTAAAAATGTATTCTGTTCTGATTGAACGATCAGGATACTGTTTTAACTAGACTTCAACGGGTTCAACACACACATACTTACGCTTTTGCGGACCCTTGATCTGGAACTTGACGGTTCCGTCAGCTTTGGCGAAAAGTGTGTGATCTTTGCCACAGCCTACATTCACGCCGGGATGGAAGCGTGTGCCACGTTGCCGTACGATGATATTGCCGGCTGCAACCATCTCGCCACCAAACCGTTTTACACCAAGGCGTTTGGATTCCGAATCACGCCCGTTGCGGGTACTACCGCCTGCTTTCTTATGTGCCATTTGCCTATCCTGTTAGATCTTTTGTTCGTAACCTTTTATTCGTAACCGAATGCGAACCATAAAACGCCAGTTAGCGTGGTTCGCCGCCGTCTGCCAGATTGCGAGCCTGATCAAGCCACTCATCGCGTTCAATACGTCCTGGGAAGTCGATTGCATTGTTGACGAGGTCAATGTCTTTTTCGGTGAATTCTGCGATCTGAGAGTAGTGGTAAATCCCCATCTCATTGAGTTTTTTCTCAATAACGGGGCCAATACCTGAAACCTTTTTCAGGTCATCGGGTTCGCCGTTGGGTGCGTCCAGATACTTCAATGCACGTGCTTCGCCACCGCTGGCTAAATCGCGTGCCTGATCTACCCACTCGTCACGCTCTATGCGCCCGGGGAATGCCAGTGCCTCATTGACGTTATCGATATCCTGCTGGCTGAAGTCGGCGATCTGCTGGTAGTGGTAGATGCCCATTCCATTAAGCTGCTCTTCGATTACCGGGCCGATGCCAAGGATTTTTTTCAAATCATCAGCTTCGCCGTCAGGCGCATCAAGGAATTTAAGCTCAGCAGCGCTTGCAGGTTTGCTGCTGCTCTCCGTTGCGTTGCTGCTGTCATCAGCTTGCGGTAGCGGAGCCGATTTGGCAGCAGCCTCTGGTGCTTTCGTGGCAGGGGCTTTTGGGGGTGGAGCAGAACTGGTTTTGCCAGCACCGCTGATGCCCGTAATTTCAAGCTCGGTAAAGTTCTGCCTGTGACCCATCTGTTTGCGATGGTGCTTGCGGCGTCTGAACTTGATGATATCGACTTTCTTGCCGCGCCCATGAGCCAGAACTTTGGCGCTGACCGTGCCGCCTTCGACCAATGGTGCGCCTACAGTAACGTCAGCACCTTCGCCGATCATAAGGACTTCATCAAGGCTTATAGAATCGCCTTCTGCAGCCATAAGGCTCTCTACACGGATGCGGTCGCCATGACTGACCCGATACTGTTTGCCGCCGGTTTTGATCACCGCGTACATGGTTGACTCCATTAAATTGAAAAAGTACGCCCGAAGTCCTGTAATTCGCCAAAACTTGCTACAAACCTTGCCAAACAAGCCAATGAATCAGGAACAGGCCGAACTGTCAGCGCAAATTAGCGCATAAAATACTGGAAAAGCCGCCTAGTTTAGCCCTGTGGATAAGCCAAGTCAATCAGGCAGTCTGAATGATTATATTAGGTCAGAATACGGCAGCTCGCAGCCCGAATCTTTGCCTTACTATAATTGCGACAAAACTGTGTCAGGAAGAGCAGAAATTGATTGAACCATTGCGCCTATCTTGCCACTATATCGATGTGAATAGTATCGCCCCATCATTGCAGGAAATTTCAGATCTTGCAGAGCAGAGCCGCTCGCTCGTTGCCAACGGTATGGTTGAAGTTGACCAGCTTATTGTCCGCAAGCTGGCGTCTGAAGTTGCTCTTATAAACCAGGTTTCGGGCTATATCATCAATAATGGTGGTAAGCGGTTGCGACCGCAGCTGGTTTTGCTGGCGGCGGGTTGCAGTGACTATCGCGGCGGGTTTGACATCAATGTAGCCGCTATTATCGAATTCATTCATACGGCGACCTTGCTGCATGACGACGTGGTCGATGAATCATCGATGCGGCGCGGGCGTGATACTGCCAATTCAGTTTGGGGAAATGAAGCAGCGGTTTTAGTTGGCGATTTTCTCTACTCACGATCCTTTGAAATGATGGTTGAAGTGGGTAATCCGCGGGTCATGGAAATTCTTGCAGCAACGACTAATCGTATCGCCGAAGGTGAGGTCCTGCAGCTACTCAATGTTCATGAGCCTGATATTACCGAAGCCCAGTATCTGGAAGTAGTCAGGGCCAAAACCGCGAAACTGTTTGAAGCAGCAGCACGCCTGGGTGGTGTTTTGTCAGCGGTTGATCAGACTACAGAAAACGCATTGGCTGCTTACGGCAGGCATTTGGGCACAGCCTTCCAGATCGCTGATGATGTGCTGGACTACAGCAGTGATGCGACTCAAATGGGCAAAAACGTAGGTGATGACCTGGCTGAAGGTAAAACCACTTTGCCGCTGATATTCGCCATGCAACGCGGTGATGACAGCCAGCGCGAACTGATACGCCAAGCTATTCGAGAGGGTGGTTTGCAGGAAATGGATCAAGTCATGAAGGCGGTCAATGAAACCGAGGCTCTAACGGCTTCAATTGAGTGCGCCAAAGCAGAAGCGCAGCAAGCCCTCACAGCTTTAGACGAGCTTACGCCCAACCCGTATCGGGACGCATTGGCGAAGCTTGCGGATTTTGCTGTAGCGCGAGTTCACTAGAGTCAGTAGCAAGCCTGCGAGCAGCCACCAGTTAGTTTGACCTGAGCCGCCCGTCACACCGCTGCTGCTGTTGCTACTATCGTCAAGAATCAACGAAGAGCCATCGGGCAAAAATAGTTGTGTTGCCTGTGTGCCTGGAACAGGCTGCGGCGCAGTAGAAATTATCGAGTCACCAATCACCTCGCTGTTGGCGCTTGCCGCCAAAACGCTCTCGTCATCACTGAATTCATTACTGTTGCCACCGAGAGCGCGAAGATCAAGTTGTACCGTGTTGTTGGTCGGTTGCGAGTCGGCTGCGACCAGAGAGGCGGCATCGATGCGTGTCCATTGAGGCACAGGGTCCGAGCTCAAACGCAGCGTGAGATTCATGCGTCGGCCTATCAACGGAGGGATGTCGCCAAGCTCGCAGACAACCTCGTGACCATTAGTTTGCGAGAGCAGAGTAACGGTGCACACGGGTGGCAGATCAATAAGGTTGCTGCCCTGTGGCAGTCGTATCAAAGTGCGAACTCTCTCAGCGTCCCGCACAGGGTCGTTGTTAATTACCGAGGCGGCTAACTGTCGACCGCTACCATCCGGCCCCGGCAGCACTTGCATTAGCACGGATATGTCAATGTTGTCGAGGTTGCAGGGCGCAGCGAGGCTATCCCTTACAGCATTCAAGGTGCATTGTGAGAACGTTGGCGCTGTCTGGCCGGAAAGTCGTGGCCACATGATATTGCTTCGATCGGTTGCGCAGCTGGTTGAGTCGTCGTGCAGTGCACCGAGGTTATGTGCCATTTCATGGGCCGCCAGCAGTGCGTCATAGGTAAACGGGGTAGATACGCTGATAGCATAGCCGTCGGTGCGGCAAGCGGTATCTATCCATCCCAGCCCAAGAACACCTTGTGGATCACGCAGTCCCGTAAACAGGTGCACCATAGTCAGATCCGGGCGCAATTGAGGTTCTTGTAATCTGACGGTTCGAAAGTTTTCCAGAATGTTTGCTACTGGTCTGTCGTTGCCACGCATGGGGTCGGTGGCGGGGTCGGTATATGCCACCACACTATCAAGCACGATCGCGACACCGAACTGCTCCTGATAGATGCCGTCGATCACATTGACCAGCGACAAAGCGCGGGTGACACCGCGGCCGTTATGGTGCTCATTAAAACGACTGTCTATAACGACAGCGATGCGCAATGCGCCCGGAACTGCAATACCGTCTTCAAAACGTAATTGCTGCAGAGACCTGTCGGTATTGCGCGGCTGGATATGCAGTGGTCCTATTGGGGGAGGATGTAATTCGTAATCGAGACCGGCGGTCGGCCGGGGAAAATCCTTAAGAGCCTGTAGTTGTATGCCTGGTGGTGGCAGTTTGCGCAGACGCGTGCCGATCTGCTGATCGTCGGTTTTGAGTTCATAGTGGTGGCCATAGGCTTTTATCTGACCACTGAAGGCATACTCGCCTTCACGGAGCAGTCGTACCCAGGAATCCGGGTCATCGGTTACCACACCAGCGTAGAGCCTGGTTTCTTCAGTGTTTGCTTCGACTGTTTCCAGCACCCCAGGCTTTTTTGCTATATGGCTTGGATTGAGCTTCAGGGGAAGTGAAATGCCGTCTAACGTGACATTCAGCAGCAAGGCTGATCGGCCCGGTTTGCCATTTGCGTCAGAATCGGCGTCAGTATCGCGATCGTCTGAACTGCGGCGATCGTCTGAACTGCGAGATAAAACACCGGCATCGGTATTGATTGTCACATTTAGCCATTGCTCGCCAGCCAGCAGTCGTTCGGTTGTTTGTGCTGCGGCATTTGCAGCAAACACGGTTTTGCTGCCCAAAGCCAATGCGGCGAACAGGATGCACGTCAGTAGACCCGGAATGTGCAGGTCTGAGCGGGTATTGTTCTGTTTGTCCGGGTAATATTCCACCGGCGCAGTATAGCAATGCAACAGCCCTGAAAGGGTTTCTGATTGACCAATCTGGCGGCTGGAAATATCGCCAATTGTGATAATTCTACCTGGTTCACAACTTGCCCTGCGGCGTTGTCACGGCTAGTCCATTATGCGCTCCACCAAAAGATTGCCAATGTAATGGACGCGGTTCCTTTGTGGTCGCGTTTCAATCCGGTGGAGTCAGGCCTGCCTGTTGAACAGGCATAAAAAAACCCCAGCCTGTCAGGGCCGGGGTTTTAGATGCCGGGCCTCTTGCGAAGCCTGGCATGCGGGCTTGTTTAGAGCCCTTTTTTTACAGGTTGGTCAAGTCTTAGAGGCTAACTCCGAGTGACTTGATTGTCTGCATGTCAAGGTTGCCAACTGGCAGGCCTTTAGCTTGCTGGTATGCGCTAACTGCACGCAGAGTTCCTGGGCCAACACGACCGTCTACAGAACCCGGGTTGTAGCCAGCTTGCTGCAGAGCGCGCTGGATTGAAGATATGTGCTGAGGAGTTGCGTTGGTTTCACACAGGATCTCCCTCCAGTCCATCTTGCCTTCGCTAACCAGTTCCTGGCGAGTAACTGTGGTGTACTTCTCAGGAATTGGAATGCTGCGAGTTGAAGCAGGAGTAACTTCTTCTGTAACAGTTACAGTTGAGTACTTCGCAGGGATTTCAATAGTCTTGGTTGAGGCAGCAGTTGCAACAACTTTCTTTGTAACTGTGCGGTATTCAGCTGGGATCTGGCGATCACGAGTTGAAGCCGGAGTCTTCAAGACCTGCTTGGAGATAGTTTTGTAAGTGGCCGGAATTTCAACCAGGCACATGATTTCACCAGTAGAAGCATCTATCTTCTGGATAGGGCCGTGACCTTTCTTCCATGTTGTGTGAGCAGGCTTGTCAAGAATGCGCTCAGAAACAGTTTCATAAACCGGTGGGATTTGCTCGGTTACAGTTCGTGCTGGGCTTACTTCAACTCTTTCAGTAACAGTTTTGTAAGTGGCAGGAATAGTTACAAGCTTGGTAGAAGCTTCCTGAACCAGAACGCGCTTGGTTACCTGACCCATTTTTGCAGGGATAACTTCCAGACGCTCTCCAGCTTCTTGAACCAAACGCTTTTCAGTTACAGTCTTGTACTGTGGTGGCAGCCAAACGCGTGTGAAACATTGGCCAGGATTTGCGCCAGGAGGCAGCAAGTCAGAAGCGCCGAAGTTACCACCGGCGGAAGCGCCAGCAGCTTTGGCAGCAGCCAGTTGAGCTTCTGTAGATTTAAGTTTGCCAGCCTGTGCGCTCAGTTGAGCTTGGCTCGCATTCAGTTGCTGTTGTAGAGCAGCATCTGCACTTCCAGATGTGTTTTTGCTGGTGCTTCCACAGGCAGCCACAGTCATCATAACTGCGACTGATGCAAATGCACCAAGATGTTTAGTCATCTTCATTAGGTACTATCCTCATTTACAAAATAAAAGTCGACTTCGTACATTCGCTAAGTTCGCCACCCATCGAAGTCAAGATCTGTGGCTAAACAGTGGCAAACGTTTATTCGTTGCACGAGTCAGGTAACGGCAGTTACAGTGAGGAACTAAGCGTTTGTGCTGATTTGCAGTCCAAGTATTCCCAACTACTGCACAAAGTTCTAACAGCAATTCGCAATTCGGACATAAAAAATGCGTTTATGTGCATGTGAAATTCACTACTGCTGCAAAACGCGTATTCTGTCTGGCGTTACAGCCAGTCAAAACAAGAAATATTCATGCCAGAAAGTCTGTCAGGCAGAGGTATCTAGAGAGGATCTACGAATTGCCAATGTCCGGGACGTAACTTGCCCAGCTGCCAGCTGCCTATTTGCAAGCGTATAAGCCGTAGAGTCGGGTAACCAACGGCTGCTGTCATGCGTCTCACCTGCCGGTTACGGCCTTCGTTGATCGAGAGTTTTAACCAGCTGTCGCTGATGTTTTTTCGATAACGGATGGGTGGGTTTCTGGGCCACAGCCAATCAGGCTGGACCAAGGCTTCTGCGCGCAATGCGCTGGCGGGCCCGTCTTTTAGCACAACACCGTTTTGTAATTGCCTCAGAGCATCATCCGTTATTGTGCCCTCAACTTGCAGCAGGTAGGTTTTTGCCAGTTTGTATCGCGGATGGCTGATTTGCGCCTGTAATTTGCCATTATCAGTTAGCAGCAGCAGGCCTTCGCTGTCGCGATCCAGACGCCCGGCCGGATAGAAGTCCGGTATGTCGATGTAATCAGCCAAAGTGGCTCGATTTTCCTGATTCGGATTGGTGCTGCGGTCGTTTAGCTGTCTGGAAAATTGGCTAAGTACACCATATGGCTTGTTTAAAAGAATCAGGCGACCCGGTTTGTCCTTTCCCTGCTTTTCTGGCCCTGTTTGACCCTTTTGCCGTTTTTGTTTAGAGCTATTCCGATGCTTTCTGCCACTCTGAGCGGGCTTGTGTCGCATACTCAGCAAAAGCTTCTTAACAGGCGCTCGCGCCGTTGATCGCCAAAGCCGTGTTTTTTCATGAATTGTTCAAGACATGCCGGGTCTGCAGTGCGGCGTTTCAACTGACTGATGCTGTTTGGCAAATTAGGTACCGGCCACAAGCCTGTGAGCTGTCGAGCCAGGCGTACGGTGTCTTCATGTGCTGCCAGTAGTTGAGATACTCTTACTGCGCCGCGAAATTTCATGTTGGCAACTGCCTCCACATGATCAAGCAGGTTATCAAGATTTTCCCACTTCACCAGTAATTTGGCTGCGGTAGCAGCGCCAACGCCTGGTATGCCGGGTATGTTGTCAACTTTGTCGCCACAGATTGCCAGCATATCTGCGATCTGGTGAGGGTAGACACCAAACTGTTTTTGCAGCGCGTGGTAATCCAGCCGTTGTTTCTTCGCAAAATTCCAGTACTGATCCTTTTCACCCACAAATTGCGCGAGGTCCTTGTCCGCCGATACGATGCAATTACTGTATCGACCTTTGCGCCCGACATCGGTCAGTGTGCCGATTATGTCATCTGCTTCATAAAGATCGCTGGCAAATTGTGCGAAACCGCATTTTTCGGCAAAGGTCTGGCAGAGCGTGAACTGATGTTTAAGTTCTTCTGGGGCTGGTGCGCGATTAGCCTTGTAAGCCGGATAGACGTTATTTCGCGCGGAGCTTGAAAGGCTGCGATCGAAGGCGCAAACGAGGTGGGTGGGTTTGACTTGATCGGTTACTTGCGAGAGAAAATCGGCAAAGCCGAAGAGTGCATTGACGGCGCGCCCTTTCGGGCTAACGATAGAGCTGGGAAGAATGAACCAGGCCCTGAATATATAGATACTCGAATCTATCAGATAGAGCGTATCTGAGGGCCTGTCTGCCTGCTGTTTCATTATCGGGCTTTTCTCTTGCCCTTCTGCACTGGCAGTGCAGCCTTGAACCTGTAGCGATTATCTATATCCGTTTCCGTACAGTCTATTTCCGTTTCCGTACAGTCTGTTTCCGTACAGTCTTTGTCTATTGCCAGACAGCGTTTTACCCGACAGTTTTCAGACAAACAGATAGCCCAGACAAATAGATAGCCGCTCCCGGTTGACGCAGTCCGCAGCATCAGCTGCGGTGGTAGCGATTTCGAAGTGCTTACTTGCTTGGGCTGCCATAGCGGCGGCGGAACTTGTCGACTTGTCCCGCGGTGTCGAGAGTCTTTTGCTTGCCAGTGTAAAAGGGGTGGCATTGCGAGCATACTTCGATGCTTAAATCGTCACCCTTGGTTGAACCTGTAGCGAATGTGTTGCCGCAGCTGCAGGTGACGTTGATTTCCTGATATTTGGGATGGATTTCCGGTTTCATATTGAATTCCTGCAACTTTTCGAGTGCGCTGGCTGGCGCCAGCAAAATTTATCGGCAAGGGATATTAGGGGCTAAAAGGTTAAATTGCAACTCTTCTTTACATAATAGCAGTCATACCTCAAGACTCGCACCTGTTGGCCGAAATCAATTGCATGATATTACGTTTATTGGCAAAAATCGGATTCAAGGCTCTTTTACCTGTTGCCGCAGTGGTCGGTCTGGGTTCCTATATGAGCTACATGAATGGTGGTGACCCCGCGGCTAGCGCACGAGATATTGTTGCAAAGGCGCAGCAAGGTGGGCAAGGCAGCTCTGCAGGGTATGGCGTTGAAAGCCCCAATCCAGCCCGCAACATTATGGACAGCTTGGGTAAGACTGTAAACGCCACTGTTGGTCAGGCGCGTCAGAGTGTAGCGCGTGCGACCGCTGTTGTTAGCAACAATGAGCAGGGTGCAGAGGGTAATGCTGCGGGCAAAACGGTCTACCGCTGGGTTGATAATGCGGGGGGGGTGCAATACGGCACTCACCCTACGGCTGATGCGCGAGAGATCGAAGCGATCGGGCTTCGATCGGGTGGTTCAGGCACACCTAAACCCACTGCGGCTGCTGCCAAACCGGCAGCCGAGGGTTACCCGCTGGGCCGAAGCCATACTGAGTTGTTAAGGCATCTCTCGGTACCCGATTAGATACTCCCGCATATCCGGCGGCTGCTATGAAGCTACCGGGGTAAACAATTCCAGCAGATCGTTCAGGAAGGCCAGCCCGTGTGCAGTTGGCCGGACTTCAGTAATCGAATAGTCCAGCAATCCCTGATCGCTGGCCTGTTGTAATTCAGAATGCCATAGGTGTAGATCGACTCCGGTGTATTCGCGAAACATGGCGGGGCTGAAGCCATCTGTCAGTCGCAGCGCATTCATCATGAACTCTATGCCGGTATCCTCAATGCTGACGATTTGTTCTGTATCAATCCGTGAGGCCTTTGCTGCATTCACCAGATACTGTTCGGGGTGTCTGAGTTTTGCACGCCTGGTGATAGTACCGTTACTGGCGTCGCTGATTTTGCCATGCGCCCCCGCACCAATACCAACGTAGTCACCGAAATTCCAATAATTCAGATTATGTTGGCTTTGTTGCCCGGGTTGTGCCCATGCAGAAATTTCATAACGTTCATAACCCCGTGATTGCAGGTCAGTGATTGCCTGTTCCTGCATCTGCGCTACGGCATCGTGTGAGGGTAGCTGGGGTGGAAACTTGTGGAAAAGCGTATTGGGTTCCAGTGTCAGCTGATAGTAGGATATGTGTGCAGGATTGGCATCGAGAGCTGAATGCAGGTCGTGTCTGGCTTGTTGCATGGTCTGTTGCGGTAACCCGAACATCAAATCCAGATTAAGATTATCGAATCCAGCAGCAGTGGCAATTTCAGTGGCGCGGAAACTCTCTGCAGCCCCATGAACACGCCCCAGTGACTTTAGCTGCAGATCATTGAAACTCTGGATACCAATGGAGAGTCGATTCACGCCGGCCTCTCGAAATTCGCTAAAGCGCTGTTGCTCGAAGGTGCCAGGGTTGGCCTCCATGGTAATTTCAGTATCCGGGGGAAGAGCGGTCAGTGCTCGTACGCCACTAAGCAGATGCTCAATTGATTCTGGTTTGAATAAACTTGGCGTGCCGCCGCCTATAAAAACGGTTGACCAGGTTCTGCCCCAAACTGCCGGCATCTCTTGTTCGAGATCTGCCAGCAGTGCTTCGATGTAGGCATTTTCAGCCAGTTCGCCCTTTTGCTCGTGCGAATTAAAGTCGCAGTAGGGACATTTTTTTATGCACCAGGGGATGTGGATGTACAGCGACAGAGGAGGTAGTTCACGAAAATGGCGTGTTTGCGGTTGTCGGTCGGGTTTGAAAACTTCAACGCCTTGCATAACCTGTTTATCGCGTGTCTGCCCTGGAGTCGCCATGTTACCTATGCATTTTCCAATTTGGCTTTAAGCCGTCTCAGTGCCTGGCCGCGGTGGCTGACTCGAGCTTTTTCCTCGCGTGGCAAATCAGCTGCCGAGCATTGCTGATCAGTTGCGAAAAACAGCGGATCGTAGCCGAAACCATGGTCGCCAGAAGGTGCATCAAGTATGTGGCCTTCCCAACTACCTTCAGCAACAATAGGAGAAGGGTCTTCCGGGAAGCGGAACAAGGTCAGGACGCAGCGAAATCTTGCGCCGCGTTCTGCGGGCTTCAGCCCCTGCAATTTACTAAGCAACAATGTGTTGTTGTCTGCATCACCATTGCCGGCACCCTCAAGACTCGCGTAGCGTGCTGAATAGATTCCGGGCTTGCCTTGCAGCGCATCAACTTCAATTCCTGAGTCATCTGCCAGTGCCGGCAACCCTGTGGCGATTGCTGCATGCCTGGCCTTGAGGATGGAGTTTTCGATAAAAGTCAGCCCGGTTTCATCTGCATCAACAATATCAAATTCACTTTGTAACTTCAGTTGCAGGCCCAATGGGCCCAGCAGCAGATCCAGTTCCTTGAGTTTGCCCACGTTACTGCTGGCCAAAACAAGTGTGCTATTTTTCGCTAGTCGTTTCATGCCCGGCATGTAATTCAGCTGTTTGCAAGCGCTTCTTGTTGTAAGCGAATAATTTCTTTGATGCCCGACTCGGCAAGATTCAGCATGGAATCGAGTTCGCTACGACGAAAGGCATGTCCTTCGGCCGTACCCTGAATTTCGATAAAACTGCCAGCATCATTCATCACCACGTTCATATCGGTTTCTGCAACCGAATCTTCCGCATAGTCCAGATCAAGAACGGCATTGCCTTCGTATATGCCGACCGAGATAGCAGCCAGAGAGCCGTAGAGGGGATTCTTTTTTATTTGTCCTTTTTTCTGTAATCGGGCTATGGCATCCGATAAGGCTACAAATCCACCACTGATCGAAGCGGTGCGTGTGCCACCATCGGCCTGTATGACATCGCAGTCTATGGTGATGGTATGTTCACCCAGGGCACTCAGGTCGACCGCAGCTCTGAGCGAACGCCCGATCAGGCGCTGAATCTCAACGGTACGTCCACCCTGTTTACCCGCTGTGGCTTCCCGCCTGACACGCGAAGAGGTCGAGCCAGGTAACATGCCGTATTCAGCCGTTATCCAGCCTTGGCCCGATCCTTTTAAAAAAGGCGGGACTCGATTTTCGACGCTGGCTGTGCAAATTACTTTGGTATCACCGAATTCAACAAGTACTGAACCATCGGCATGCATCGTAAATTCGCGGGTGAATTGCACCTTGCGCAGTTGGTCGCGGTCTCTGCCGCTAGGTCTTAAGCCTTGAGCCACTTCGTATCCTTTGTTTGTCGTCGTTAAAATTCTCGGGGGATGTATTCTAGCTGGCAATTGAGCTGCTGGATATGTAACAGTTGTGTTATCGGCTTGCACTGTTGACTGAATGGTCACAACAAGCGTCACAACCGGACAATTTTATGTTACGTAGTATGACTGCCTACGGGCGCCATGAGACTGAAACAGAGACCGGGAAACTGGTGTGGGAGCTCCGTTCAGTGAATCACCGCTACCTGGAGCTGGGCTTGCGCTTGCCTGAGCAGTTTCGTGCGCTCGAGCCAACGGTGCGCGAATTCCTGGGTAAGCAATTAAAGCGTGGCAAAGTGGATGTCACTTTGCGTTTTTCGCCCGCCGAGAGGCATGACGTCAATCTTTCCATTAACCGTGAATTAGCAAACCGTTTGCTGGCTGAGGCTGAAAGTCTGACGCGAAATGCCGCCAGCAGCGTTGCCGTTGATGCCATGAGCATCCTGTCGTGGCCTGGCGTTGTGCAGGAGCGTCAGCAGGAAGACAAACGTCAGCAGGAATCGGCTATGGAGGCGCTGCAGCTGGCGCTACAGGATTATATAGCTGCGCGTGAGCGCGAGGGTCGCAAGATCGAAGATATGTTGCAGAAACGTTGTGCCACCATTACTGCTATTGTTGCCGAGGTCCGCGAGCTGCGGCCGGCGGTTGTAGAGCGATTGCAGGAGCGCTTGCGACAACGACTGGCAGATGTAGAAATCGACGCTGATCCTGCGCGTCTGGAGCAGGAACTGGTGTTACAGGCACAGAAGCTGGATGTCGTTGAGGAGCTTGACAGGCTGGATGCACATTTAGCGGAGATGCAGTCCATTTTTAATCGTGATGAACCCGTTGGTAGACGCCTGGATTTCCTGATTCAGGAATTTAACCGCGAGGCAAACACATTGGGCTCTAAATCGGCAGACAGTGATACAACTCGCCACACAGTTGAATTGAAAGTACTTATTGAACAAATGCGCGAGCAGGTGCAAAACCTTGAGTAGTTCGTAATTGGCTAAAAACAGAATTCATTCAGTGCTTACGGCTCTGCCTGTACTCATGTTGATGATCGGTCTGGGCTACTACTTTCATACCGAACGTTTGCAACGTGATGGCAGTCCGGTGCTTGAAGAATCAAGCCGGGTTGAGGCAACAGTTGATGGTTTATCGGTTATTAAATCACTGTCAGCTAACAAGCCGGGTAAGCATTACTTTTGGTTTGTTGTAGATGGGCAGCGCCGAGGCGCACGCATTAGTGTTGCCGCTAGTGAATTGTTGCAAACGCTGGAAAAAGGTGACGATGTTGTTATTGCATTAGCACCGATGGTTGCAGGTTCCAGAAATCTGTGGGCCTACCAGGTGAGCCGCGACGGCATGGCATTGTTGCCTGAGATTGAAAATACGCAGCTTAAGCCGTTGCGAAACTAATGTTGTGAAACTGATATTCTGATACAAAGCTTATGGCGCACTATGGAAAGCACGTACTGCTGGTCGTGTTAGCTGGCTGCTCCGGCCGCCTTGGTGCCTTGGCTTGTCACATTAACAGCTCTGGTTGTTCCGGTATCAGAGGATGCGGTTGGAATGCGGTCCGGGATTTTCTGCCGGGTAAAACAGAGTGTGGCAACCAGTCCGGAAGGTGCATCAGGATTTTCATCCAGTACCAGCTTGCCACCATGAATACGTGTAACGGCCTGTACAAGACTGAGTCCAAGGCCATTGCCTGGCGAATTTCGTTCGTTCTCCAGCCTTACAAACCGTTCCAGAACACGTTCGCGCTCAGTTAATGCGATACCGGGGCCGGTATCGCTTACGGATATTTCAAACGCATCATCACTACCGTTTAGCTGCAGGTTTACGGCTCCAGGCCGTGGGGTGTATTTGATCGCATTGTCGAGCAAGTTGGTTACCGCTTGAGCGATCAGGTGGCGATTGCAATAGAAAACCGGATTATTTTTAATATCGAATGTGAATGTGAGCTCTTCCTCTTCGGCTACCGCCTGGTAGAGTTCGCAAAGTTCATCAAGCAGATCGCCGATACTGGATTCTTGCCATTGCGCATGATCTATACCGGCTTCCAGTCTGGCGATGCTCAGCATGGCATTGAAGGTCTGGATCAAGGTGTCCGCATCACCGATAGCTTCTCCCATAACAGCACGGTAGCTTTCGGGGTCCCGTTCTTCAAGCAATGTGACTTCGAGTCTGTTGCGCAAACGTGTTAATGGGCTGCGCAAATCGTGGGCAACATTGTTAGTGACCTGTTGCATGCTGCCCATCAGGTCTTCAATTTTGTTCAGCATCTGATTAAGTTTGGATGCAATCTCGTCGAATTCATCATCGCGTTCGGTAACTGATAGCCGCTGACTCATATCCCCACTAATTATTTCGCTGGCTGTTCGATTAACTGAATCAATGCGTCGTAGTACTGCCGTGCCGATCCAGATGCCGCCAATCAACGAGAATAGTAGTGTTAGCAGGGTGGCACCTGCTACCAGTACGAACGTCTTGTCAACGAGCTCCTTTTCATCACTTACTGTGTGGCCAATAGTCAACGCAAGCCCATCTGACAGCTTTAGCTCGGCTACGCGTACAGGCAGAAACCGGCGAGGGCTGCCGGGTGCGAGATCTACTACATCACCCATATTTTTGGTGCTGTGAGTACGTTCCGCTTGCAGCAGTGCAGCATCTTCACTGTTGGTGTTGGTCGGGCTGCCACGGGTGAGTGAGTAAAAGCGTTCGTAGGTATCAATCTGGTTACGTCGCTGTATTGCTTCCAGCAATTCTTCGACAGCTCCTGATTTGTAGAGATTGATGAGATAGTCGGTCTCAAGTCGCAAGCGAGTATCCACCTGCGATTCAATCTGATCACGCGTTGACCAATAGATAAATCCCAGAGTAAGCGCTGACAGGGCACTAAAAAGTGCGGCATAGATCAATGCCAGCCGAAAGGCGGAGGTTCGAAGCAATCTGGCCGAGGGGCGCATACGGTTTATTATTCGCGCACGATTGCGCCCAGTGCCTATTGAGAAGCCCCAGAAGCTAAGGTTTTGTTTGAGCGATTGGATCCATTGCATGATTACAAGTGAACGATTGCCCTGCGCTGGTGTAAATACTGTGCCTAGTTTAACCCATGCCTGTTTCCCGGCCCAAAAGCGAGTCGTGGGTCACCCAAGTCGTGGGTCACAATAGGTCAATGGACCAGGTGGGTTTTCTGCAAGCTGGATGTTTGGTGTGATGTGTCGCGTTGTGTATGACTGGGTGGTGGAGCAGAGATTACTGCCCCACCTGGGATGTTGCTGCTATTGTTTGACCGTTTTTTGATCCTCAAACTTGATACTTACAGATCAATTGATATCAACACTACTACGGTTTTCGTCCTGAAGTTTATAGCCAGCGCCTCGCACCGTGTGCAGCAGAGGTGAATCAAAATCTTTATCGATTTTACTTCTGAGTCTGCTTATCTGAACATCAATAACATTGGTTTGCGGGTCAAAGTGGTAGTCCCATACGTTCTCGAGCAGCATGCTGCGTGTTACAACCTGGCCCGTGTGCTGCATCAAGTATTCAAGCAAACGAAATTCTCTAGGTTGCAAATTGATATTGGTGCCTGCGCGCGAGACTTTGTGTTTTATAAGATCCAGTGACAGATCGCCGACTCGTAGAACCGTGCCGGAAGCTCCGGATTGCGCTCGACGAGTTAATGCTTGTAGTCGGGCTGTAAGTTCACTTAGCGAGTAGGGCTTGGTCAGGTAGTCATCGCCACCGGATTTAAGTCCCGTAACCCTTTCATCGACTGCATCAAGTGCACTCAGTATAAGCACCGGTGTGTTATTGCCAGCCTTGCGAATTTCTTCGATCAGCGATAGTCCGTCTCTTTTTGGCAGCATGCGATCAACGATTAGTGCATCGTAAGCATTGCCGCTGGCGAGTTGCAAACCTCGATCTCCGTCCGCAGCATGCTCAACTGAATGGCCGCTTTCGGTAAGTCCCTTGACGAGGTAACTCGCCGCTTCCGTGTCGTCTTCTACTAGTAAAATTCTCATAGTATCCCTATATTAGCCCTGACTCGAGTATCTGGTGGTGACGGATCTG
>CALLOA010000010.1 GCA_938005265.1 uncultured Granulosicoccaceae bacterium
GACAAAAGCAACTGAAAATAGCGGTATTTGGGCAGTATTTATGACAGGCGAATTATCTCGATACGTTAAGAGTTTTACTCTTTGGGAGCTGCTTAAAGGTATGCGTCTGACCGGAAAGTATTTCCTGTCAGGTAACATTACAGTGCAGTACCCGGAAGAAAAGACACCACAATCCGGTCGCTTTCGTGGATTGCACGCTTTGCGGCGCTATCCGAATGGCGAAGAGCGATGTATTGCTTGCAAGCTGTGTGAAGCGGTTTGCCCGGCACTGGCAATTACGATCGAATCCGAACAGCGACCTGACAATACCCGGCGCACCACGAGATACGATATTGATTTGTTCAAGTGTATTTTTTGCGGTTTCTGTGAAGAAGCATGCCCGGTGGATTCGATCGTTGAGACACGCATTTTTGAATATCATTTCGAAAACAGAGGCGAACAGATCATGACCAAGGACAAGCTGCTTGCTATTGGCGACCGTTACGAAACACAGATACAGGAAGATCGTGCCCGCGACGCGGCTTTCAGGTAATTGGAGCGGCTTCGGGTTTTCGTTACTTGTTGGGCTGGCTAGAAATTGAACATATACACAGGAAATATCTTTAAGTGAGTTTCCAACTATTCATATTTTACGTTTTTGCAATCGTTATGGTGTTTGCTGCTGTGCGTGTGATCACTGTGCGTAATCCGGTTTATGCGGCGATGTTTCTGGTGCTGACGTTTTTTACAGCTGCCGCCATCTGGATGCTGCTGGAAGCCGAGTTTCTGGCGATAACACTGGTGCTCGTCTACGTGGGTGCTGTGATGGTGTTATTCCTGTTTGTAGTGATGATGCTCGATATCAATGTCGAACCTTTGCGCGAAGGCTTTGTGAAGTATCTGCCTGCGGGAATTCTGGTTGGCTCAATCATGTTTCTGGAAATGGTCTTTCTGCTGACAAGGCGTTATTTTCCTTCAGAAAATTTCCCGGCACCTGCGCCTAAGCCTGTTGACTACAGTAATACCGAGGAGCTTGGTAGATTGCTCTACAGTGACTATCTGTTCCACTTTGAAGTTGCGGCCTTGATACTGATGGTTGCCATAGTAGCGGCGATTGCTCTAACCATGCGCCGCCGTCCGGACACTAAATACCAGACACCGGGTCAGCAGGTCCAGGTCAAGAAGGAAGATCGTTTGCGGGTGGTGTCTATGGATGCGGAGAAGCGACAATGATCCCGCTGTCTCATTATCTGGTTCTGGCTGCTGTTCTTTTCTGCCTGAGCGTGGTCGGTATCTTCCTGAATCGCAAAAATGTCATCATCTTGCTGATGTCTATTGAATTGATGCTGCTTGCCGTGAACATGAATTTTATAGCGTTCTCCCATTTTCTGGGTGATGCCAACGGGCAGATTTTTGTTTTCTTTATCCTGACGGTGGCTGCCGCCGAGGCCGCTATTGGTCTTGCCATATTGGTGGTGTTGTTCCGTAATCGTCAGACGATTAATGTTGCCGATCTCGATCGACTCAAAGGCTGACAGGCTGATACTGACCGGATACTGAAACGAGACAGCATTGATGAAACTCATCTACACATTAATTCCGCTTTGTCCGCTGCTTGCGGCGATTGCTGCAGGACTCTTCGGAAGGCGGCTGGGGCGCACCCTGTCGCATCGCGTCACCATCGCCGGAGTTGCGATCTCCTTCCTGTTATCCCTGATTGCGTTTCAGCAGGTAGTTCTGGCTGGTAACACATTCAACGAGTCGATCTACACATGGATGATCAGTGGCGGAATAAAATTCGAAGTCGGGTTTCTGGTGGACAAATTGACCGTCCTGATGATGCTGGTCGTGACCTTCGTGTCACTCATGGTCCATATCTATACGATTGGCTATATGCATGAGGATGACGGCTACCAACGATTTTTCTGCTACATCTCGCTGTTTACCTTCTCCATGTTGATGCTGGTTATGGCCAACAACTTCATGCAACTGTTTTTTGGCTGGGAAGCTGTGGGTACCGTTTCGTATCTGCTGATTGGTTTCTGGTACACGCGTGATACAGCGGTCTTTGCCAACATGAAAGCTTTTCTGGTGAATCGGGTAGGTGACTTCGGTTTTATTCTCGGTATTGCTGCTGTCGTTATGTACACCGGTAGCCTTGACTATGAGGAAGTATTTGTAGCTGCTCAGCCGCTGGCCTCCGAGACCATGTCGATTATGGGAGGCGGGGTAGAATGGTCGGTGCTGACGGTGATCTGCATTTGCCTGTTTATCGGTGCCATGGGTAAATCTGCACAAATGCCACTGCATGTCTGGCTGCCGGATTCGATGGAAGGCCCGACGCCAATCTCGGCATTGATTCACGCTGCCACCATGGTGACAGCAGGAATCTTTATGGTAGCGCGCATGTCACCGCTATTTGAAATGAGTGAAACCGCGTTAAGTTTTATTCTGGTTATTGGTGCACTCACAGCCTTCCTGATGGGTTTGATAGGCATAGTGCAACATGACATAAAGCGGGTCGTTGCTTATTCCACGCTTTCTCAGCTGGGTTATATGACAGTAGCTTTGGGCGCGTCCGCTTATTCTGCCGCGATATTCCACCTGATGACCCACGCATTTTTTAAGGCACTGCTATTCCTCGCAGCTGGTTCAGTGATAATTGCCATGCACCACGAGCAGGATATGCGCAAGATGGGTGGCCTGAGGAAATACCTGCCTATCACCTACTGGACATCGTTGATTGGCTCGCTGGCCTTGATTGGATTTCCCGGCCTGTCAGGTTTCTTTTCAAAGGACCTGATTATTGAAGCCGTGCATGAGTCGACGCTCCCCGGATCGACGCTGGCCTATTGGGCTGTGCTGGGTGGTGTATTCGTTACCGCATTTTATTCCTTCCGAATGTTTTTCCTGGTGTTCCATGGCAAGACGCGCATGGACAAACACACCGAAGAACACTGCCATGAACCACCAAAAGTTGTTACCTGGCCTTTGATTGCCTTGGCTGTGCCATCGGTTCTGATCGGCGTTTTAACAGTAGGGCCCTTGGGTTTCGGAAACTATTTTGAAGGCGTGATCTTTGTTGATGATGCGCACAATGTCATTGAGCGTGTTAAGGAACATACCAATGGTGCGATGGGCATGATTTCGCATATCCCTGCATCAAAACCTTTTTACCTGGCTATGGCAGGGCTGATCAGTGCCTGGTTCCTGTACATGGTCAGACCGACATGGCCTGAAAAAATACAGAGCAAATTCGGTTTCTTGCATCGTATCCTGGAACGCAAATATGGATTTGACGAATTTAACCAGGCAGTATTTGCAGCAGGTTCTGTCGGTATCGGCAAAGGCCTCTGGCGGATGGGAGATCAAGGAATCATTGATGGTGCAATGGTAAATGGCTCTGCCAAAGGGATTGGCCTGCTGGCCGGATTTGCCAGACTGGGACAGACGGGTTACTTGTTCCACTACGCGTTTGCCATGATCATCGGGCTGTTGGCGATGATGACATGGTTTCTTTTCAGCTGAGCTGGCCGCTGAGCCTAACTACTAACGAATAACGGATAACTGGTCAGGCATGTTACTGAGTCTCCTAATCTGGTTGCCCATCATCGCAGGCATTGTTGTGCTTGCTATTGGGGACAAACTGGCTCGACCGGTATCGCTGGGTGCAGCAATACTGACGTTTGTACTTAGTCTGGGGCTGTATTTCGGCTTCGATACCGACACGGCCTTAATGCAGTTCACCGAACATTATTCCTGGCTGCCTTCGTTCAACATAAACTACATACTGGGTGTTGACGGCATATCAATGCCGCTCATCTTGCTAACAACATTTATCAATGTTGTCGTCGTAATATCTGCGTGGGAAGTCATTCGCGATCGTGTCGCGATGTATCTTGGCAGTTTCATGATCATGACAGGGTTGATGGTCGGTGTATTTGCAGCTCTGGATGCCATTCTTTTCTACATCTTCTTTGAGGCAACCCTGATACCCATGTTCCTTATTATAGGTATCTGGGGTGGTCCAAACCGTGTCTATGCCACCATCAAGTTTTTCCTTTACACCTTTCTTGGTTCGGTGTTTATGTTGATCGCCCTGATCTACATGTACGGGCTGGGCGGCAGCTTCGGCGTGCTGGATATGCATCAGCTTGCACTCAACCCGACACAGCAATTATTGATTTTCCTGGCCTTCCTTATTGCCTTTGCAGTCAAGATACCCATGTGGCCGGTTCATACCTGGCTGCCGGATGCTCACGTTGAAGCACCAACAGCTGGATCTGCTGTGTTGGCAGCCATCATGTTGAAGATGGGTGGCTATGGTTTTTTGCGTTTCAGTTTGCCGATCACCCCTGATGCCAGTAACCGGCTTGACGGATTCATGATATTCCTGTCGTTGGTAGCGGTTGTGTACATTGGTTTTGTAGCCCTTGCACAGCGCGATATGAAAAAGCTGATTGCTTACTCGTCCATATCGCATATGGGATTTGTCACTCTCGGTATCTTCATCGCTTTCATGCTTGTTGATAGTGGAGATAGCAGTCACGTTGCCTTGGGGATTGAAGGTGCGATGGTGCAGATGATTTCCCACGGGTTCATCTCTGCTGCGATGTTTCTCTGTGTGGGTGTGATGTACGATCGAGTCCATAGCCGTGAAATTGCAGATTATGGCGGAGTCGTTAACACGATGCCGGTGTTCGCATCATTTATGGTGTTTTTTGCTCTTGCCAATGCTGGCTTGCCTGGCACGTCAGGCTTTGTTGGTGAATTCATGGTGATCATTGCCAGCTTTAAAGCCAACTTCTGGTTTGCTTTCCTGGCTGCTACAACGTTAATCCTTGGTGCGGCTTACACACTTTGGATGGTCAAGCGCGTGATTTT
>CALLOA010000011.1 GCA_938005265.1 uncultured Granulosicoccaceae bacterium
ATCTTGGTTTTTCCAAAAACAACTCGGAAATCAATTTCCCATTCGATCCATATATCTTGATTGATGGTTCAGGCATGAAAAGCCCTGAATCCACGTCTGCTCTGACTACCAAATTGGAACGGTAGTGGTAACCCGGATCAATTTGGACAGAGTACGAAACATTGTCCGAATAAACCTTGCCATAGATAGGGGCAATGAAATCAGCAGCACACCCAAAGCCACTATTGGTGACTTCCGGGCCGTGTATTTTCGTGTACTTGGATACGTACGGTATACATCCGCTGAGCATTGTGAACAGGAAAATCGATATCAGTACGCTTAGTGGCAATTTGATTACCCTGGAATGGTTGATTTTTAGGGCGAATTCGTCTATCAACGGCTTTTCTTGTAACGCTTAAATCTCAATATGCCCGGAGCCCAAGTTCCCGGTACTTTTAACTCCTTGAAATTTTAATCCATGATTTACGACTGTTATGGACGGCACCAGCTTTATCACCACAGATTTATTTTGGCATATCTTTCTCAGTAGTAGAGTAATTTTTTTGTAGAAATCTATCAAGCCAGATAATCTATTCGAGGCGAAACCAGTCCAGCCTGTCTATTTTTTCAGCAAAGTACTTGGCCCCCTTCACTGTATGGTGGCCGTAGTCGAAGAAGTACTTGTCCAGGTCCTTACTTACCGCATCACAGCTTTGGGCTTCTTGATCACAGACATAGTCCGTTCTATCCAGCACGACAAGGTTTTCGATTTCCTTATCCATCGTATCGATATCCACATTGTATTCCTGGATATATTCTTCCATTCGGCCCTGCTCGAAATGCTGGAAGTATTCTGTATTGATTGTTTCGGCCAGAACTTCGGCCCTGGTCTCACCTGCCTTTACTTCCCGGTGCATGATGTAGTCAATCAGGCTCACCTTCTTTGGGCGTGGTTCTTCGAATTCGAATATATTTTTTATTAGAACTACCTTTTTGCCAGTGCTCTGTAACTGCTCAATTGCAGTACGCATATTTTCCATGTCTGCGTTGTTGTACTTCGACACTACAACAACAATATCAGCGGCCTGCATATTGGGTGAGTCAAAAAATCTTTTGTTATCTACCAGCTGATGGATCTGAATACCGTATCTGGCAAATTCATATTCTTTGTTCAATTCTTCGGCGTTATAAAAAACATTGAACATATCTTTGGCATGTGAGTTTCCAACCAGCAGTACCTTTTCTCTGGAATCATCTGATTTAAACCAGAGCTCGTTGTCCACCGTGTTGTATTCAACGAAATAGTCCGGATCTTTTGCGATACCAGCAATGTAATTCCAGGTGTCATCCTGCAAACCGGTATTGTTAAATTCGAAATTCCCTATATTGAAATTTATGACGTTATGACTACCTGCCTGATTGAAAAACCGAGGCATATTTCCCAGTATACCGACAACGAATGTCGAGAAAAGCAGAAAACCACATAGCAACAGAAAACTGTTTCGCCTCATGAAGTTGCGATTTCTGAATGGCCTTTCAACAAATTTCCAGCTGGCAGCAGCCAGAACAAACGTCAGAATAACCAGTAAAATCATCACAATAATGGAAGGTGACTCGACACTTCCAACACGGGCAAAGGCGAACAATGGCTGGTGCCATAGGTAGGCGCTGTAGCTGATTAGGCCAATACCCACCAACACCTTATGACTTAACAACCTGTACACCCAGCCTCCCTTGTTGCTAAACAGGATAATTGCCACTGTCCCTGCCACTGGAAGCAATGCGTAAATTCCGGGAAACGGGGTTTGTTTGTCAAAAAGAATTACCGAGACACCAATAGCGATCAAACCGGCGACACCCAGCAAGGTGTTGTGCTTAACCGGGTACCGGTACATCACAAAAGCCGCCAGGGCACCAGCAAGCAACTCCCAGGCTCTTGTGGGTAACAAGTAGAAATTAGCCTTTTTGAATTCAACGAACTTCTGCAGAATCAATTCCGACAGAGCAAAGCTTAACAAAGCCACAACACAGATAACGATCAGCACATAGCGCTTACGGAACCGCCAAAGCAGCAGCAGGAAAATCGGGAAGAACAGGTAATACTGCTCCTCCACCGCAAGGCTCCATGTGTGGAGCAGCGGCTTATCCTCCGAATTGAGTGAAAAGTAGTCACCCTCCTCCAGATAAAAAAGAACATTGGATGCAAACACAGAAAGCGCGACCAGGCTTCTGGAAAAATCCTGATACTCCGCAGGTAACATCATGAACCAGGCAACAGGTATGCAGCAGAACGTGACGAAGAGCAGTATGGGTAGAATACGTCTGGCTCGGCGCTCGTAGAAACCCATTAGCGTGAAGCTTTTGTCTTCAAGCTCGCGAATCAAAATCGAGGTGATCAAAAACCCACTGATAACAAAAAATACGTCAACACCGATAAAGCCACCCTGGAACGGTGCGAACCCGGCATGAAACAAAACAACCGGTATCAATGCAACCGCTCTTAATCCGTCTATTTCAGAGCGATAATTTATTGCAGAAGCGCCACTTGGGGAAGCAGCGTGGTTGGTCTGGTTATTTGGCATCTTGGGTTGTAATTCGGGCAAGTCGGAAATGAGGAAGTTGTCAAAAAATTTTACTGGCGCTGCCAGCTGGCGATGGCAGAATTTGCACGCCTATATTAACTCTAATTCAAGTAGTAAACGGCAGAACAATTGTAGTTATAGCTGGGGTAATCCAGGGCGAATTTACACAATAGAACATAGATCACACTATTTCGAGCATGCCAATTTCAGCGAGTTTCATGGCTACGAGAATGGATACCAAAAGGATTTGGTACAGAAGCAGGTACCCGCAGAACGGGCGTTGGCAGTAAAGCCTCAGACTAGAAGGAGACCTATCGTCAACTATGCGCTACAGCGGATAGAGGGTTGAACTTTGGGCTCAATTGAATCATAAAATTCCAGGAATTTCTCTACATCCATCTCAAATTTGCCCGAGAAAGAATTTAATTTTGAAACAAATGAATTACTGGGAAAAATGTAAGGTATGTGGTCGTGACCGAGCTGGTAGCTTATTGAAGCAATATTGTAGTTAACAAAGGTTGAAGGGTACATTTCAATGACCTGGGTGCCAGGGCGGCAAAACATCAAACAAACCATACCAGCGCCCGACATGCCTATGACTTCGGTGGCTTCGGCAAACAAGCGAACTTTCTCTGCAAGCCCATATTCCGAGAGCCTGACAATTTGATAACCGCGTGCTTCCAGCGCCGTAGCCAAAGCATCCTCATTACTAAACTTTCTGGCTGATGCATCCTGGCGACTGATGTAGAGGCGGGTACTTTTAGTCTGGCCTTTCGAGACTATTTTCGAGAATTTCCTGCGATACGACTGAATCAACCATTCAGGAACAATATGACTGGAATAGCCACAGGGATTGGCAATCCAAATCAGCTTTTCAAATTCGACGCATTCTCCCAGAGGCAATTCAATAATCTTTTCTTCACTGATGCCCATGGCAATCATGCACTCCCGATAGCTGGCAATCTTGGGTGGTATCAGGTATCGATCAATTTCCAGCTTTTGACCCATCCTCTCTTCCAGCATCAGCATTCTGCCCATGGCATCCAACAGCCAGTGAAACAGGTTGCCATTCAGAGTGGTGATTTCAGCTGCCAGATGTAGCGTGGTTCCTGTGTAAACAGTTGAACAACGCTTTTTGAGGATTCGAGGAGGCGGTATCCTGTGATGAGCAGAAAGCTCTTCGCGAATAACATTATCGCGGTCGTATACAGAAATATGGGTAACGCTGTCACTGAACACTCTTGCTCCATTCAGTATCTTCGCATTGTATTCGAAACGGGATTGAAGTGTCGCGCTATCGCCATCTTTTGGGGTATCAGCTGGCATAACCGCGAAGCGGTTTTCCAGCACAAGCGGATCAACTTGAATTTCAACGTCACACCCTTCTATCGGGATCTCGATGTCAGGCTCGCGATTATCACCCTGAGCTGCGGCATTTTCGACTGGGCAGGAACGAGGGTGAAAACCGGGTAATCGCGCGGCGATCACTTTCACCAGTTTTCCGATGTACACAAGAATTGACTTAGCGTGTGATAGTGACACACATGTTCCATGTTGTTAATCAGGCAGCCTAAACAGCCGACCTGGAGAAATTCCAGCACTCAAAGCTAACAAAACAATTAAGTCTGGAGCAAAATAATGCATCAATCCAAAACAATAATAATCATATGTCCCTACGTGATTGAACAGTTAGCGGCTTAATCGCTATTTTGTGAAGACTTCAAGGCGGGCATGAGGTTCAATAGTGCAACTACCTGGCATGCAAAAACGGACGTGTTTGGCAACAACCGACTATTGCAAGCTTTTCCGAAATTGTACATAGATGGCAGATTATAATTCAGCGAGCTAAATACTCAGGCAAACTACTGTGGCAGATTTCATCCGTTGCCAAGGCCCGTGGGTTCAGGCAAATGCTCGTACCCGACCATCCAAGCCTTGCATTATATTCCCTGTAACTTGGTAATATGGGAATCAAAACCAGCCAGATCAGTCAACTCACCGTTTTATTTGCTTACAGTTCTGTATGGATTCCGCTAATTCGACGATTGTTAGAACTCCGCGATAATCATGACAAAAACGCAAACCCTACCGAACCCACCGCAGTCCTATGAGTCGATTTCGACATTTATTCTGAGTTATCCGCAACAGAAGATTCCGCGAAAAACACTGCAAACAGCAAAACTGCTGGTGCTGGATCTTATCGGAGTGCTGGCCGCTGCAACAAAGCTTGAAGCCGGTCTTATCGCACGCAACCATGCAGTAAACCATTGGGCGGCAGGGCCATCAGCACCTGCCGCGCGCCTTTTATTTGATGGCAGGCAAACCTCGTTACCGGGTTTCAGTTTCGCGATGGCAACACAACTCGACAACCTCGATGCCCACGATGGCTGGCAACCCTCCAGAGGCCATGCCGGTGCTGCACTGCTGCCGGCACTTTGTGCATTTGCTGAAGGCTGTGAGGAACTATCCGGACAGGATGCCCTGGCCGCCATGGTAGTGGGCTATGAAATTGCCTACCGTGCAGCAGCTGCACTGCACTCAACCGTCGAGGATTATCACACGTCGGGTGCATGGAACTCTCTGGGCTGTACGGCTATGGGTGCACGCCTGCGCGGGCTCGACAAAACACAGCTACGCCATGCATTGGGCATCGCGGAATACCACAGCCCTCGCAGCCAGATGATGCGCGAGATCGCCAATCCCACCATGCTGCATGACGGTACGGGCTGGGGCGCACCTACCGGTGTTTATGCGGTGCTGGTGGCTGAAGATGGTTTCAAGGGTGCACCTGCTGCCACGATTGAATTTGAAGACGCAGCTGGTGCATGGAGTGACCTGGAGAAAAACTGGCTGACAACACAACAGTACATCAAGCCCTACCCCATCTGTCGTTGGGCTCATGCACCTATCGATGCAGCGCTTAAACTCAGAGAGGAATATTCTTTAACGTCTGACATGATTGAATCGGTCAGCATAGAAACGTTTGAATATTCTGCAGCACTCAGCGTCGATGTACCAACAACAACATCACGTGCCCAGTATGCTATAGCCTGGCCTGTGGCTGCAGCTCTTGCGCGTGGCTGCGTCGGTGTCGATGAAGTTCTGGAAACGAGTTTCACAGACGCTGAACTCATCGCACTTACACAGAAAACGAACACAGTTGTCGATGCTGAAATTGATGCCAGTTTTCCCGAACACAGGCTTGCCCGGGTGGTCATAACACTGAATGATGGGAGAATACTGGACAGCGGCATCACAACTGCCTCCGGCGGGCCCGACCCACAACCCACTGAAGAAGAAGTCGTAAAAAAATACCGGGACTATGCAGGCTCCGCACTAGCCCCGGCCCGTGTGCAGCAGATAGAGTCCGCTGTATTGTCACTCGATAAAGACAATGCAAGTTTCAAGGATCTGATGGATCTTATGGTTGCGCAATAAACAGCAACAGGCGCAATCAATCTGGCAGGCAAAGTTAGCCTGACTAACAGTTAACACCAGACAAAGGAAAAGTAAATGTCAATCAGACCGGTCATAGCATCCTCACCAGCCGTCGCAACAATGGAAGGTGCAGGAGTCAAATTACACCGAGCCTTCGGGTTTAAAAACCCGGATGCATTTGACCCTTTTCTACTGTTTGATGATTTCAGGAACGACCAGCCGGAAGATTATGCTGCCGGCTTCCCCTGGCACCCGCATCGCGGTATTGAAACTATCACCTATGTTTTGAGTGGTACGGTCGAGCATGGTGACAGCCTCGGCAATGTTGGCGAACTGGATGCCGGCGACGTTCAGTGGATGACTGCAGGGTCGGGAATCCTGCATCAGGAGATGCCCAAGGGAAATTCCAGGGGTCAGATGCATGGTTTCCAGCTTTGGGCTAATTTGCCATCTTCCCTGAAGATGACCACGCCGCGTTACCAGGACATCAAGGGGCCAGATCTGCCCGAGGTAATCGAAGATGATGGAACACGGGTTAAAATAATCATAGGAGAATTTTGGGGTAAAAAAAGTCCTGTCGACGGCATCTCGGCCGACCCACAGTATCTGGACATTTATATTCCACCGGGCTTGAGAAAAACCCTGCCAGTCGATACCTACCGCCATGCATTTGCCTATGTATTCGAAGGTGCTGGCAGTTTTGCAGACGCATCTACACCTCATGGCGTGCTGGTTGAGAAATCAATCGGTGGCGAAGAAATCAACTTGCGCGATATGAGTGGCAATCGCACTCTGGTTCAGTTTGGCAGCGGCAGTGAAATTACTGTCAGCACCGGCGACGAAGGCGTACGTTTTTTGTTAGTGTCAGGTGCACCCATTCAGGAGCCAATCGCCTGGCACGGTCCGATTGTCATGAATACCCAGGATGAAATCCGTCAGGCAATTGAAGACTTGCGTAACGACAGGTTTATCAAAACCGGCTAATTAACATGAATAGCCAACTCCCCGGTAAAGCTAAAAAACGCAAAGGCAGGCGCCGCAATCCAGACGCCAGAGCGGCTGCACGTCAGACGCCACGCAGCCCGTATATTCATCGAAAGCTGGGCACTTTTAATGTGCTGGGTGAAGAAGGCCTGAGCCTGATCGAAGAAAACGCAGATTCGATTCTTGAACAAATCGGCATGGAGTTTCAGGATGACAATGAAATACTCAGTATCTTCAAACAGGCCGGCTGTGATGTTCAAGGTACCCGCGTTCACTTCGAACCCGGGTTCTGCCGCCAGACTATAAAAGCCACGGCTCCCGCCTCATTCACACAACATGCTCGCAACAGTGAAAACAATGTACTGCTGGGCGGCGATGCCACGGTACTCTGCCCTTCCTGGGGCCCACCCTTTGTGCATGACACGGTACGCGGTAGACGTTACGCCACCTATGAAGATTTCGCACAGCTGGTAAAGCTGCACCACACCATTCCCTGGCTGCATCACTCCGGCGGTGTGGTGTGCGAGCCTGTTGACTTACCAGCTAACAAACGGCATCTGGATATGCTGTATGCCCACATCCGTTTTTCGGATCGTGCTTTTATGGGAGCATTCATTGGTGCAGAAAGAGCCGGCCACGCCATCGATATGGCACGCATTCTTTTCGGTGAGCAATTCGTTGCTGACAATCCGGTTCTGTATTGTGTATCAAATACCAATGCACCGTTGGTGATGGATGCCAACATGTCTGGCGCACTTAAAACCTATGCCCGCGCCAATCAACCAGTGGCTTGTACACCCTGGGTGTTAACGGGTGCGATGAGCCCTTGCACAGTTGCCGGCACATTAGCGCAAGTACTGGCTGAAGCGCTGGCGTGCCTGGCGTTAGTGCAATTGATTAAACCGGGTGCTCCGTGTTTGATGGGTAGCTTTGCATCCACCATGTCCATGCAATCCGGCGCACCCACATTTGGAACACCGGAGGCCGGGCAGATGGTTCTAGCGGCAGGCCAGCTGGCACGCCGGCTGGGTGTGCCACTACACACTGTCGGCACCCTGTCAGCTTCCAAATTGGCAGATGCGCAAAGCCAGCAGGAAGGTACCTGGGGTTTGTTGATGTCGATGTTCGCTGGAGCCAACCTGATCAATCATGCGACCGGCTGGCTCGAAGGTGGTCTTGTCACGAGCTTTGAGAAAACACTGATTGATGCCGATCTATGCGGCAAGGTTGCGCGCTTTTTTGAAGGCATTGATTTGAGCGAGAATGCCCAGGCAATGAATGCCATTGCCAGCACCGGCCCAGGCCAGCACTTTCTGGGTTCCGAGCATACACAAAATAATTTCCTTACCGCATTGTTTCGTGCTGAAACACCGGATAACAATTCCTACGAACAATGGTCGGCCGATGGTGAAAAAGATACAGCCACTCGCGCGCAACAACTAGTGCTACAACAACTGGAAAGGTACCAGGACCCGCAACTAGACGCGGCAATTGATGAAGAACTGCGTGCCTACATTGACAAGCGTAAGGCCGAAAAACCAGACGTAAACTACTACTGATGGAACGCACAATCATCATCGGTGGTGGCGCAATCGGTTTAAGCGTTGCCTATCATTTGGCCAAACGCGGTGCAGATGATGTGTTGCTGCTGGAGCGAAACCAATTAACATCAGGAACCAGCTGGCATGCAGCCGGCATTGTCGGCCCTTTGCGTGCCACTCCCAATATGACGCAGCTTGCCATGTATGCACTCGAGTTGTTCCCGCGACTCGAAGCCGAAACAGGCATGAGTACAGGGTTTCAGACCACCGGCGGATACTGGTTGGCACAGCGGCCTGAACGCATGGATGAATTACAGCGCATCGCTGCTCTGGGCCAACATCTAGGGCTGGCTGCCAGCATAATACCCAACGTAGCATTAGCCGAAGCTCTACCGTTTTTGCGGATAGATCAGTACGCGGGAGCACTTCACGTAGCCGAAGATGCCAATGTCAATCCTGTGGATCTTTGCATGGCTTATGCACAAGCGGCAAAAGCCGGTGGCGTGCAAATTCGCGAGAACACGGAAGTCGTATCCCTGTCCTGTGATGGTGATCGGGTTAATGGTGTTCAATTAGCCGATGGCAGTCAACTGTCAGCCAGTCGCGTTGCGCTTTGTGGCGGTGCCTGGTCGAAACCTCTTGCGGCAACTGCAGGCCTCGCACTACCACTACAGGCGGTCGAGCACATGTATGTTGTGACCGAACCCCTGGACAATATCCCGCAACCTTTTCCCGTGCTACGCGATCTCGATAACGGCATATACATCAAAGGCGATTCCGGTAACAAACTTGTACTTGGTGGCTTTGAGGCCAATGCAAAATGTTGGGATGCTTTCGGGCCTGAAGGTAATCGTGCATTCCTTGAATTGGCTGAGGACTGGGAACAATTCGCACCGTTCATGGATGCGGCAATGTCGCTATTTCCGCAACTCAATGATGCCGGGGTGCAGCGTTTTATGAATGGACCCGAGAGCTTTACCATGGACACCCGGCCGCTGGTTGGCGCTGCACCCACGTCAGACGGATTGTTTGTAGCCGCCGGCATGAACTCGGTGGGCGTCATGTCATCAGCGGGTATTGGTCGCGTACTGGCAGACTGGATGATCGACGATGCTGCTCCCTCGGATTTATGGGAAGTTGATATAGCACGTGCCGACCCACAAGCTGCCAGTACAACACATATGCAAGAACGTATGCAGGAATCCGTGCATGACCTGTTTGCTATGCATTGGCCGTACAAACAGCCAAAGGCAGGGCGCAACTTGCGCCAATCCTGCCTGCATTCAAAATGGCAGGAGCTTGGTGCTGTATTCGGGGTCACCGCCGGATGGGAGCGCGGGCTTTGGTATGCGGCAAATAGTGATGAGCGCGATCTGCCACTGTCGGTTGCAGGCCAACCCTGGCAGTCTATCGCTGTACGCGAAGCGGCAGTTATGGATTCCGGCAGTGTCATTCTGGAACTCACACCGTTCAGCAAGTTCGACATCAAGGGCCGCGATGCTCTCGAAATGATGCAGAACATAGCCTGCAGCAGCATGGATACGGGCATCGGAAAATGCACCTATACCAGTCTTCTGAACAACAAAGGTGGTATAGAAGCCGATCCAACCGTGACACGGTTGTCTGAACATCATTTTCGCCTTGTGTCGGGGGCCGCCACTCGCTGGCGCGATCTGGCTGGTTTGCAGCGGGCATCAGCCCCCTACTCTGCCAACATCACCGATGTTACGGAACAGGAAGCGGTAATAGGGCTTATGGGCCAGGGGTCGCGCGAATTACTCACGCAAGTGTCGGAAGACGATTGGCAAACGTTTGCATTTGCCACATCTCGTGAGTGCCATATCGGCGGGAGTCCGGTACGTGCACAGCGTACCAGTTTCGTCGGTGAGCTCGGCTGGGAATTGTACATAGACCACCAGTTTGCCGGCAACGTCATGGAAGTACTCGTTAAAGCCGGTGCAAAACCCATGGGTCACTATGCGCTGGAGAGCTGCCGAATAGAAAAGGGTTTTCGCCATTGGGGCCATGACGTTGGCCCGGATACTCTATTTGCCGAAACCGGCCTGCCTGTAAAAGTTGACTGGGACAAAACGTTTAACGGTAAACAGGCCCTGCTACAGACCCGGGAAAAAGGAGTTAATAAAAAGCTGTGCCTGCTACAACTGCAAGGCAAGCCATTACCTTTGCACGACGAACCGGTCATTGAAAATGGCAGAATTGTCGGGCTGACAACCTCCGGTACTATTGGCGTTCGAACCGGCCTGGCACTGGCGTTAGCCTACATTGATAGTGACATCGGCGAAACGTTGCAGCAAACCGCGGGCAGGCATTTTGAAGTCAATATTGCCGGCAAACACTACCAGGCAAAGGTGTTGGAACAGCCGCCGTTTGATCCGCAAGGGCTGAGAATGCGCTCATGAATAATGCTCAGGTTGTCATTATCGGTGGTGGCGTGATGGGCGTGTCCCTACTCTATCATCTGACGAAAGCCGGCTGGCAGGATGTGATGCTGCTTGAAAAAAACGACCTGACACATGGTTCCACCTGGCATGCTGCCGGGCTTTGCACGCACTTCGCACATAACCCGACCATCCAGGAGTTACGCGCGACCTCTGTGCGGTTGTACCGCGATACGCTACCTGAAGAAACCGGCCAGAGTTGTGGTTTTCACCGTAGCGGTGCCATGCGCATTACAAGAAATGCGGATCGTATGGACGAGTTCGCACATGTTGCCGGGCTATCGGATTTCACCGGCTATCCGCTTGAGATTCTCACACCCGAACGCATTGCCGAACTGCATCCTCTGGCGAAGTTAGACGGTCTGCTGGGTGGTATTTACGAACCTGACGACGGGCACGTTGATCCCACACTGGCAACCAATGCTATGGCAATGATCGCCGTGACCAATGGGGCTGTTATTTCGCGCTACAACCCGGTACGCAATACGCGCTGGCAACAGGGTGAATGGATAGTTGAAACCGATAAGGAAACAATTCGTTGCCAGCACCTGGTTAACGCTGCCGGAACCTGGGGCTGGGAAATCGGGAACATGATGGGTATCAATATTCCATCAGTACCCATACTGCACCAGTATCTGGTAACCGATACCGTTCCGGAAGTTATCGATCGCGCGAAACATGGTGAACCTGAGTTACCGATTATTCGTGACCCTGAAGAAAGTTGGTACGTCAGGCAGGAACGTGACGGCCTGCTGTTAGGGCCTTACGAATCACGAGCACAACCCTGGTCCATTGACGGTGTACCTGCCGAATTCGGAGCCGACTTGCTACCGCCAGACCTTGATCGGGTCGAACATATTATCGAAGCGGCACTGGCACGAATTCCGGCAATCGGCAATGGGGGTATAAAAACCGTGATTAATGGCCCGATCACTTTTACACCTGATGCCAACCCTTTAATCGGGCCAGCACACGGCTTGAACAATGCCTGGTTGCTGACAGGATCATCAATGGGAGTCATGGAAGGCGGTGGAGCCGGTTGGTTTTTAGCTCACTGGATGACCCACGGTGCACCGCCCATGGATGCGCTGGCGGTCGATAGCCGTCGCTTTGGGAAGTGGGCGGATCGTGACTATCGGGTGGACAAAGCGGTCGAGTGCTTTGGTCTTCAATTTGGCGTGCATTACCCGTATGAGGAACGACCGGCTGCGCGAAATATCCGGCTTTCACCTCTGCATAAATTAATGCTGGAACGCGGTGCGGTGATGGGATTTGCTCATGGCCATGAACGACCCAACTGGTTTTCTGAAAAGAAAGGAGATGCTGCCAAACACAGTTTCCGTCGCAGTCACTGGTTTCATGCGGTTGCCAAGGAAGTGAATACTGTAACAACTAAAGTGGCAGTAGCCGATCTGTCAGTATTGTCCAAATACACTATTGAAGGGCCTGACACGCTTGCCTTTCTGGATTCTCTAGGCAGTAACCGGGCACCTGCCCTTAATCGCACTAATTTGAATCATGTTCTGACAGCGGCAGGCGGTGTGCAGTCGGAATTTACCGTCGCACTAACAGCCAGCGATAGCGCCTATCTGACTTCAGCCGCCGCTGCCGAAGAGATTGATCTGGATGTTCTTGTGGCCCATGGCAAGCAATTCAATGTGACCATAGCCAACAAAACCGACGACATAGCAACGATTGCTGTTATGGGGCCGCAGTCGGCAAACGTGTTGAAAAAGCTTGTACACGATAAGGGTAGCGTTAATCAATTAGCCGGGTTTTCCTGGTTTGATAATCGCAAGATCGTACTGGATGGTATTCACGTGTTGGCACTGAGAATTTCCTACATTGGTGAGACCGGTTGGGAACTTCACGTGGCGCGAGCAGAAGCCAAGGCGCTTTTTCTGGCGATTGAAAAGGCCGGAGAGGAATTCGGATTGGGCTACTATGGTGCATTTGCAGCCAATTCCATGAGGCTTGAGAAAGGTTATTCTGCTTGGGGCATGGATCTGACCACCGAGCGCACACCTATGGAAGCTGGCCTTGCACGGCTCGTAAAAAGTGAGGGGCGAAATTTCCAGGGACGCAAGGCTATGCTTGAGCGGCAGAATGAAACTCCATGGTGCACACTACTACTAGAAATTGAGTCCAGTGAAATCGATCCGTTCTACTCCCACACCGTATGGCGCAACAATCAGGCGGTAGGCATCGTAACTTCTGCAGCTTTCGGACACCGCTGTGAAAAAACGCTAGCCCTTTCGCTTATACGGGAAGCTGCCACGGTTGAGGCCTGTAAAGCCGCCATACTTTCAGGCGAAGATACAGGCTCAGGTGAGGAGCTCGATTTGCAAGTATCTATTCTTGGTCACAAAAGAGCTGCAAGGATCGTAAAACAAATACCGTTCGATCCAGACAATCTGCGACTCAAGCTTGACCTGAGCCAGTCTTGTGCCGAGTGATCGAATGGTGAAACTCACTTTTGATAGGAATCTGGCTTTATCACGTGTCTGGCAATACCCTGATTCCAATATTCGCAGGCATAGCTTATCCATAAAACACCATGAACAAAATTATCGCCTTGTGGTGCCACCCCCGTTCCATGTCTACCACCATGGAGCGCGTGATGCGCGAGCGTGGAGACTTGCATTGTCTGCACGAACCGTTCATGTACGACTATTACCTGAATCCACAGAAGCCGGAAACAAGGCGCGACATGCCACATTTCAGGCCCGAATCAGAACACCCTCATGATTACCCGGGCATTCGAAACATGATCCTTGAGCAAGCTGAGTCAACGCCGGTTTTTTTTAAGGACATGAGTTACTACATGAAACCCTATCTGGATACGGAAAACGAATTTTTTACACGGATTAGCCATGGATTTTTGATCCGTAACCCACAAGCGACTATTGCATCCTACTTCAAGATGGATGAAAGCGTGACACTTGAGGAGATAGGCATTGAAGCTCAATGGCAACACGTCGAAGCTTTGCAAGGAATGGGAATACATCCCTTTATTCTTGAAGCCGAAGCTGTGCAGCGCGACCCACAGATGGAAATTAAAAAATGGTGGCAATCTATAGGACTGAACTCTATCGACTCGGCATTCTCATGGAGCAGCGAACCTCCCAGTGACTGGACGCAAGTACAAGCATGGCATCAATCCAGTATCGCCAATAACACGATCCGTAAACGCAATCAAAAAGATGACGAAATCGAAAAACAGCGTTTCGATAATGCAGTCATTAAAGCCCCGCATCTGCAGGATTATCTTGAATACCATATGCCTTTTTACCAGCGTATGTTGGCGCAAATCGCGAACAATGGTATTCAACCGGCTCCCTGAGTGCCATCCTGTTAAGGGCTGGTGAAGTAGTAAAACACCATTATTCCACGGCGAAATTTTGCTACAGTTTTAATTGTTTTACAGTCTGCCGCACTTCCTGGCATTACCTGTACAGCTGGTATGGAATTTGGACGTTTTAGCACACTGATTTGACAGATTCCCCGGCCAGCAGCCACAGGAATCTTGGTAGAATTAGACTGCTTTAAATTTATGCCCGACTACTTGGGACTCAAACTGGAATTTGTTATGAAACACAAAACTAAAATCACACTGGTATTTCTGCAAATAGTTGCAGTATTTTTTCTTGCAACATCTTTTGCCCAGGCACAAGACGGGAACGCTGAAGCTGGCAAAGGTTTGTATGCTGTATGTTCAGGCTGCCACGGTGCTGACGGCATGGGAATGGAAGCCACCAACTCTCCACGCCTGCAAGGCCAATTGGAGTCTTACCTGATTCGCCAGCTGCAATACTTTAAATCTGGCATTCGTGGTTCACACAAAGATGATACTTATGGTGCAACCATGAAAGGCATGGCAGCCACCCTGCCTCACGACCAGGCGATTCGCGACGTAGTAGCTTACATCTCTACGCTCTAACAGCTGTCTACAAGATTCTTTCTACAAGAATCTTTCTACAAGAGGATGGCAATAAGAACGGCTGGCAATTCACTGCCAGCTGTTTTTTTACTTATCCGGCTAACAACCGAATCAACCAAGTAATAAACCAAGGAATAAAATACAGGCTAGGAAACCTCCGCCTAGGAAACCTCTGCCAAACGCTTTGAATCTTGTGATTTAGCCACCCGTTTTTTTGGCTTGGCACTCTTAGCCTTGTTTCGCTTGGCTTTTTTATCAACCGCTTTCTTACCGCCAGCTTTCCTTTTACTCGCGCCAGCAGCAGTCGATTGCGCCCCACCCGACGACTTGCGTTTATCACCAGACTTACTAATTCGCTTTGGTGGTGCATCGCCTGTTGAATTTTTATGTGGTCGCTTTTCAGATTTGGATTTCGAGGGCTTCTGTTTGGCAGATTGGACATCCGGTTCACCAAAGGGCTTACTTCGGTCACGCACGTCAACACGGCTCATACGCAACGGCCTGCCACAAACACGTGTTCTTTTCAGATCTTTGAAGATGGACTTCGGCATGCCTTCGGGCAGATCAACCAATGAAAATTCTTCATGAATGCTGATTCGCCCAAAGTACTGACTATCAAGACCACCCTCATTACATATAGCGCCTACAATTTTTCCTGGTACGGCACCATGGTCACGCCCGACTTCCAGTCGAAAGCGTTCCATTTCGGGTTCAAGCTCGGGCATCGGAGCAGGCTTGTTCGAGTCACGGCGCCCGCGTTCATTGTCGTGGCCCTTTTCCCGGTTATCTCTACGGGGAGTGCGTTGTTGGTCACCATCACGAGCTTTGCGTGAACGGCCTTCCGCTCTTGCCTGTTTTTTCGGCGAGTCTTGTTCAACAGCCACTTCCGGTTTTTTCGCATCCTGAAGCAAATAAGCCAGGGCCGCGGCAACATCAACGCCACGTACCTCGTTCTCACCCAGGAATTGATCAACCATTGCCTTGTGGCGTTTAAGATCAACTTTTTCCAGCGTTTCAGATATCTTCGCGGCCAGCCGCTGAGCCCGGCGTTCATTGATATCCTCAACACTGGGCAGGCGCATTTTTTCGATGGAGCCGCCAATGGCACGCTCAATCAGTGCCAGCATTCTGCGTTCACGAGGTGCAACAAACAAAACGGCTTGACCTGTGCGACCCGCCCGACCTGTTCTTCCAATACGGTGTATGTAGGACTCTGTATCGTAGGGAATGTCATAGTTAATGACATGACTGATTCGCTCAACATCAAGACCACGTGCTGCAACATCAGTTGCAACCAGAATATCAAGCCGCCCTTTTCGCAAGCGATCGACTGTCTTTTCGCGAAGTGACTGCGCCATTTCACCATTTAGGGCAGCTGAGCGCATACCCCGTGCGGCGAGTTTGTCAGCCAGTTCAGCCGTCGCTGTTTTGGTGCGCACAAAAACTATAACTCCGTCAGCGTCCTCTACTTCAAGAATTCGTGTCAATGCATCCAGTTTATGTACACCTTGCACCGGCCAATAACGCTGCTGGATTGTGCTGGCCACATTACCGCGCCCCTTGATTTCTACAGTAACTGAGTCATTCAGATGCTTCTTGGCTATACGTCTGATAGGAGGTGGCATAGTGGCCGAGAACAAGGCGATCTGTCTCTGCGACGGCGTTTGTTCAAGTATCCATTGCACGTCATCAATAAAACCCATTCGTAGCATTTCATCAGCCTCGTCCAGCACCAGCATACTCAGGTTATCCAGATTCAACGTGCCACGGCGCATGTGATCCATCAACCGCCCCGGAGTACCAACAATGACATGTACGCCACGCTTCAACGCACTGATCTGGGTACGATAATCCTGACCGCCGTAAACCGGTAGAACCGAGAAACCCTTGAGATCTTTGGCGTATGTCTGGAACGCTTCTGCAACCTGAATAGATAGCTCCCGCGTCGGCGTGAGCACGAGTATTTGCGGTGTCTTCCCTTTGAGATCAAGGCGCGTCAGTGCAGGCAGCGCGAAGGCCGCTGTTTTACCGGTACCAGTCTGGGCCTGACCGACAAGGTCACGACCTTCCAGTAGTAGCGGTATTGTTTGCGCCTGTATCGGAGATGGTGCCTCATAACCGATGTCGCGCAAGCGTGACAGAAGGTTCTGCGGCAATCCGGTTTGTTCAAATGTCAGTTGTTCTGACACAGGTGTAGCTTCTGCATCCATAACGGAGTTGTTCCTGCTCTGGCTGGGGTGGGTAAACGGCGATACAAGTGGAGCAGTAAGTCAGGCGGAACGATACAACAAGGGCGAGATCTACGGCTTGGACGGTACTATAAACTAAAACCGGGCTCTACGTCTGTGACGAAGCATCAAATCAGGGGAGGAATAACCCATACTGGTGCCATCGAACCGTCAAATTTCGGACTCCAATCGGACCACCATCTCATTTCGCTAAAAAAAGCCAATATCTCCGATGACACCCAAATCCTTATCGAACAGACGACAGGCACCACAACAATTTAATGGGGTTTATTCGCAGGCTTCGGGTCACACTCCTGAACCAACACCCAGGGCGCGGTAACAAGGCACCAGAATTCCGGCTGCCGTTCTGTCCAGTCACGAGCATCATCGTCACTGGCTCGAGATACCAGAGACTTATCCAGCCATTCCTGCATCACAACAGCATCGTCCGCAGCAACGCGCTCACCTACCGCGAGCAAATCGAGGGTTTTATCCACCTTAATAACAACACCACGGGCAAAAAACCGCACCAGTTCCTGCCAGGTCAGCACACCGGTTTCGCGATTCAGCGCTGAGCTGTCTTTAGCCATGTCCTCAGCTTCAGTATCCAGAAGCTGTGCTTCCACAGGGGCATTCTCCATCGCCTTATTAACTGGATCAGAAGCTTTTTGTTCTGGTTTTTTTTTACTCACGGTCTTCGTCTTATACAGCGCTATTCTCGGGATACAGTGACTCTATATGATGCAGAACATCCTGACTCAAGTATCGACTGTAGCGCTGCAGATAGCCACGCCACCCCTGCAAGCCACCAGTATGAACCAGCGCAATTCGTGCCCCTGGGGGGAACTCACCAGCTTGCAACATCCATTGTACCTGCTGCATTGCTTTAATCGTGTAGACAGGATCCAGCAATACGCCAGTTTGCTCATAACAGGCATTGGCAAGCTCACAATTTACAGCTGTCAGTTTGCCAAAGCGCGGCAACTTGTGAGCCGGGAACTCGATTGGTCCCGCATCGTCAGACTCACTTTCGCTGATGCGCAGTTCTGATCTCCAGCGCTTAACTCTTTCTTGCAACGCGGGATCGCCACTGATGTTGACAACAAGGAGCTTACTACCGTGTGGAATTGCAGCTGCGAGTCCGGCAGCCGTAGCACCGGTACCAGCTGCAACAACCCAATGTGTAGCCTGGAAATTCTCAGGCATTAGTGAGCGGCAAGAGCGAGCCGCCTCAACACTACTGCCACCTTCGGGTACATACAGGTATTCAGGATAAAGGGCTTTCCACTGTTGCTGCCAGTCAGGCTCTGCACGGCGTTTGAATTCCGCCCTTGATACAAAATGGAGCTGCATACCGGCCAACGTAGCATCGCGCAACATCGCCATTGATTGCAGGCTTGAGCGTTCTTGTGTTTTTTTTTGGTTGTGCGTGCATGTTGCCGGGAGCTGGTGCTCAGCACCCCGGATAATGCCAACACTGGCAACACCAGCCTTGCGACTGGCAAGCGCCAGGCTGAGGATGAAATTGGACCAGGCTCCACCCACTCCAATCAACCCTTTGTGGCCTTCTCGGGTCACAGTTTGCAACCAGGGAGCAAGCTTCAGGGACTTGTTGCCACCTAAAGGATTGGCAAGGTGGGCGGGCTCTGCTGCAACAAGAAATATCCGAACGCCTGCAGCGCGTGAACCATGAAACTCAAGCTCATGAATAGTCGGTTTGGAACAGGTTAACGCAGCGGGCGAAGTCACAAGCCTGCTGTAACTGTTTGTACAAAAACTGGAGCTTTGTGGCTACGAATTTCGCATATCAGCTATGAATGCATCTGAACGTTGAATTGACTGATTCATCTGTTCGATCAGTGCACCGATATCAGATTCAAGATCACTGAAGGTGGTACGCAGTGAGCCTACAGCCTGGGCATTCAGATTGTGCTTCAGAAATAGTACATTATCCTTGAAGGTGGCGAGAACCGGCTGCATTGAGCTCTCGGCAGCTCGCATACTGCGCAACATTTCATTGTAGCGACCTTCGGTTTCACGTAGTTTCAACTGACTGCTGCGTTTCAGATCAGCATTGGTGTATTCACCAATCTCACTTTTCCATTCCGCAAACAAATCATCAGCAACCTCTTGTACATCATCGATGTTGTCTGAAACGTCTTCAGCAGCATCAACACTGTCTTCGTACTCATCACTGAGGCGGTCGTAGGCTTTCTTAAGACCGGTTTCTTCTATCGTGACGATTGAACCGAATTTTTCAAGCGCGTCTTTGAACTGTTCTTGTGCCTCTTTCTGGGCGTCTCGCGTATCTTCAACATTACCCACCAACAGATCGCGTTTGTGAATACCAATTTTTTCAAAGGCACTGTATTTAACACTGGCGCAACCTGACAACAACAGGGTTACAAATAAGCCAGTCAGTGCAATTTTCGCGTTATTAAAAGTCATTGCTCGTCCCGCAAGATTGCGGGAGTCAATGGCACGTGAATAAATCATGATGAATATTTATTTAACGTTGAGAAGGATTAAGAACCCGGTTTTGCAACTCCGGCCAGTACTGTGAAGTGCAGTTTCCGGCTTTGACATGGCTCTCCAAATAACCATCAACCAGCGATGGTATCTCATCCAGATTACAGCGCTTTCGTATGTCATCCCATCTACGTGCCTCACAGATATTACGTTGTACATAGAGACCTACACACTCAAGCCCTGCCTGGACGACTGCATCCCCACGTGTAAGTGATGATGAGTTATTGCTATTGCTAATAGTGGTGCTGTTGCCTGTATTACCTTGCACAGCTGCCTCATCCTGGCGTCTGGGTGTTCGATTGCGATTTCGGGAAGGCACAATGATGGCTGCCGACACTTTACGCCGTAAGCCATTGTCGTCAAGGCAGTTATCATCTGCCGTGAACGCAACACCTTTGCCACGCATCTGACCGTTGTCGTATAGCACAACGGTATATCCCTCTTGCACTCTCAGTGACGCAATCACATCGTTGCCAATACCAAGTTGGCGAAGCTTTTCCTGGGAATAACGACCGGGTTGCAATGCAACGCTTGCGCCTTGATAGTCACATTGACCAAAGACAACTGCCGCACCCTCGGCAGCCACCGGCTGAGCAGCTTCATTGGAGGCAGTAGTAGCGGTGTCCCCTACTCTGGAAACCTTTATTGATGAGATTTCGTTGTCAAAACCGTCATTGGAAAGGCAATTATCATCTTCAATCAGGTAGCCGTTTTTGCCGCGCTGGAAATCAAAGAAATACAGGTCTACACGGTACTCCGGATTAACCTTGATTGACGAAATGGAGTTGTCGCGAATGCCGAGTTTAAGCAGGTCTTCAGCATCATAGACACCTACATTCAAATTCGCACGCCGGCCTTCAAAACCACATTCTGTGTAAACAGCAGCAGCGGCTGAACTGGAACTGTAATTACTGCTACTGCTACTTGCCGGTACATTTTGCCGACTGTCGGCGACTGGAGCCTCAACCACTATTGAGCTGATTTTGTCGTTCAGCTGATCACCGATCAAACACTTGTCACTGGTTTCCAGAACTTTGCCAGCACCACGAAAAAAGTCGTTTTCATAAATCGCCACCGTGTAGCCAGGTGGGACTTTCAGCGATGATATTGCGTTATTCGGCATGCCCAGTTTTTGCAAATCCTCGACCTTGTACTCACCGGCCGGCAAGGTTGCTTCCAGTCCAAAAAAACCACATTCACTGTAAGCCACGACTTCAGTCGGCACCTCATCAGCACCGGAACTCTGGTTGGTACTTGCGGTACTGGTTGCAGCAGCACCTTCGCGCCGGATAATAACGGAACTCACTTGTTCATCAATACCGTTATCACGCAAGCAACTGTCATTCTCATCCACGACTACTGACTTGCCACGAAAAAAGTCATTGGCATACAAAGTCGCTTTAAAACCGCGCGGAACTTTGAGTGAGGAAATATCATTATTATTGATGCCCGCGTCCTGCAGATCGGACAAACGGTATTCACCCGGCGGCAATTGGACTTCTACACCACGGTAGTCACAGAAGGAATAAAGAGTGGCACCTGCCGCGTTATTACGTTGCGGGTAAAGTTGCGCGATTCTGTTTACCGCGGCCTGTTCCTGCCCGCGTTGTTGTACCGTCAGTGCAGAAACCAGATTATCGAAACGATCACGGTCAAGACAGCTACTGGCCGCATACAGCGTACCGGACCTGCCTTTGAATTGATCATCGGCATAAAGAGTGGTAGAAAAACCGTCCGGAACCACAATGGAGGCAATCGAGTTATCAGCAACGCCTGCATTACGCAGAGTTTTGGTATCGTACAATCCAGGTGCCAGGGTAATGGCTTTTCCCTGGAAATTACATTCGCTGAAAACAATAATTTGCGCAGATGCTGTGTTGGCAAAGGCAAGAAGCAGTAGAGCTGAGAGAAAGTAACTGCAAGAAGCAGCGAGTGATTTTGACAAGCGGGATGTTACCAGTCGACGCCAGTTGCTCATGACCGTTCCTCCATTGATACAGACAAAATAAGTATTTATAGAATTAGCGTTGTTATTATTGATCCTGACATAGCACAGAATGTAGTACATCTGCCAGGCCTCTTCGACCTCCTTCACCAGTAGACTGATGAAGGAAGTGATCCAGGGTTCGCCAGATTAGCAAACCCCTGAGTGGTCTCCGTCTGGTCGGCTTAGCCTAGCTGTACAAAGCTGGCGCGCCTACCTCAGCATGCAGCGTGTTACTGTCTTGCTCAGAAATATTCAACCCCTTGGCCAATTGATCAAGATATTCGGCTTCTGGTTTACTGTCCAGATTGATTGCCATCAGGGAAATCAGGTAAACCTGCTGTTCCATACCACGCGGAACACTTCTGATA
Organism: uncultured Granulosicoccaceae bacterium; assembly: GCA_938005265.1. Taxonomy (GTDB): domain Bacteria; phylum Pseudomonadota; class Gammaproteobacteria; order Granulosicoccales; family Granulosicoccaceae; genus CALFCE01. The sequence continues at coordinate 22,036 of CALLOA010000011.1, forward strand.
AATCCCTGCACATCAAGAGGAGCTGCCATTTCATTACGTATGAATTGAGCTTCTTCCTGCCCGATATCTCCGCCGAGCTTTCCAACAATATTTTGTTGTTCCTGCTCATCGATCTGGCCATCTGATTTGGCAGCGTTAATCATTGCGCGAATCATCAGTGCGGCCTGGTCATTCTCGGCCTGTTGCGGCTGTTGAGCTGGAGCCTGTCCCTGGGCCTGCCCCATTGCAGCACCTAATAAACCACCGAGACCACCGCCTGCTGCTGCGCCACCTTGTGCACCGCCACCCATGATCTGACCAAGCATGCCACCCAGACCACCTTGTTGCGCGCCACCCTGTTGTTGACCACCAGTCAATCCGCCGAGCAAGCCACCCAGACCACCGCCCGCGCCACCTTGTGCGCCGCCCAGCAATCCTCCCAGACCACCTGCACCACCACCTTGTCCACCCAGCAAGCTACCCAGCAAATTGCCGCCGCCGCTACGTCCACCCATGGCGTTACTCAATACCATCTTTCCGAGCATTCCAACCAAATTCATTCGTTTTTACTCCAGTTAATTACTATTCAAATGCTACCACAAGGAGTGTGGGCACAATGCCAAGCTTCAAGCTCACCAGCTACTTATGTTGACAGGTGTAACACTTGCTAACATTGGCTGACAATAGTTAACAATGGTCAGGCACTATTCAGGCCGGCCAACTTTCACGTTTATCCGGGTTTAAGTAGCATTATTCATTATACCTATGACCCCCTGCTCAGCCAGCTTGCTAATATCGTCACCATTAATTTCCAGCCTCTGCTGCAAAACTGAAACCGTATGCTGGCCAAGCAAGGGTGGTGCTGATGAGTAGGATATGGGTGTATCCGAAAAACGGATTGGATTGGCAACACCCGGCGCTGTGCCGGCAACTGGATGGGGTTGCGACAATTCCATGCCTCGCGCCTGTATCTGCGGGTCAGCAAACGAATCCCCGATTGAATTGATCGGTCCTGCCGGCACGCCACGTTCTTCACAAGACTGCTGCCACCAGGCACGGTCTTTTTCTTTTAAAACAGGTTGCATCAACTGCAACAGTTCTTCACGGTGCGCTACCCTTTGCGGGTTAGTTGAGAAGCGCACATCATCCGCCCATTCAGGATGACCGGCAATCTCGGCAAAAGCCCTGAATTGAGAGTCATTGCCGACAGCCAGATTGATCTCGCCATCAGCAACCGCAAGGATCTGGTAAGGCACCAGACTCGGGTGAGAATTACCCATGCGGGTGGGTACATTGCCGCTACAAAGAAAATTCATTCCCTGATTGGCAAGCCACGCGACGGCCGTATCAAACAGCGCAAGATCTATGTGCTGACCACGGCCGGTATTTTCACGTGCATGCAATGCAGCCAGGCATGCGCTGCTGGCATACATACCGGTCATCAGATCACAGATGGCGATTCCGGTTTTTTGAGGCTCGCTATCAGGTGTCCCCGTCAGGCTCATCAATCCACTCATCCCCTGGATCAGCAAATCGTACCCGGCTCTCTTGGCATAAGGGCCGGTCTGCCCAAACCCGGTAATCGAGCAGTAAATCAGGCGTGGATTAACAGCGCTTAAACCATCGTAGTCCAGGCCATATTTTTTTAAACCACCGACTTTGAAGTTTTCGACAACGACATCTGCCTGCTTGGCCAAATCGCGTATCAGTTGTTGCCCATCAGGTGCAGCCATGTCAATAGCAACCGATTTTTTACCCCGGTTTGCTGATAAATAATAAGCGCTTTCACTGGTGTCTTCCGAGGTTTCGGAATCACGCAAGTAAGGTGGCCCCCAGCTTCGAGTATCGTCACCTCTGCCCGGGCGTTCGATCTTGATGACTTCCGCACCAAGGTCGGCAAAAAACTGGGTAGACCAGGGACCGGCAAGAATTCTACTGAGGTCAAGAACGGTGATATCTGCTAACGGTCCGGCCATGATTTCAAAGGTCTCCTGTGGATGACCGAATTCTATCCCAGAGCCGCACAATTATCAGACTTTCACCGGCATTCGCCCGTGTTAATATGCATGCATGGATATTCAAGACTACATACGAGCAATACCTGACTTCCCGGAAGAAGGAATTGTCTTTCGCGATGTGACCACACTATTCAGTGATCCGCGCGGTTTCAGAATGGCTGTTGACCAGCTGCTACACCCTTTTGCGGGTCGTCGTATCGACAAAGTCGCAGCACTGGAAGCCCGCGGCTTTATTCTTGGCGGAGCGATTGCGCACCAGCTTTCTGTAGGATTCATTCCTATCCGCAAAAAAGGCAAACTGCCCTGGAAAACACTCGAGCAAGAATATTCCCTGGAATACGGCAAAGCCACGATGGAAATCCATGAGGATGCCATTGCCAAGGGAGAGCAGGTTTTACTGGTGGACGATCTGATTGCAACTGGCGGCACTTGCGAAGCCGGAATCAAACTGATCCGCGAACTGGGTGGTGATATTATTGGCAGTGCTTTTGTAATTGACCTGCCCGAATTGGGTGGCAGAAAACGTGTTGAAGCACTTGATTGCCCGGTCCACGCGCTATGCGAATTTCAGGGCCATTGAATTTCTACGTCTATATTTAACTGACCGGTAGCTTTAACTGACCGGTAGCTTTAACTGACCGGTAGCTTTAACTGACTGGTAGCCCGGTAGCAGCAGCTTGCTTCGCCGCATTATCAGTCAAATCGTCAGCGCGTTTTTCAGATGTCAGGCCAGCTTTGTTGTTGGCAGCATAATGGTTCACCACCAGCAAGTAGTAAAGCCCTCCAATAATCATTGATGCCAGCCACAAATGCAGCGGTTGTGCAAAAACCGGTACGTGCAATCGATCCAGCGACAAACCCATCACCATAGAGCCAGCGGTCAATACGACAATGCCACTCGCAACCAACCTTGCAGACCCAGGCAATCCACGCTCGCGGAATATCATGAACACCAGCGCCAGATTTAATGCCACAGTGGGATAAGCCAGTATTCTGTGCAGCGGGAATACCATGGGCAAACTGGTAATCCACAAGTGCCGGTTATCGTTTTCATGGGCACGCGCTACGATATCGATTGCCTCTCTGACCTGGGTTCCCAGCAGGACTTGTAATAACGTTAAAACGATCGCTGCGAGCAATACACGGTAAGCCAGTTTTGATAGCGGGTGCCGGGATGCGCTAATCAGTGCTTTACGATTGGCACGCAAAAATGTGTATATCAATATGCAGACAATGACCTGCGCCAATAACATGTGCAAAGTAATCATGCCCGGCGCCAGGTTACTTGCCACCACCCGCGACCCCAGCCAACCCTGAAAGACTACCAATGCCACACCTGCCACGGCAGCATAGACCAGACGCGCGTCAGTGCGCCGAAACGGCAAGGCACAAATCATCGTGGCAATTATCCACAAACCGGTAAAAACACCCATTAAACGGTTCAGATACTCAGTCCAGGTTTTGCGTACATTAAAGGTTGTATCTGCGTAGCCAAGCTCTGCATAGGTTATCTGATAGTCGGCAGGCAACTGTGCTTCACTGGTAGGAGGAATCCAACTGCCGAAACAGGTGGGCCAATCAGGACACCCCATACCTGCCCCAGTCGCTCGCACGATACCTCCGACCAGTATAAGCAGGTAAATCGTGATCACCGTCGCCAGGCTGACGAAACGCAGGCGAGTCATCGCCGGGTTTTTGATGGTGGCTGGGTTCATGGCATCACTAATGTACGGTTGTCAGTTTCAGGAAATCTTTGGGGGCTTTCGTTACCCTGAGTAAGCCCGTCCATGGCTTACTTTCTGAAGCGCTTTTGCAGCACCGGTTAGCATTTTGTCTTATGGCTTCAATTTGGGGCTTTAATTTGGCACAACTGGCTGTTATAGCCGTTTTTTTAGGCCACTGTTGGCCTCAACAACAACCTATGCTGAGAAAATTTTTCGCATTATAGCGGTTCCTGCTACACATTGAACTTTCCCGTGGTCGTCCGGTATGCGGGTGGTGTCACGAAAACCCTTGCGACTCGCAGCCATTCATTCAGCGGCTTGGTCACCGCACAAGGAACCAGTGAATCAGAGCACTGTCCGATGAGGTGTTAGCAGGCTATTTTTCCTCGCTGGCGATAACCCGTGTGCAACAAACCTCTACTATAAAACAGATTTCCACTCTATACGTTAATCAATGAGTCGCAGGATCAACAATCTCTGGCAGCAGACCAAACAGCGATCACTAGTGTGGCCGGTGATAGTCCCGGCGCTGCTGCTGAGTGGCTGCCTTGCATCCAATGCCGAACAACCGCAGGATGCGCTAAAGTACAACGATTCTGCACCCGCAATCGAAAACGACGATTTTCTGGACGATCTTGATAACGAGTACGAAACACAACAAAGCATTTTTGAAGATTTTACCCCGGAGCAGGCCGCTCTCTGGAAGCAACGCGTTTTCAAGGGTAAGTCGGAATATCTCCCGGTTGTGGTTGATCAGCGTAGCGCACTGCAGGCCACAACCAATGCATCGGCCTCGCTGCTATTCAGACAGCAAACCATTGACCTGAAAAGTACGCCAATACTTGAATGGACATGGAAGATAACCAATACGTTCGCAAGCAATGTATCTCAAAGCACTCAGGAACGCACCCGTGGTGGTGATGATTTCCCGGCACGGATTTACGTTGTATTTCGTAACGGCCCCCTACCCGGTGATGCTATGGCGATCAACTACATCTGGGCATCTTCGTCCCCTGTCGGCACCTACTGGCCAAATCCTTACCAGTCAAATGCCATTATGATGGTTGTCGAATCAGGAGAGCAGCGTGCAGGCACATGGGTGACTCACAAACGCAATGTTGCGGAAGATTTCAAACAGCTGTTTGGTGAAGACATCAGCACACTGCACGGTTACGCAGTCATGGTCGATGGCGACAATACCGGAAATACAACCACCAGCTGGTTTGATAATCTGTCATTTTCAGCAGCAGGCGGGGCCGTGATACAGTAGTGTCATGGACAGAAGGAAATTTACCCGGCTTTGCTCCAGCCTCGTGGCGGGAGCCTCAGCACTGAGCCTTGGCCTGCCACAAAGAAAAGCTTCGGCAAACCTGAGCTCTTCAGGCGACTACCCCATCTGTGCCTTGCACGATTCAGATGGCAAACCGCTTACCGTTGGCAGCCTGGCAGAAGGCACGTCCAGCATTTTCAGTTACCCCTACAAGACTACCCCTTGTTTTCTTCTGCGCTTGTCACCCGGCAACGTCAATCGACAACTACTCGATGATACTCAAAGTGGTTCCGGACAAGACCGCAAGGTCATGCTGGCTGATAGCAAAGGCCATGCTTATGAATGGCGAGGGGGAATCGGGCCAGATGCTTCCATCGTTGCTTTCTCCGCGATTTGTACACATAAAATGTCGCACCCCGCAAAACCGGTGAGCCACCTGAACTTTCGACCGGAAGAAAAAGTGTTCCGCGATCGCAGTGGCAACACTAACAAAGCCAGCGAACTTATTTACTGCTGTTCGGAACACAGCGTCTACGATCCTGCAGAAGGTGCACGGGTACTTTCGGGTCCGGCAACACAACCTTTAGCTGCAATAGAACTTGCGGTTAATTCAAACGATGAAATTCAGGTTGTCGGGACTTATGGCAGCAATATGTTTGAGTTATTTTTGGAAAAGTTCGGCTTCCGGCAAGCCATAGAACAAGGCATAGTCGACCCTTATGAGTTGGTGGGTGAGTCAGCCCGAATAAGCGATGCGCAAGACTACTCAAAGCTGCGCATACTCTGCTAACGCATCCGCTAAAACGAGTAGCGGGCTTTATTGTGATGATGCACCCAGAATAGTGAACACGTTCACAGAAGATACAGTCCTGTCGCGGCACCTGCCAGCAGCGCACAATATCTCCATGCGCGCTCTTCAGTGACCGCGACACAGACCGACTACCGTTATATATACAGTCTACCCTTATTAGTGTGATCAGGTTTCAAAACAACTTGTCAGCAAAACCGCTTACAACTTCATTTTTGCCGAATACGGCAAATGCGCATGCTGTCGCCCCGGGCAATAGCTGTATTTGTGCCCTTATCAAGATCCGGCATGTAACCGGGCGGCTGCACCTGCGATGAATCCGCTCAGCTCGGAATCCCGCACCATTCGCAGCCTCAAGCGGTTGCCCTTACTGGAGTCGCTGGATAAAGAACTTTGGCCAAGGATTCTGCCCCATATCACCTTCAGGGAACTGGCTGAAGGCGAAACTCTGTTCCATTCAGGACGTTCCAGCGAAAACCTCTATTTGATTGTGGATGGTGAATTGGGACTGCTGTTTGATACGCTGGAAAATTCCGAGCCCCTGGAATTGCAAGCCCGTGTTCGTGGGGATACTGCTGGTGATTTTGCTGTTCTTAATGGTGGTGCACACCTGGTCACAGCGATTGCCAAGCGCCGAACAAGGCTGGCCTGCTTCCCTCGTAAAGCGTTTGATCGTTTGAGCAATATCGCACCCGATGTGCTGGCACATGTTTACGATACTGCGGCTGATCTGTCGCAACGCGTAATGATGGCCCGGGTTTACTGCCGTCTGTTCAAGACTCTAAATGCCGAATCCCTGCATAAGCTGCTGGAAGCCAGTTTCCTGCATCACATACGAAACGGTGAGGTGTTATTCAGAGAAGGCGACAAGCCGGATGGCTTGTATATCGTAATCGCCGGCCGGCTGAATGTGGAAACCACTCGCAACGACGGCGAACAGATGGTTTTGGCTGAAGTTCATGCCCATGAAACCATTGGCGAATATGCCCTGCTGACAGATAGCACACGGTTTGCCACCGTTTATGCGACACGCGAATCCATGGTTGCAAGGCTGCCTCGTGACAATTTCGACTCCATTGTTATGAGTCAGCCTGATCTGCTCGCGTCAATCACACAAATTATTGTCGAACGCCAGCTCATAAACGCACGCGGCGCAGTCGAAAAATCCAAAGATACAAACTTTGTCATGATTCCGCTGGACGCTCGCCTGCCCATGCGAAGACTGGTTCAGCAAATGGCAGCGGTATTTGCCGAAACGGATCAGCCACTCAGTATCGACAGCTCATCTTTCGATGTGATGTACGGTAAACAGGGGGCTGCGCAAACACATTTCCGTGATGCTTTCAGCTCCAGTGTGTCTGCCTGGATGGATGACAAGGAAAACTACTTCAGCCATGTGATTTACGTGGCTGATCGAGAATGGAATGCTTGGACCAAACGATGCGTTAACCGCGCTGACAGAATCATGTTGATTGCCAGTGCCCGTGAAGAAAACGACTCTTCATTGCGTGAAATAGAGGAACAACTGGCCACGCTGTACGAAGATTCCAAATTCCGGCCGCGGATTGAACTGGTGCTGGTACACCCGGTCAACACCAAAAACCCGAAGGACACCGAACGCTGGGTACGTTCACGTGATATCGACGGTTTCCATCACATTCGTATTGGCGATAGAACCCATATTCAACGCCTGTACCGGCGTATGACGGGCAAGGCACGTGGCCTGGTATTTAGCGGCGGTGGGGCTCGTGGCTACGCGCATCTGGGTGTACATCGCGCAATCGAAGAACAAAATTTCGAGTACGACTACATCGGTGGTGCCAGTATGGGGGCTTTACTTTCCGCAGCAATGGCGATGGGCATGAGTTATAACGACATTTTCGAGCTGTCCAAACGATTTGCAAACCGCAAAGCGTTATTCGACTACACCTTGCCTGTAATCGCATTGATGAAGTCAAAGAAACTCACTCGTTTCTGCCATGAAGTTTATGGCGATCGCCGTATCGAGGATCTCTGGATACCGTACTTCTGTGTATCATCAAATCTGGCTAATGGTAGCGAAGTTATTCACCAGCGAGGCTACCTCTGGAAAGCCGTGCGTTCCACTATTTCCCTGCCCGGCATATTTTCACCAGTGCCAACAGCTACCGGTGAGTTACTCACCGACGGGTCAGTGCTCAATACTTTTCCTGTCGATGTCATGCACCGATTACTCGGTGGCGGAAGTATTGTTGGCTGTAACGTCAGTCAGATTGGCGAGATCAGAAAACTCTACAACTACGGCACATCATTATCGGGCTGGAAAGTTTTTCTCAGTCGTATCAACCCTTTTCGAGATAGCATTCACGCACCTCGCATCGCTGAAACCCTGTTTCGTGCTGCCGATATTAAAAGCATTCAACGTCTCAATGAAACGAGCGAAATGCTCGACATACTGATCGAGCCGGATGTCAGCGAGATTGCCCTGCTCGACTTCAAATCGTTCTCAAAAATCAGCGACATTGGTTACGAGGCGGCCAATGCAGTGCTGTTCAGTGAACAAAGCACAGAACAAGAAGCAAAACCCGCAGATACACACTCTGCGGAGAACGGAACAACCGATGAAGGTAGCGTTGAATCAGATGTCAGTGAAGTGGAGGCCGAAGTCTGCGACACAGAAACAGACAGGCAGCCAGACTCCGTGCCGACAGATCATTCGTCAAACAATGAAAATAGTCCTTCATCCGGACCAGCAGAACCAGACCCGGCAATTGCCAACTGACGGGGTGTCAGGCCGGAAAAATTCTCGATGTTACGAGAAGCACCCTGTTTTATAAGCTGACTCACCATATCGATGTTGCGATGCACTGCAGCATGGTGAAGCGCCGTATTACCAGCTTCATCCTGGTTGTCGAGATCCGCACCGTCAAGCTCCGACAATACAACGACAGATGACCAATGCCCGTTATCAACTGCACGCATGAGTGGCGTCCAGCCATAGATATCTGTCACATTGATATCAGCGCCAGCGCCTGCCAGAGTGCGAATCATATCGGTATAGCCTTTGGCAGCTGCAATAGTCATCGCTGACCAACCATTCGAACCCAAAGCATCAGTATCAACACCCAAATCCAGCAAGTGCTGCAGAATCAAAGTGCGGTTTCCCAGTGCCGCGAACATCAGCGGCGTTCCCCCGGTAAGGGTTGTGGATTCAGGGTCGACGCCTGCCGCAATCAATGCATTGAAAAATTCCAGCTCTCCAGTCTTGCAGGCAATCATCAGTGCGTTCTTGCCATTGTCAGACCGCACCGCGATTAGCTCACGGCTGTAGTCACTGGTTTGCCACATCTGCTGTAGCTTCAACACACTGTCGTTGGCGATTGCACTTTTCCAGCGCTTGGTTATCTCAGCCGATGGCTCGGCGGCCAACACGGTAGCTACCCCTAAAAACGTAGCTGCAAAACCTGCCCTAACGTTTTTACAGCGAGCCTTTTTACACCGAACGTTTTTGGACCGTACACACCATGCAGAGCGGGTTGGAGAATTCAAGACTGTTCAATCCGTATTCAGGTTTTCGGAGCCACGCTATCAAAGACAGCTTCCGGGTCATAGGAGCCTGTCATTCGAATCAAGGCATCGCGCCTGACAGCTTCCTGCAACATGCTTTCGAATACTGAACGATGGGCATCAAGTAGCGGAATACGCTGCTGATGTAGAAGATTACAATGAACATCGCCAATAAACAGACCAATGCTCTGCTGTTTCGCCAGCAATTGCACGGCTTCATAGTGGCTGGGGATGTGCCCGGTTAAAAACAATACCAGGCCGGATGGATTCTGTTTCAGCCCGAGATCAATTTCGACTCCCAGCTCAATCAACGTCCCGCTTTCATGTTCCAGCAAATCGGCTTCCAGTGAAACCGGGAACAGATGCTGCGAAGGAAACAGCGATTTCAACTGCCTGTTGGTGACTGAAAGCGGTAGCACGAAAAAAATGGCCGACTCCCAGACAGCTTCATCCTGTGAATCAAGCAACGCCTGCCCATTGCTGTCGATCACGACGGGCATACAGGTGACAGTAGTACCAGCATGATGCATGGCACGTATGACGGCGTCAGGAAACTTTTGCATACAAAGGAAGATACGACGTCAGCTACACGGTGGTCAAACCGAAACGTTCAAAACAGGATGTACTCGGGTGTTCCGATAGATACAGATGGGCAAAGAATAGCGTTCTGTTCGTCGACCATGAAGATGTCCGAATCAATTAAGGGGTCGGCTATTCTCCCGCTTTAGAGCGGAAGAATATTTACTGTATTCTTACCCGACAAATTGTCAGACAGACAGGAGTAGTGTTTTAGCGGCTACTACGCCAAGTAGTTAGATGAGTACCTGCAGCCGAAAAAGTGGTTGCTCTATCAAGGAGCAGTTACCTAATTAAGGAGCACTACCTAACTCGGAGCACTACCCAGCCCGAGCCGTTCGTTTTCACGCCGCATAACCTCTAGTTCGGCGTCGTCAACATAACCGCCGGCTGAACCTTCACGTGTAATCTTCTCATACCACAAATCATGGTGCTGCTTGGCCCACTCCTCAGAGACATAACCTGTAGCCATGCCTTCTATGGCGCCTTCGGTTCCAGCTGTGCCGATATAGATATGCCCCAAAGCAATGGCAGACCAGATGACCGCAAGAATACCGTGCAGCAGGTTAGACTGCTGTAACGCACCACGACCTGAAAGAGCCTCGGGTAACGTCCAGCCGACCAACGGTGCAAGCATGACTATACCAGTGACACAGACCACCACACCGAGGGTTGCGAGAATCCAGAACCAGACTTTCTCACCACCATTCATACGCCCGGCAGAGGGGTGATGCTTACCGAATAGACCACCACCCTGGGCAAACCATTTTAAATCGGTAGCTGTTGGGATGTTGTGCCAAATCCACATAACAATCATCAGCAGGATACCCACAGAAAATACCGGCCCGATAAGATTATGGGTTTGCATCGCTATCTGCGTCCAGGCTGCGTAGGCCGCTTTGCTAATAAGGGGTGAGCCACCAATTTGCCAACTAAGCATGGCTTTTCCCAGCAACAGGCTTAGCCCGGTTACAGACAGTATGATGAACGAGATTGCTGTCACCCAATGAACAATTCGTTCGAAACCATTCCAGCGCTTCACCTTACGACCACTTAGTTCGTGCTCAACACGATTGCGACCATGGAATATGTGATAGAGCAGCAGTAGCACCAACATGGCAACAATCAACCATGGCAGTGCTTTGACTACGGGGTTGTTTCTGGCATTACGCCATTCATCACCACCGCTTTGAATCAATACGCCTGCGCCCTCGCCTTTAACAGCCGAGTAGCCTTCAACACCGCCACGCACGGCGTTCCAGAAATTGGTTCGCGGGTTCGCGCTGCCCGTGGCAGCTGATTGGGCGTGAACGGACTGGCTGTAACCATAAATAGCTTGAGTTGCCAGTGGAAGAATCAGGGACAGAGAAATGATCGTAAAAAAGCTCCAGAAGACAAACCAGCCTTTCTGTTTCTTTGTCATTTTTTTTCTACTCATTTTCTTCCCCAGGCAAAGGTCTGATGCACCTCAGGCAGTGACATCAAAAGAAATATGTACCAACGTGTATTGTTTTTGATCTGACAGCTGTTGCATACCCGTCAAAGCAAACGGGCAGATCGCAACATTTTCATCTTGAAGATTTGCAGCCCGGCTATTAATAACCCTAACCAATGCGCCTAACCAATGCGTCGCCAGGCTGCAAACCAAAGACGATTTTACTCCTGGTAAGCTGTATCCCAGCCCCAGGTTTGTGGACGGCCGCCACGACGCAGGATACGTTCGCGATAGATATCGGCTACTTCCTCACCATCACCTGCGATCAGAGCTTTGGTTGAGCACATTTCTGCGCACAATGGCAACGTTCCTTCGGCAACACGGTTGCGACCATACTTTTCGTACTCTGCATCTGTCAGGTCATCTTCAGGCCCACCCGCACAGAAAGTGCATTTGTCCATCTTGCCGCGCGCGCCATAAGTACCTGCATCAGTGCCCGGATATTGCGGTGCACCAAAAGGACAAGCATAAAAGCAATATCCACAACCGATACAAAGGTTCTTATCGTGCAACACAATACCATCATCAGTGGTATAGAAGCAGTCCACAGGGCAGACAGCCTGGCAAGGTGCATCGGTGCAATGCATGCACGCAACCGATATGGACTTCTCCCCCGGTTCACCATCTCCCAGCGTTATTACACGACGTCTGTTGACTCCCCAGGGAATGTCATGTTCGTTCTTGCAAGCAGTGACGCAGCCGTTGCATTCGATGCAGCGTTCAGCGTCGCAAAGAAATTTCATTCTAGCCATGATTATTCTCCTCTCGACTTAAGCCGCGTAAATTTTGCAAAGTGAACACTTGGTTTCCTGCATCTGCGTAACCGAATCGTAGCCATAGGTCATCGCAGTATTGGTTGCTTCACCCCGTACATAAGGTGCTGCCCCTTCAGGATACTTACTTTCAAGATCTTCACCCTGATAGTGCCCGCCAAAGTGGAATGGCGTAAACACAACCCCTCTGGCAACACGGTTGGTCACCATGGTCTTGATCTTTAGCTTGGCACCTTCCGGGCCTTCAAGCCAGACCATCTGCTCGTCTTTGATACCCAGATCATTGGCGTCAGCAGGATTGATCTCAACGAACATATCTTGCTGAAGTTCTGCCAACCAGGGGTTGGAGCGTGACTCGTCACCACCACCTTCGTATTCAACCAGGCGACCACTGGTGTGAATCAGCGGGAAGTCGGTGCTGAAATCAGTTTCCTGGATACTCGCATAGCGGGTTGGCAGACGATAGTGCGACTTTCGATCTTCATAAGTCGGATAGTCCTCAACCAGATCACGCCGCGAGGTATACAGTGGCTCACGATGCACTGGTACCGGATCAGGGAAAGTCCAGACTACGGCACGAGCCTTGGCGTTTCCGAACGGTGCACAACCATGTTCTATCGCCACTCGCTGGATACCACCTGAGCGGTCGGTCTTCCAGTTTTTGCCTTCAGCCAACAGTTTTTCATCTTCGGTGAGATCATCCCACCAACCAAGATTCTTCAGAATATCGGCCGTGAATTCAGGATAACCATCTTCGATCTCGGCACCTACCGAGTAGGAACCTTCGGCAAGCAGGTTGACACCTTCTCTTTCAACACCGAAACGGGCACGGAAATTAAGCCCGCCTTCCGCCACCGGTTTACTGGTGTCGTAGAGCACGGGTGTACCCGGGTGCTTCATGTCAGCAGTACCCCAACAAGGCCATGGCAGACCGTAGTACTCGCCATCCACCGGACCACCTTCAGCTTTCAAGGTAGTGGTGTTAAAGGTGTGCCGGTTTTCCTTATGAGCCTTCAATCGTTCCGGACTCTGACCGGTATAGCCAATGGTCCACATGCCTTTGTTGAACTCACGAGTGATGTCTTCGATCAACGGCTCGTCACCATTTACTTCGATGTTCTTGGTGAGTTCATCAGCAAAGCCCATCGCCTTCGCAAACTTGTACATGATTGTATGATCAGGCAGTGATTCAAACAGAGGTTCAATAACCTTGTCACGCCACTGCAGCGACCGGTTGGATGCCGTTACCGAGCCATAGGTTTCAAACTGGGTACAGGCTGGAAGCAGATAGACACCATCCTGCCGATCCGGCAGTACAGCCGTGTGTGTCGGGTATGGGTCAACAACGACCAGCAGGTCGAGCTTTTCCATGGCCGCTTTCATTTCAGGGCCGCGTGTCTGACTGTTCGGTGCATGCCCCCAAAGCACCATGGCGCGGATATTGTCTTTCTGCGCAACATTGGCTTTATCTTCAAGCACACCGTCTATCCAGCGCGACACCGGCATACCAGGCCGATGCATCGGGGCAACAGGCTTACCTTTAACTTCTTCGTAGGTGCTCTGGTCAAAGCGATTCTTGATCCAGTCAAACTCCAGGTCCCATACAGCTGCCCAGTGCTTCCATGAACCCGCCGAAAGACCGAAATAGCCTGGCAAGCTGTGGCTCAGGATGCACATGTCTGTAGCGCCCTGCACATTGTCGTGGCCACGGAATATGTTAGCGCCACCACCTTCTACACCCATGTTGCCCAGCGCCAGCTGCATCGCACAATAGGCACGCGTGTTGTTATTACCAATCGTGTGCTGCGTACCACCCATGCACCAGACGATCGTGCCGGGACGGTTTTCAGCCATTGTCTGCGCCGCCAGCTTCATTGTCGCTTCAGGTACACCTGAGACACGCTCAACTTCATCCGGCGTCCATTTGGCAACTTCTTCCTTGATTTGGTCCATGCCGTAAACACGCTGGTTGATAAATTCCTGATCTTCCCAGCCGTTTTCAAAAACATGCCATAGCAGACCCCAGATTACAGCGACATCAGAACCCGGGCGAATTTGCATGAATTGATCAGCGTGTGCCGCCGTGCGTGTGAAACGCGGGTCAACAACGATCAGCTTGGAGCCGTTTTCCTTGGCTCGCAGTATGTGCTGCATGGCAACCGGGTGTGCTTCAGCGGCATTCGAGCCGATGAAGAACATCGCCTTGGAGTTATGCATGTCGTTGTACGAATTCGTCATTGCACCATAGCCCCAGGTGTTCGCGACACCCGCTACCGTTGTGGAGTGGCAGATTCGCGCCTGGTGATCTACGTTGTTGGTACCCCAAAGACCGGCAAACTTCCTGAACAGATAGGATTGCTCGTTGTTGAACTTGGCAGAACCCAGCCAGTAAACAGAATCCGGGCTGGACTCCTGACGAATCTGCATCATTTTGTCGCTGATTTCAGCTACTGCATCGTCATAACTCATCTTCACCCATTTGCCGGCAACCAGCTTCATGGGTGACTTCAGGCGTCGCTCACCGTGGCCATGTTCGCGTACCGAAGCACCCTTTGCACAATGCCCGCCGAGATTAAGCGGCGATGAGTAATCGGGCTCTTGCCCTGTCCAGACGCCACCCTGCACTTCAGCGATTACGCCGCAACCAACGGAACAGTGTGTGCACACCGAGTGCACTTTGGTTGTTTCAAGATCTGCTTTTGGCTTGGTGTCAACGTCTTCCGCGGCGTGCGCCTTTTTCAGCATTGCCGGACCGGCAGAAACTGTCAGTGCTGCACCACCCGCCGTAATTCCAGAATTTCGAAGGAATGTACGACGGTTGACCGCACTACCAAAAAGACCAAGAGCCGGGGTACTTTTTTCTGCAGCATTTTTGCGTGTCAGTTTCATGTATCCACTCCAGGGATGAATCTCGTTCGTTTGTATTTGTGTTCTGTTTTTAACAGGCTCGAATCAAGCTGATCAGCGATCGGCTCAGATCATTCGAGCGCGCCGATAATATTCCCGTACTTTTTCAGTTTCTTCGTAACCGGCATCTGCGCTACGGGGGTCAATATCGTCTGTGACTGGTAGCAGTTCCGCTGGCTTCGCTGCCGCGTTTGCTACAGCTGCACCACCGGTTGCGGCAGTTGCTGTAAGCAGCGCAGAACCCTGCAAGAATCCGCGACGTTTTGTGTCGATAAATTTAGTTTTCTTGCTCATAGTCTGTTCCTGTTTTGCGTAACCTTAATTATTAGTGCAATTACTTGCTTTAGTTACTTCGCCTACCTTATTTTTAGTACAAGCTTTCAGTAAAAGCGGTGTACCCGTATCGGAATACCCGAATGTCACTATGCCTGCATGGCAAAATATTCTTTTTCAAATTTGAGAATACTTTCCCCGAAAAAACCGACTGCTCTGTAGAAATGTGCTGAATTTGCGTGCTGCAAATCCGTAAAAAATGTTTTTGCCCAGGGTTCAAGGTGATCGTTAAAAAACTGCTTCTCACGCTCAAACCCTATTTCCTGCGAATTTCTGATGATCAGCCCCATTGCAGTACACAACGCTGCTATATGGTCTTCTGTTTCGGTAACACCCTCTTCGCGTTCAATACCAAGGTGTTGCAAATCCCGTCTTAATATAGCCAGCGGCTTTTCCATCAGGAAACCCGTCATGTACCAGGATCCAAAAGGTACCAGCTCGCCTCGCCCCAAACCGACAAACAAGGAGAAAAACTCGTCTTCCAATTCCACCGGCGATGCCTTGGCACTGGCCTGCTTCAACAACCGCCAGCCCATCGCTATCTCACTGGCTGCAGCCTCTCCATCAGATTCGTCCAGCTCTTCAATTTGCTGAAGATTGCTCAACACTTCTGCGGTTGGCGCCGCTGCAAGCAGAGTGCCGAGAAGCTCGTAGACGGCCGCCCTCATCAACTGATCCTGTTCGGCCAAAACTTCCTCTTCGGACCGCACAGGCAGGCAAAAGTCCTTCACTGTCATGGGACCCTCCGCTTAACTATTGTAAACATTAGCTCTACCTATACTGAATGGTTATCTAAGGAAAAAGAATCCTGAATAATGACAATAAATAACAGCGGGTGTAATTTATTGTTTTGATTATATTTTCCAATTCTCTGCTCTTACAACCTGTTGTAACACGCCCGTAACGTAATATCTGCGTGTGCAGCTCCGAGCGAGCAGATCCCTCTACACCGGTTTGTTGTCTTCAGTCTTATGTACCTGAATGCCTTCGTTGCTTTCCTCAAACATATCCTTGACTCGGCAGTCTTCACACATCTTCAGCCGCCGCACAGCTGACTCGTTTTCAAACATCCAGTGCCCGGCCAGCTTACCCGTCATGTTTTCAATCATTTTCTGCGTAGCGAATGCTTTATGGCACCGAACACAGTGAAACGGCTCTTCCTCATTAAGAATGTGTTGCTGGCGCGCGGCCAGACTGTTGAAAAGATACCGTGGCTCAAGGTCCAGCGCGCTTTCCGGGCAAGCGGAACGACACAAGCCACACTGCACGCAATTGGCTTCGACGAATTTCAATTGTGGCAATGAATGCCCGTCCAACAGGGCACCAGCCGGACAGGTAGTGACGCAGGCCATGCACAAGGTACAGGCATCAGCTTTAATGACCAACCGGCCAAATGGGCTAGGCCCCGGTAGCGGCGCTGCTTCGACGGAACTTTGAAGATGCTCATGGAGATGATCCATCGCCATACGTAAGGTCTGCCGCTTGTCGTTGTGTGTCGCAAAACTCGCCGCCGGCCACTGTGGCAGCGATGCTGGCGTTAAGCTGGCTGTAAATTCCGCATTATGGTGGCGATCTACGACGCGTACCATGTCATCCGGCAAACCCAAGCCAGCCAGCATCTGCCCCAGCAGACCAGCTTGTTCCCGCAGTGCGTTGTCTCCGGTGCCACTGCGCAAACCAGCAACATCCCCACCCTCTTTTGGCGAAGCACCAACAGGTTCCAGCAGAACCACCACCTGTTTAATACCTGCCGCAATCATCGTTGCCCAGTAGTCGATACCATAAGCTGAAGGTTCTTCAACTGCCACAGCCAGTACATGCGAAGGTAGTGACTGTTCAAAATCTGCAAGAGTCAACGCCCCGGAATGTTGATCGCCAGACTCATCCATTTGATCAAAGTCCTGCAGCTCATCATCAATGCCGTGCAACAATAGAACACTGGGACGGGTACCACGTTTATCCATCAACTCACGGGTTTTACTGATGGCTTCGGCCGCACTCGGAAAGGCGTATGTCATAGCGCCACTCGGGCAAACCGTTGCACAATGCCCACAGCCCTGACACAGATAAGGGTTAACTGAGACCGAGTCTCCTTCTGATGAAATCGCATTGGTTGCACAGACATCAATGCAATTGTTGCAACCGGTGATCTGGCTACGCGAATGGGCGCAAATTGATGCGTCGTAACTGAAGTATCTTGGCTTTTCGAATTCACCCACCATCTGCGGCAGGGTTTCAATCGCATGCTGCATAGCGGCCGAATCGCTTGCACGAAAATAACCGAAAGGTGGTAGTGCTGCATCAGATACCTGCGGCTGCCCGGGTTGTTCAACCGACGTTGCAAGCAACTGCTTCTGCTGACGCAAATCCACAATCAAATCAAACAGACCATGGTCGGTTAAAGCCTGTACACCAAGATGTTGCGGCGCTTCCTCAGGTGTTATGGCAGCACTGACAAGCACATCAAAATTACCCAGGTAGCCCTGTATTGAATGCAGATGACGGTAAAAGATTTTGAGCCCGGATTCTGTTGACTGTTTGCCAGCACCAACTTCAGCGTCGCCGTTGTCAAGTGGACACAACAACGTTACCTTCAAGTCCTTCAATTGTTCTGCACAGTCTATTGCTTGCTCACAACTTGCGTCATCCGCCGCAGCGGCAATCACCAGGCACTGCCCGGATGATTTATATTCAATGATCGATGTGACCGCACTGCTGGCACGAGCTGCCGCCAGGTTCTGGCGAGCTCTGAGGAGTTCCTCCGGGTTGGTCAGATCTTCCTGGCTGGCAACAAAATTTAGAGCCGAGCCGTGGCCCGAACCATTACTGTCAGGCGAGTCTGTTTCTTTATCGCTCATACTACTGTTTTGTTTGCTTGGTTTGCCTGGTTTGCCTGGTTTTCTTCGTTCTTTTCAGCAGCATTTCTAATCGCTAACGGCTCGTCAATTACAGGTGTACCAGCGTCGTCCAGCTCTTCTGGATCGGATGATTGGAGAGCCACTTCTGTTGCGTTTTCAGATTCTGCAACTTCAGCAATCTCTGCAGCCTCTGTCGATACAACGTCATCAACAGATTCCTCTGCCTGATCATCAGCCGAAACAGTATCCGGACTATCTGCTTCAACTACTTCACTCTCAAGAGATTGTTCATCCTGACTGGCAGCAATACGTGCTTCTTCGGCTTCCCTCGCCTCACGTTCCTTTCGCGCTGTATGCCAGCGCATATCCGACGTTATCGTATCACCCAGTGGCTCAAAATAAGTGTAGTCCTCGTCATAGTCATTAAGACCATCGCGAATGTTGAACTTGGGCATGCGGAAAAGATGTTGCAATGCTTTTTGTCGCAATTCCGGTGATACACCTTTATTTAAAAAACCACTGTAATCACTATCAGCATTCAGAGTTTCTATCGCTGGCATATCCTCATCGGTGAGGATTAACTCTTCTTCAGATGTTTCTTCAGCAGCTACATCAGCCAGCTCGGAGTCAACCGACCGCTCATCCTGCAAGTTGGTTGTAACGGCTTCATCACCAGTAGCAACGGACGGATCCCGGGTCGCCGTTGAATCAGTTTCAGGTTGCGAAATTTCCTGCCCGTCGCCTGAGCGACTGTTGGATTTGTTGCGTGACCAGCGCGCAAACACTCCAGCAGATTCTTGTACAGGTTCTTGTGCAGGTTCTTCAGTCAAATCAGAATCAGTTTCTGTCATTGCTAATGTGGACCATGATAGCCGGGCCGCCTGAAACGGCGTTGTTCATCCCATGGGTCAAGGCGCTCTTCTCGGCCTGTGTTACCAACATCCGATGATTCTGTTTCGCTCCAGTTTTTTCGTTTTCTTTTTTTGAATCCCTCGGGGCGATAGTGTTGCATGACATAACGCTCCATTAAACGGTAGAGTTCACCGGGAATTTCGGCGGTCAACACTTCGGCGTCGGTCTCCGAGTGTGCCGTTGCCTCGTCATAGTCAATGGTTACCAAAGCCGGTTCGATGGTGTTGTCCGCTTCATCCTCACGCAACACCACGTACACTAAGGGCTGGTCACCGATAAGGGCATGCCAGTACCTTTCACAGGCATCTTTATAGAGTGTTACTGTATAACCGCCCCAAAGATAAAAGCTGCGCCCCTGCTCGCCAGACTCATCGTTTTGGTGCAACGGTTCTCCGGCCACATCACCACTGATTTCGTGGCCGACGAGCACCGCTTCGAGAGACCAGCTGGGAACGCTCCAGAATTTGCCCTCGATCATGCGCTTCTGTAGCACCACCGATACCGGTACAGCAAGGGTTTTGGCTGTCACATCGATGCTGGTGACGGTCTTTGTGGAGGCTGTCTCTTTGGCCGATTCAGTGATTGAATCAACGCTGGAATCGCGCTGCGGCGGGGTATTGTCTTGATTGATTTTGTCCGAATCACTCATTTGTGTTGGGCTAAATCCAGTCTAAAGTATGCAGCAATAACCCGGGTTCGGCTGAATAGGGGTTAAAAACGGCTAACCGGCAGGCTTAATATTACCCGTTCATAGTGTCATGAACCCTTGTCGCTGTCATCAGACTTTGACAAGCCAACGAGTATTATTTATAAAAAACAATGACTTAAATCATATTTCGTCACTCTAAACACAAGCATTGCAGCGCAAGTCAGGGTATTACTGTTGAGGGGGCACAGTGATTAAGTCATTATGTGTCCTAAGAATGACCCATCCGGGCTGTTTCGGCTCTGACAATGACAGACTTTTAGAATGACTGACGCTGTTTCCTCACCACATCAACCTGTACTCAGCAATTCCGGGCTTGACCCTGCCTATGCAGTTTCCGCAACGGATGAATTCGGGGAAAAACGCGATGTGCACATTCCGGGCGAATTGCCTCTGACACTCAAAGTCGACGGCATGGAAGTGGTGACACTCATGACGCTGGGGACAGAACCGGAAGCGCTGGCACTAGGTTACATCCGCAATCAGAAGTTAATTGAAGATATTAACGAGATTGCATCAGTCAAGGTCGACTGGGATCGCGAGGTAGCCGAAGTCGAGACACGCAGCGGCGGCGGCATTAGTGATTGGCAGGAAAAAATGAAGCGCCGTATTATCACCAGTGGTTGCGGACAGGGCACGATATTCAGTTGTACGGTAGACAAACTCTACGAAGTCAAATTGACACCGCCGCAACTCAGGCAATCGAAGATCTATGAATTGATCAAAAACGTCGGCCAGCTGAACGATGTTTATCGGGTTGCGGGTGCTGTACACGGTTGTGGTCTTTGCAGCGCAACTGATTCCCTGATGCACATCGAAGATGTTGGCAGACACAACGCCGCTGATGCCATCGCTGGCAGAATGTGGCTGAACAACATTGATGGCGGCGATAAGATTTTCTATACCACGGGCCGTCTGACATCAGAAATAGTGATGAAGACTGCCTTCATGGGTATCCCCACATTATTGTCCCGCTCGGGTGTGACGCAAATGGGCCACGAACTCGCCACCGAACTGGGCATGACCATGATTGCCAGAGCAAAGGGGAAACATTTCCTTGTCTATAACGGTAGTGAAACGATCGAATTCGATGACATTCCACCAGTACGAAAGACGCCTCCACTAACGAAAGGCATGCGCGATCTGCGGCAGGTCTAAACTCATGGCTGCTAAAGTCATTACAGAATCAAGCGGCAAGATCCAGAAAAAGCCCGAGACCAACACAGCAGCGCCCGTTACTCAAAGCAACCATTCTCAGAACAATAATCTGCCCTCACTACTGTCAGTGAAGCAACTGTCTGAGCTGTTGCATATCAATGAAAAAAAAGTATACCAACTCGCGGCTGTTGGTGATATTCCCTGTACAAAAGTAACTGGCAAATGGCTCTTCCCCACTCAGCTGGTGCTCGACTGGATTGAACAGAACAGCCTGGGCGGAACTGTGGAAGATCGGCTGGTTTTATCCGGTGCTGATGATCTGTTACTTGATCGTGTCTGTCGCCGGCTATCACTCGATCTTGGCCGTAGCGCTTTGTTAAGTTACAACCCCTCAGGCTCCATGCACGGCTTGCGATTACTGGCTGCTCGACGCACCGACGGTTGTTTTTTTCATTGGGGTGCATCCCAACAGAGTGACCGGCGACATCTCGGCTTGCTTCGAAGCTTTCGCGAACATTCGCAGTGGGTGGTAGTGAGATGCCTTTACCGACACGAAGGTTTGGCACTATCAAGTAATACGGCAGCCAGCCTGCAGGATGTAAATTTTGACACCCAGCCCCATGACGTCGGTTCTCCCCCGGCCCCGACTCCTTTTGCTTTCACAAACTCGCAACAACAATCCTTCAGGGTTTTGGAATCCCTTGCATCCAGAAAACTGCGTTGGGCACAGCGTCATCATGAAAGTGGAACCCAGCGTCTACTGGCCGATATTTGTGATCAGTGCAATGTAGACATGAATCGTCTGGGCAAGATGAGTAACTATTACGCTGGCGAACGTGAAACCGCAGCGGCTGTGATGCATGACCAAGCCGATGTCGCGCTTTCCAGTGAAGCTGTGGCTCGGGAATATGGCCTGGATTTTGTCAGACTGGAAACTATAGCAATTGATCTTGTGTTGCCCAGAAAAACGTTCTTCCGTTCAATCGCCCAACAACTTTTAAAACAATTGTTGCACACGAGTGAATCAATTCAATCACAGTGGGTGAATAGTTACCATTTACCGCAGGACCATGAAGTCCGAATTGTTAAAAAGTAATAATCCGAATTAAAAACGTAAACATTCTGCAACGCTTTAACTGATCTGTTGGAGTGCTGCCGTGCCAGTGCTAGACTAATCGGGTACAGGCATGGTGCATCGTTGTTATTGCCGCTTTTTATTACTATTACTAATCGTTGATGCTGTTGTGAATAACTTTTCCATTAATTCACTCAGACTTAATAGTCAGGCAATAAAAAATCAAAGCAATAGATTCAGACTATGCAACCGCCAGAAAGCAAGTGTGATTCCATGCAGCCCATAATGGTCTGCTGATTATATTTAACCTCGGAGATTATCGTGTCAAAATTTGATGAAGCGATGGAAGCCAGCAAAGCACAAATGCAAAGTTGCAACATCGATTGTGATGAAGTGCTCCTGAAAAATGTAACCAAAGCACTAGGTCCATCGATCTATAACAAGGACGCTAATCTGGTCGCAGCTGGCGACAAAAAAGAAGTAGACAATATTAAAAAGAAATTCATTGCCGGAAAACTTGGCGTGGAAGGTGATCAAGCTGATGAAGCGATCAAACATGCTGTTGAAAAAATAGGCTCTGACAATCGCCAGAAGTTGCGACCGGTGTTTTACTACCTTATTGTCAAATTCCTGAATAAGGAATCGATTTACGGCTAACTGGGCTGCTGAACGGGCAGATCATCAAGTTGCGTTACACCAAGCAGCTTTCAGAAAAAAAGCGCCACCCGGCGCTTTTTTTTTGCAACTTTCTTTTTTTCAACTTTCAAGGCGAGAACAATGGCTCACACTGGATTACGCAGCTCCGTCGCCTGCATTTTTTGATCGTACATTGCCAACACCTGCTGGTTGCGTAAATCAAGTGCGGCAATTTTGTCACTGCTATTGGTTCCCAACTCTTTGCGGATCACTTTTCTGCGCAAGGCACTTTTGCGATAAGCAAGAAAAGTCTCAAAATCCACAGGGTCATCATTGCAGGCACCTTTTGGGTAAAGTGTCACGTAGGCACGCTCAGGCACACGACCAGCAGCGATACTGCGATTTAGCCTTTCTTCAGTGAGTAACTCACTCAATACCGTATCGATAAAGTGTTCCTCATCGATATTGTTGTTGTTAAACGTTCGAATAAGAAATTCCCGCTGACCCGCATCCAGACAATATTCGTCGGCCAGAATTGCGAGGTTCTGCGTTGTATAGAGATCAAGATAGTTCAGCGTGGAATCGATCAAAGCACGCCCTGCCAGTAATCTCGTGCGATTAACCCTGTGTGGCCGCTGACTGTACTCCGGATCAGACTCACTCAAAGCCATTTCCTGTACCATTCTTTCGATCAGTGGATTAACGATACTACCGCGCATGTTCTCAGCCCAGAAAATGCGCGCTCCACTGTGACGCCACCACCCTTTCATCATCTCAGGGTCACGAATTCCTTCCTCTAAGGAAACGACTGTATCAAGCAACTTCACTACAATACCGGACAAGGTATATGGTTGCCTTTTATCCGTCGGCTGAATATCCATCTCTGTGAAGCGTGTGACATTGTATTGCTGTTCAGGCGACAACAAGTGCGGGTGGTTAAGAGTTGCTTTGGCTTTGTCGGCACCTTCGGTGAGGGCCGTGGCATCAGTTAGTTCCGAGACCATGGCGGCGATCGGACCACCAAAGCGGAACATGATCTTTTTTAATGAATGATCGTAGCCCGTGACACGACGCGACCCGTCTTCAACCACATCGTGCAACATGGCAAGACTTACTACCAAAGGCTCTAGCGCTTCACCCAGTAAACGTTCAGCCATGGCTGCAATGCGAAAAGCATGAGCGGTCATGGTGCTCATAGATTTACGCCGCCCTTTCTCTAGAGAACGCATCATTTCCAATGAAGCCAAATGTACGGTTTCCAGCGAATTGGGTGATTCGGATGCAACAAAATATTCCATAATCGGCAGATTCAAATGAACCTCATGCACCGCCTTGCCACGTCGGCCCGATAGCCTTTCACGTTTATCCGGGTTTTCCAGCGCGTCAGCCACCGCAATCATCAAGGTGTTGCGCAGCGGCTCACGTAGGGCATAGTGATCAACCGCTGACAATTTAAACGCTTGATCAGCAAGCTGGTAATCATGGCGCAGATAAGGTTCTTCCGGGAAGTCATCATCAATGCCGACCCCGCAACGCTTGAGTTCGTCACGTTGTGAGGGCTCGAGAAAACCGATCACACCATCGCCAGCCGCGCGTGCTGACAATCGCAGGCGGGCGCTGTAGATCGCGGCAATCACAGAATGCATATGGCTGTCAGCTGCAATCGACGGCTGCGTTGAGTTATTTATCGCCGCTTCGAATTCCAGCAAGGCTTGCTGGATGCGAAACGCCAGCGCTGCAATGCGACCACCGAACCAGGTATGCAGGTAATCCTCGTCGACGAATTCAAATTCATCAGAGGACAGAGAGCTGAAAAGATAGGGTTTACCGATGGCATCCTGAATCATGGCCGCTATCAGAATGTCGTTATCCAGCGAAGGCACACCCTGGCCATGGTTACCGTAGAGACGCACGCCCAGCAGAATATTGGCCACCAGCACTGCAACGTGAATGCGTGGCTCCAGTTTCGGGATACGGTTTGAATTGATTAAATGTCCTGTACCAAGCCCGGTCAGATCTATTTTGGTCGGGTCAATCGTTTCCGGATCGATATTTTCGTCATCAAATAACTCTGTCGCCAGCAGATCTTTACCACGTTGTGTGGCAAACAGCGCTTGCGGCAGGGCTGCCAGAGGCACAGCATGTTCAACTTCTTTGGCGATCCAGTCACGTGATATGGTGCCGGCAATGACCCGCTCGGAATCGCAGGTACCCGCGAGCAGGCCGTAAGCTCTTGCCAGCCTCTGCAGGTCTCTGGTCAGCCTTGCTCTGGAAGGTGTCATGATGTTCTGTTGCTACTCAATCCGTTTCTCCGAACGCCAGTGACGTCGTCAATATAGGCGCTCTATACAGGATGATAGCAAGTACTACGCACCTTGCTTTGATACCGATTGGTTAGGGTTGAAGCATTGACAGGCTATTGTGCTGGCGGTGGAGTTTTACCGCGGTATTCGCACAGATCTGAAATGTGACATTCGTAGCATCTGGGCTTGCGAGCAACACAGGTATAACGCCCGTGCAGGATTAGCCAGTGATGGGCATCAACCAGAAATTCTTCCGGTATGAATTTGAGAAGTTTCTTCTCTACCTCCAGAACATTCTTGCCCGGAGCAATGGCTGTACGATTGGAAACGCGAAAAATATGGGTATCAACGGCCATGGTGGGTTGACCAAAGGCGGTGTTCAGCACAACGTTAGCCGTTTTGCGCCCCACCCCCGGCAAAGCTTCCAGCTCTTCCCGGGTGCGGGGAACCTCACCATTGTGCTCGTTTATCAGCAGCTTGCAGGTAGCGATGACATTTTTTGCCTTGGTATTGAAAAGACCGATAGTGCGGATGTAGTTCCTGACACCACTTTCTTTAAGGGCAAGAATTGCCTCGGGCGTATTGGCGACCGGAAACATTTTAGCTGTTGCAATATTCACGCTGACATCCGTTGCCTGAGCGGACAGCATTACGGCGATGAGTAATTCGAAGGGGGATGTGAATTCAAGCTCTGTCGTCGGGTTCGGGTTTGCATCCCGGAAGCGGGTGAAAATTTCTGTGCGTTTGACTTTGTTCATCGACTTTTTGTGAGATCAGCTCATCGCCACATAACTGACGGAATTCTACACCCTAATCCCCAACACCTGCCTGCCCGGCAACCCTTGCACAACAGGAAAAAAAATCATGGCAGAATGGTCAAGGGCAACCGGGAGCTGATGATGTGCGGCAGAATGAATATTACAGACAATGAAGGCATACGCCTGTTGATGGAATTGATTGGCATGCCTTCGTGGCCCAGCATCCAGGCGCGCTACAATGTAGCCCCTTCTGCCGGATTGGATGTTTTGTACGCAGCGATTGATAGCCCTTCCAACGAAACAACCCCTGTTACAGCCCACGATACGATGCATTGGGGCCTGGTGCCACCATGGGCCAAGGCCGGGCAATTCAAGCGCCCGCTAATCAACGCACGTTCAGAGACTGTGCGCGAGAAACCCTCCTTTCGTCATCTGGTGGATGGACATCGTGCCCTGGTGCCAATTACCGGTTTCTACGAATGGCTTAGAAAAGGTGATAGCCGGCAACCCTACTATTTTCACGCAGCTGATAACACAGCATTGCTGTTAGCAGGCCTGTATCAAGAGAATGCCAAAGGTGAGCGTGAAATAACCCTGCTGACAACCGCGGCAAACGATACCATGGCTGCCGTTCATCATCGCATGCCAGTGATAATAAAGCCGGATGACGCCTTGGTCTGGTTATCGAACCAACCTGCACCAGTAATTGATAACCTGATGCGGCCGGCTGCGAATGATTATCTTGCGCTCTATGAGGTTGGTAGCTATGTCAGCAATGCCCGGAATGAGGGTGAGCAATGTATGGAGCCTTTGCAAAGTTTGTTCTAGAAAAACACACCTTGGACTCAGCGAGCCACAATCGCGAAGATGGTCTTACTAGCGCTACTCCTGGCCGGTACAATGCTGTCTGACAAGTTGAAAACTCTTACCCATGTTTCTTGTTTCTAATCGGCCGCCCCGCGATGGTTCGCGATAGATTTCTACTGGTTTGTCTGGGTGTTTGCGTAGCCGCCGGACTCTGGGGGCTTTACTGGATTCCGCAACGCCAGCTGGAGGCTGCTGGACTGACCGGCGGCTGGGGCACTATCGCTCAATATCTGATCAGCACCGTTATTCTTCTGCCGTTCGCTATTTATTACCTCATCAAGAGGAATCAATCCGGATTCGGATTAATTGCAGCGGGTACATTGATGGGCGGCGGCATTGTCTGTTATGCAAACAGCTTGTTGCTCACAGAAGTGATGCGCACCATGCTGCTTTTCTACCTCACACCCTTCTGGGCAACACTCATTGAAATCGTTTTTCTGCGGCAGCGTCCGGGGTGGTGGCGAATATTAAGTCTGCCACTGGCGATCGCCGGAGCAATGATTGTGATTGGCAGAGGCCAGACTTTTCCCATGCCAGCGAATGTCGGTGACTGGCTGGCACTTTCAGGGGGTGCCATCTATGCAGCGGGAGCCGCCAGAATACAGCACTCCAAAGTAACTAACGTGTTTCCGATAATATTTGCCTTTTTCTTTTACGGCAGCATTGTTGCCATCATTCAGGGGATGATCTTCGCCAACCAATTGGGACCTGCTCCCGAAGTAGCACGACTAGCTACGATGGTTCCGTGGCTACTGGCTCTCAGCCTGTTTTTCTTCATACCAACCAACGCCATTATCAGCTGGGCACCCTCGCAAATCAGCACAGGATTGTTCAGCATTCTGATACTCTCGGAACTGATTTTCGGGACAATAAGCGCGGCTCTTTGGGCTAATGAGGCGTTCGGCCCACGCGAAATAATTGGCAGTGGCTGTATTTTATTAGCAGGCATACTGGAGGTAGCACTCGCACCCCGACAATCATCGCAGACTAATATAAGAAAAGCAGGCATCGAAAATGCTGAATCAGGCGACAGCCAGCGTTGAGCTGGCAGGTACAATATTGACTGAAAAGACCTGCCGACCAAGGAGGGCCAGCAGTCGCTTGATAACAAGCCAGATTGGAGATCGAAAGGGCCGAAAGCCCTGATACAGGCCTGTGAACTTTCAGCCTCTAGAACTTGTAGCGAAAGCCGGCGAAAAGAGTATCGACACTGGTATCGTCTGCGTTATCAAAATTGACGTATCCACCATAAATATCTGTCGCTTTACTGAATTTAAACTCAGCACCAACTTGCTGTACATCATTGGTTAAATCCGAGTCCTCAGGGCCTTGCTCACCAACATCAGCAGACAAAATCAGTTTACCGATCTGATAATTCAGGCTGAGAAGCATCGATTCAAGGTCAGGATCAGTGCCTGCCTGAGTACGACTACTGAAAGATGCCGCGAAACTGAGTCCAAAGTTAAACTTGTAACCACCAGAAAACATCGTTCTGTCATTGTCACCGTTGTCACTGTCGGCATATCCACCAAGCACAGTGATTTTACCCGGGCCTAAACCTCGCTTCAGTCTTGCAGCCACCTCCCATCGTTCCTGAGTCGCATAACTCGCAGATAGGGTTAAACCACCCAACGAAGGTGTATCGTAACGAAGACGTGAATTACGGCCGAATCCGTCATAATAGTTATACCCTACCTGAGCATCCGGATTGTCTCGATTGATAGCTCCACGAACAGTAAAAAATGGCAAGTGCCCTCCACCTAGAATGTTGCCGCTTACCTGATAACTGCCTTCGGCAGTACCGTCAGCTGCACCCTCGCCTTTACCCAGGCTGAGTGAGCCAATTGGTGTTTTAAAACCCACCTCGGCAAACCGAGTATCGATGGACTCGCTACCATCTACTGCACCAAAAGACTGATTTTCCTGAATTTGAATTTCATAGCGTGTAAAAACTTCTATACCACGCGCTTTGTGTTTACCGCGCAAACGAAGTCTTGAACCAGTACCTGTGTTATCAACTATCTCAGGGTCCTCAATGTTTGAGCCAAACACAATGGCGGGAGTGACTTGCCCGCTAAGTGTCAAATCAGCAGAGATAACAGGTGCATTGCTCAGGGCAGCTACTGTCAGAACCGATGTGACGATCGGTAGAACGCGACTTTTTTTCATTGAATATCCTCATTGTTCGCTGATTAGTAAACTAATTTTTTGCAATTGAAAACAAAAGCGCTGGTGTGATTCAAAGTAAGTTAGAAAATCGGTCTGCACGCATAAACGAGAAATGCAGTGTTCTAAATCGACACAAAAATTTAATAACTTCCCAAAGAAGTTAGCATTTGGAGACTATGTGAGGAATAGAATTTTTCTTTAATAAAGAAAAAATTATTTAATGGAACTTAATTGAATTAGTACGCAACAACTTGCAGGATGACTTTGGTTGTCCACCATTCAGAAAAAGCAAACGTGCACGATCAGTTGAAAGAGACGTTACATTTCCCGCTATTAAACAGCCCTATTTGAAGAATAATCCAGGAAAATTCTCGTAAGAAAATAGATTCAGAACAAGGCACTCTGAAAACTAATAAAGGCATTACAAAAACAAAGTATCCAATTACTTCCGAAACAGATAACTAAACAATGTTCATGAGTAAAGCCAGCCAAAATGCTCTTGTATTGATTGGTTTTGGTTTTTTGCTTGTACCGATCATCGGTCTAACTCCAATTTGACCATGCTGAGGAAATGAGCCACCGCCAGATCCAGCCGCGCTGCGCCATGTCTCAACTGCAACAGGTGTATGAGGTGATACTTGATCGTAGCCTGGATAAAAGCTCCTTTCCAAACACGCACCTTGTCTGCCAACTATCTTGAAGAAACCGGGTTGATGAAAGTAGTAGCGCCACACCCTACTATGGGATACTCCTTAAAGCCGAATCAGTGTTTGGTGTTTCCCCGGACCTCTAAAGGGGGCTAACTGGCGGATCGGGGCGCTTTTAGCCAGCTTCCAGAGAGCACTTTTTTTGAGATTCTGTCAAAACCGCCACCTGACACCAGAATCGTTTAGGCCATGCAAATATTGTTAGAGTGAGCGAGCGGCATGGCAGTAAATTTGGTCGTGAATTACAACTTTCTATAGAGTTAATCAAACTACTGTACTGGGTTGTGATAAATAACTAATAACCTTGAGCGCGTCTTGAAATGTTTGAAACAAACAACCAAACAGTCTCAAATTTGCGGCAAATACTGGCAGAGATGAAAACTCTTCCGCACGATAATCCACGCGCGATGCCTGCAGAATTTTATACGTCCACTGATTTTCTAAAATTCGAAACCGAGGAAGTACTGCGCAAAGAGTGGATGTGTGTAGGTCATGTTGGTGAAGTGTCTATTCCCGGTGATTTCTACACCACAGAGATGCTGGATGAACAAATCCTCGTGACCCGTGACATGGATGGCGTCGTTCGGGTGCTCTCAAACGTGTGTCGTCACAGGGGCAATCGAGTAGCCGAAGGTTCCGGCAACAGCCGTAAATTCACCTGCCAGTACCACACCTGGACCTACGACAACACCGGTGCGCTTCTGGCGGCACCCCTGATGAATAAGCAACCTGGGTTTGAGAAAGAGAAATGCGGTTTACCGGAATTTGCATCAGAGATATGGAAAGGCTGGATTTTTGTCAATCTGGACGGTACTGCTGCAGCGCTAGCACCACGATTGGCAGGCTTGCAAGCGGTCATTAAGAATTACCATCAGGAAGATCGATTTTTAAATTTTATCGAAGAAGATACCTGGAGCTGCAACTGGAAGTGCCTTTTTGAGAACTTCATGGAAGGCTACCACCTGAGTGCGACGCACCGTAAAACATTGCATAAGATAACCCCGACGCGTTTGTGTAAAAAAATGGGCTCAGATGACGGGTGGACTGGTTATCACGCCTATTACGACCCGAACTACCCACCTCGAGGACCATTTCATCCAGACCTTACCGAAGATGAAAAAATCAAGTCACCAATGTATGGCGTCTATCCAAATCTAGTCGTGGGTATGGCAACGAATTTCACGCTATTCATGTGCCTGCGGCCTGATGGTGTCGATAAAGTGACAATTCGGTGGGGTGTCACGGGGCTTGAAAATGACCCTGAGGCTCAAGCAGTTAAAGATTATGTTGACCTGTGTAAATCGTTCAACGCCGAAGACCGCGAAAAGCTTGAAATACTGCAAATTGCGCTTAAAACCCGCAACTACCCGGGTGGCCCGCTCGCACCGGATGACTACGAAGGCTCAATCTGGGATTTTATACAATATATGGCAAGGCACCTGGCAAGCTGATTAGCAGGCACTGAAAGAATCAAACT
Source organism: uncultured Granulosicoccaceae bacterium (assembly GCA_938005265.1). Taxonomy (GTDB): domain Bacteria; phylum Pseudomonadota; class Gammaproteobacteria; order Granulosicoccales; family Granulosicoccaceae; genus CALFCE01. The sequence continues at coordinate 53,091 of CALLOA010000011.1, forward strand.
GACATTATTGATACACATCACAAATGATAGTACTGCAGCAAAGTGCTATTACCCGAGTTTGCTATTCGAGTTTGATAATTAAACCATTCCAGTCCTTTATAAGGTTTAAGTTTTAGCGCCTCCAAACGACTCTCAAGGCTACCGACATGAACTTCAAGCTTATGTCCGTCCGGGTCCAGAAAATAAAACGAATCACCTTCACTGCTATTTTCTTTCCATGTTTGCACACCTGCTGATTGCAGACGCGATCGGTAGGATTCGAATTCCCCGGCAGCTACTGTAAAACAAACATGCGTATAGTCTTGTGCCGGTGAAACGTGATCAAGTGAAATACAAAACCAGAACCCACCGGCAGACAAATAAGCTCCGCTGTCCCATTTTACTTTCGGCTTGAGAGCCACAACCGAGACGTAGAAATCAAAAGACGCTTCCACGTTACTGACTGCCAGCGTGATGTGATTAATTCCCGTGACCACAATAATCTTCGTTAAAAAGAACGTTTGTTAAAAAATTCTTAGTGAGAGAGCGCCCGGCCAGGCAAGCCCAAAGACCATGGCGATGGCGATGGCGATGGCGATCAGTAGGTTCTCATCTGCCCGACTACCACTCCCTGAATAGAGACACGTGCGCCTGAGTAAATCAGCGTGGCCATCTCACTGTTCTCGGGTATCAGCTCGATAGATTCCATGCTGTGCTGCCCTAACCTTTTCAGGGTAGCTTCCTGTAAGTCGATAAGCGCTACAACAATATCACCACTTCGCGCAGTGGATTGTTTTCGCACAATGACCGTATCGCCATCAAGAATACCGGCCTCAATCATTGAGTCTCCGGTAACACGTAATGCAAAGCGATCAGGTCCAATAAAAAACCCGGCAAGATCTAGGTGTTCCTCGTCGGAAATGGCTTCAATGGGCATACCTGCGGCGATCTTGCCGAGAAGCGGGATTCTCGGGAATTTTTCTTTTAATTCATGTTCGTTCAGTTCATTGGCCAGCGTGTTTAGTTGCTTGGCCTGCTCGGCCTGCTCGCTAACATAACGTTTAGTAGTGCGACCGACGCCCTGGCTTGGCTGGGCAGACAAGGCATCAACCGATTGCACCAGTCTGATGTTGCGCCACCCTCTTCCTTCCTTGTGCAAATACCCTTTCGCAATAAGCGACTGCAAATACCGATGCACGGAACCTCGTGATTGCACCCCTAACTGTGCTGTAGCTTCAGCAACGGTGGGTGCGTGCCCGGCGCTATTGATATGCGTGGAGACAACCTCCAAAAGGCGTGATTCAAATTGTGTCAGTGCAGCAGCCAAATTTGCGGTACTTGATTATTTTAAGTTGTGCCTGATTTGTTGCTCCTGATTTGCCACTCCAAAGGGAATCTACAAACAGGGTGCTATATAATGTTCTCTTAATGTACTCAACTATAGAGTACAAAAAGAGAACAATCAAGCAAAAAACAACAGAAATGTCCCCAGGAGAGGCCACAGCTGTCTTCAAAACCGGCTTTTACCTCGAATATTCTTTAAAAAGCGTCAAATTTCACGACACCATTGCCACTTCAGGCCGCTATCACAATGGAATGGGAATACAATATTGCGCCGACAGCCGCCTCCACCAGAGTCGGAGATTCCGGCCTGGTTGAAATTTTGATTTGAGCTTTTTATAACGTGGACCTAGAAAGAGAAAAACTGCTGAATATCATGCATTTTTATTCAGCTGATACGATCGCTTTTGCTAGCCGTGCAAAGCTCATCAAACTGATTTACTTCCTCGATTTTTTGCACTATCGGGAGCGCGGGCGCTCGGTCACCGGGCTGGAATACTATGCTTGGGAATTCGGCCCTGTACCCCGAATCTTCTACAACGAGTGGCAAACGCCGAACCCGGATTTCAGGTCACGCTTCAAGGTGCTATCCGAAGATTTTCCTATAGGCCGGGACCTGACTTTGGAGATCAGGGGCAAAATGGACGAAACAGTCCTATCACCCTCTGAACGGGATTTAATGGTGGAATTGGCAAAGATACACTTTCGTGATTCGCCGGACGAAATGTTGGATAGCAAGCACTTCGAAATCGGTCCGTGGGAGCAAATCTGGCACGCCAGAAAGCAACGCTATGCGCCCATACCCTATGACACGCTGTTTGGCGTTGAAAATAAAGACATACATCGGGCTCGCCGAACCCACTCATTCGAGAAAAATTCCTTTATGACCAGGTACGGCCTATGAATCCCCTACCCGGAGCAATTTTTCTGGACAAGGACTTTACGCTACCCAGTGGTGTCGTTAAACCCATGTACCTTATGGTGGTTTGCGATTTGCCCGGCACCAGCCAGTCCGTGCTGTTCTCCCTGATTGATCCGTTTGCCGATGAACAGGACGAGGAAGGGCCGGATTGGGAATGGCCGGAACGCTTTGTACTTCAGCACCAGAACAGTCCACTCAATCGGCCCACTGCCGTCTTGCTGGATGATGTCTATCGAGCGAATAGCGCAATATTAACGCAACGTTGTAGTCATATTGGAAGCTTCCATCCTCTGATCACTGCAGATATTCTTGCGGCATTGAGTGAGAGCCGGGGTGTATCAGGAAGGTATGCAGAAGTGATTCGGGAAATGGTTTATCAAATAAATCCTCAACTCTGACGTTGATGTAGGGACTTTTGTGGATTTTTCCTATCTGCTGGAAGCAAACAACTATGAAGCAGCACAGGACCTGCATGCGGACTTTAACATTCGTGCTGAATCATTAAATCATACCGATTTCATTGACGCTGGCACTGATACGCAAGGCACCGAAAGCAAGCTGGATATTTTTGAATCGGCACTGACTCGAGAATCGCTAGTCAGGCTGACGGGTATCGTTACAGTGTCTGCGGGTCACCAGTTCGACTTTGGTAATTATCAATGCGGCTTTGAGATAATGGTGTTGCACGGTACTTTGCGTGCGACAACCACCAGTAATCAACTGACGGCCTCAGTGGGTGACTACTTGCGCATTCCCTATGGCGAGCCAGCACAGTTTTTAATTAAGAGTGATTGTCGATTACTGATCAAACTCGGGCAAATGTCCGACACTGATCGTGAAGTCCGCCTGATTAGTACCGATGATAAAACGCTTTGGCTACCCGGTCCTGTCGAAGGCACAGAAGTCCTGCCCCTACATCTTCACGATACTAAAAGTGCGCTGTTGATTCGCTGGCTCGAACCCGCCTACTTTAAACCGCAGCTCGACCCATTGGGGGAAGAACTTTTCGTCATCAACGGCACACTACATGATGCCTATGGCAGTTATGAAAAAGGCAGCTGGATAAGAAACCCCGTTCCCGCATGGCAATCCTGGGGCGGGCAAGCAGAAACCATGGTGTACTATAAAAACGGGCATTTTCCCGTGGCTTGATTTGCCCGATGCAATGACGGGCCAGGCTAAATACATTTCCATGTCCGAAAAAGACTCGCCTGAACACAGCATTTCTTGTTGTATCAGGTGATAATGGTCTCATGGACCATGTGGCAAACCTGAATAACACAGCCGATTCCGAAACTACAGGCATCGAAAGCAGCCCGGCGCAAAAACTGGTCTCGGACAACCAGGCCTGCTACCGGGCCCTGCTTTCACGTGATGCCCGATTTGACGGTAAATTTTTTGTAGGTGTGAGTTCTACCGGCATCTATTGCCGACCGGTTTGCAAGGTTAGAACTCCCCGGCAACCTAATTGCAGTTTCTACCCGACAGCTGTGGCTGCAGAACAAGCTGGCTTCCGGCCATGCCTTCGGTGCCGACCTGAGGTGGCTCCCGGTTGGTCGACCATGGATATCAGTGCACAACTGGCAGCAGCCGCTGCAGCACTGATACGCAGCAATCTCAGTGACGGCGATAATGTTGCCGGCATCGCTGCCAAACTGGGCGTCAGTGATCGTCACCTGCGCCGACTGTTCGATGCTCATGTCGGCGCCAGCCCACGAGACTATTTGCAAACACAAAGACGTTTGTTGGCAAAACGACTGTTAGCCGACACCACACTAAGTGTTCCTGAAGTAGCCAGCACCGCAGGCTTTAGTAGCGCAAGAGCCATGAACAATAGCTTTCGTAAATACTATGATTTGAGTTCAAGTGCCATTCGCGAGTCAAACGCTACTCATCTGAACAGGTCAAAACAAAAAAAGACCGCACTAGAGGATGTGGATACGGGCCTGGTATTTAATCTTCCATACCGTGCACCGTATGACTTCAACTTTCTGCTTTCATTTCTTGATACGCGATCCATAGAAGGTGTTGAGTATGTTCAAAACAGCAGCTATGAACGTGTGATCAGTGTGACGGATGCGAACGGCCAATGCCACACAGGCTGGTTTAAAGTGACACAGGCTAAAAATCTTCCTCAACTTGAGTTAACACTCAGCTCTGACCTGTTACCTGTCATAGCCACTGTGCTCACTAAAGTCAGGCAAATATTCGATCTTGATGCCGACCCGGATAGTATTGCACCAGCACTGGGTGAACTTGCCAAAGACGCACCTGGCATTCGTTTGCCGGGTAGTGCTGACGGGTTTGAAGTTGCAGTGAGAGCCGTACTCGGCCAGCAAATCACTGTTAAAGCCGCCCGCACTCTGGCAACCCGTCTGGTAGCCAGATTCGGCAAAGCGGTGCAGTTTTGTGACAACCCTAATCTGACTCATGCCTTTCCTCAAGCCGCAACACTCGCTCGTGCGCCTAAAGACAGCATCGCCAGTCTGGGTATTATCGGGCGACGAGCAGACACCATAAAAACACTGGCAGCCATGGTGCACAGCGGCGAACTGGATCTGTCACCTCATGCACCATTTGAACAAACACTTAAAACACTCAAAGAGATTAAGGGGATTGGCGACTGGACAGCTCACTATCTGTGCATGCGAGCTTTGCACTGGCCAGACGCTTATCCTGCCGCCGACTATGGTGTCATGAAAGCACTGCATGTGAGCACAGGTACTGAAGCAAAAAAACTGGCCGAACAATGGCGACCATGGCGTGCATACGCTGTTATGCATCTATGGGCATCACTCGCGGCAGATAAACAAAGCAAAGCGGCCAAAAAAAATCAGGGTGGACAGCAAAAATGAATACACAGGTTACGCACTACACATATACCGATTCGCCACTCGGTAAATTGCTGCTGACGCGAAATGCAAAAGGCTTGGCTGGCATCTGGTTCGAAGGGCAGAAGTATGAAGCCAAACCACAACCGGACTGGCAAGAGCAGCCTGGAGATAAGTTGTTACAAACAACCATCACCCAACTTCAGGGTTACTTTGACAACGAGATTAAAAAGTTCGAACTACCACTGGCACTAAGCGGCACAGATTTCCAGGAAAGCGTATGGCAGGAACTGCTGAATATCAGTCATGGTGAAACCATTACCTATGGTGAATTGGCAGCAAGGCTTGGCAAACCGTCCGCAGTACGTGCAGCTGCGGCGGCGGTGGGGCGAAACCCTGCCTCAATCATCGTACCCTGCCACCGGGTTGTAGGTGCCAATGGCAGTCTGACCGGTTATGCCGGTGGGCTCGATCGCAAGCAAAAATTATTGAAAATCGAACAGTTGTCGGTAAGCGATTTCGCTCTGAATTGAACAACACAAGACCGACCACACGATTAGCCAGGCCTGCAGATTGAACTCCACAGTAGCAAACACCCCATTAATTGCGGAAATAAAAGACTTGGCCCTGCAGTTGGGTTTCCAGGATTGCGGTATCAGCCACGTGAATCTGGAAAAAGATGAAAAGCACCTGCAGCAATGGTTGGGGGATGGTTTTCACGGTGATATGGACTACATGGAACGCCATGGAACCAAGCGCTCCCGGCCAGCCGAATTGGAAACAGGAACGGTGAGCGTGATTTGTGTACGGATGGATTACTTTCCGGAACATGCAGCTAATGCTGAGCAAATCTTGCATGAACCCACACTAGCCTATGTGTCGCGTTACGCGCTGGGGCGTGACTACCACAAGCTCATGCGTAAACGCCTGCAACAACTGGCAAACCAGCTGGCATTAAAAGCCGGTGAGTTCGGGCACCGTGTATTTGTCGACAGCGCGCCCGTGCTGGAAAAAGCCCTGGCTCGCAATGCCGGCCTTGGCTGGATAGGTAAACATTCCAATCTCTTGCACCAGTCACACGGCTCATGGTTTTTCCTCGGGGAGATTTATACCGATCTGCCCTTATTAGGCACTATGGGCACTTTGGGAAATGAAAGCATTGAAACTGATGCGACTGTTGCCACCGCTGCAAACCCTTCAGCAGGAAAAGGCTCCAGCAACGGTCACTGCGGTACCTGTACAGCCTGCATCGATGCCTGCCCGACACAGGCCATCGTGGCTCCCTACCGGGTGGATGCGCGGCGCTGCATATCCTATCTGACCATTGAATTACGCAGCAGTATCCCGGAACATTTGCGTAAAGCCATGGGCAATCGCATTTACGGTTGTGATGATTGCCAGCTGGTCTGTCCCTTCAACAAGTTTTCCGATAACACTTCTGAAGCGGACTTCGAACCACGCCACGAGCTCGATAGCACTAAACTCGAATCCCTGTTTGCCTGGAGTGAAGCAACCTTTCTAGACAAAACCGCAGGCTCCGCGATTCGCCGCATCGGCTACGAATGCTGGCTCAGAAATATTGCGGTTGCGCTGGGAAATGCACCAAGCAATTTTTCTGTAATTGCAGCGCTTGAAGCGCGCCGGGATGACCCGTCAGCATTGGTCAGAGAACATGTCGCTTGGGCTCTGCAGCAGCATACGGATGGGGTTTCCGGTACACTCTGATTGCCAGCATTTATTACAAAGAATCTTGAAAAAAACCATCACACATTAAAGGACAGACTCTCCATGATACATGCAGACTTAAGTGGCAAAACCGTACTCGTCACTGGCGCTGCATCCGGCATCGGATTCGCCACGGCTGAGCTATTTGCAAAAAACGGGGCGACTGTTGCCATAAACGACTTGCCTGGCAACCCAAGATTGCAACAAGCCGTTGAGCAATTACAAACACAAGGACTACAGGTAATCGCAGCACCGGGGGACGCCGGAAGTGCCGCAGACGCACGTGCTATGGTCGAGAAGGCCATTGAAGATCTGGGTGGCCTGAATTATCTGGTAAACAATGCCGGTACACCCGGCACCAATAAACCGATACCACCAAATGATATGGCATCGCAGGATGAAGCATTCTGGCAGAAATTATTATCGGTTAATCTGCTAGGCCCCTGGCGCTGTACCGAGGCGGCTGTACCCGCACTTAAAGAACGTGCTGGCGCTATCGTCAATAACGCCTCCATTGCAGGTATCTTTGGTAACGGCTCCAGCTCCACCTACGCCGCAACCAAAGCTGCTCTGATCAACATGACCAAGGAACATGCCCGCGCATTCGGCCCGGACATCCGCGTCAATGCAATTGCACCGGGTGTTGTAGAGTCCGACTGGGAATGCCGCTTTGATCGTACAGAGCAAATGTTGGCAAGCATTCCCATGAAACGTTCCGGCGTACCTGCAGATTATGCCGAAGCGATATTTTTTCTCTGTGCCGGTGGTGCTTACATCAGCGGCCACACATTAGTCGTTGATGGTGGATTAACTGCTGGTCCGTCGGCAAATCACACAGCCTGAGAAACAACCACTTCGGTGCAAGGCAGGCCAATCGTTTTAATCACAGCAAAGTGACTCGCCCATGACTGTTGAAGAACCAAGCGACCCCACAAACACCTTGCAGAAGGTTGAGAGTTTCAGCAACGAGTTTGTCGGGTTCGTCAAGATCACCATGGCCGATGGGGCTAGCGGTTGGGGTCAGGTATCAACCTATCATTCAGACATCACCTGCCAGGTGTTGCATCGGCAAGTTGCTCCCTGGTTAATTGGCCAGGATGTCAGTGATCTTGACGACAAACTGGATCTGGTCGCCGAACGTGAGCACAAATTTCCCGGTTCTTACCTGCGGCGTGCCATGGCAGGGCTGGATACCGCAATCTGGGACATGCGTGGTAAACGGGCCGGCAAAAGTGTTTGCGAGTTACTGGGAGGCACGCCGGGCCCACTGCGGGTGTATGCCTCTTCGATGAAAAGGGATATCACACCTGAAGATGAAGCAAAGAGGATTCTCAGCCTGATCGACAAGCACGGTTACGATGCATTCAAATTTCGTGTCGGAGCCGAGTGCGGGCGTAACCAAGATGAGTGGCCGGGTCGAACTGAGGCCATTATCCCGACGATCAGAAAAGCCGTTGGTGATAATTTTGATTTGCTAGTGGATGCCAACAGTTGTTTTGAGCCAGTGCGTGCGATTGAAGTGGGCAGAATGCTGGAAGACAATCACATTGGCCACTATGAGGAGCCCTGCCCTTATTGGGAGCCGGAGAAAACCCGCCAGGTCAAAGAGGCACTATCCATAGACGTTAGCGGTGGTGAACAGGATTGTGATCTTGGCTGGTGGAAACTGCTGCTGCAGATGCACACAGTGGATATTGCGCAACCTGATGTGTGCTACATCGGTGGCATAAGCCGGAGCTTGCGAGTTGCCGCCATGGCGGCAGAACAGAAAATACCCGTTACGCCACACTGCGCTAACCTTTCCCTGGTTACATTGTTTACAGCACACTTACTCAAAGCATTACCCAATGCCGGCAAATACCTTGAATATTCAATTGAGGCTGCCGACTACTATCCCTGGCAGTATGGTCTGTATCGCAAAGACCCTTACATCATCAAGGATGGCAAACTGAGCATCGCTGACGAGCCTGGCTGGGGTGTCGAGATCAGCCGGGATTGGTTGGACAAAGCCGGCTATCAAAAAACCGATGAAGCCTATCCCTGGCCCTAGCACTTATAAACAACCCCAATTTTACAGGCCCTGTTTGATTGAGCCAGTTTTACTGAAACTGGCTTTTAACAAGGTGGCCCGTAACTTATGCAGCCCGATGGTCCCTAACTTATGCAACCTGCTTTGCTTTGGCTCGCTCAAGCCCCTGACTGATCAGTTCGCGCGCATGCTCGGCATCACCCCAGGACTCAATGCGAACCCACTTACCGGGCTCCAGGTCCTTGTAATGCTCAAAAAAGTGCTGAATTTGCTGGCGTGAAATTTCCGGCAGATCAGTGTAGTTTTTAACTTCCTCGTAGCGTAACGTTACATCGCAGGAAGGCACGGCAATAATCTTTTCATCGCCACCACCATCATCTTCCATCATCAACACACCGATCGGACGGCAATTAATAACCGAACCGGGCATCAGACAACGCGTATTGGCAACCAGCACATCAACCGGATCACCATCATCAGACAAAGTGTGGGGTACAAAACCGTAGTTACCGGGGTATCGCATCGGTGTATAAAGAAAGCGATCAACAAACAGGGCACCGGAGTATTTATCCAGTTCGTATTTAATCGGTTCGCCGCCAACAGGCACTTCGATAATGACGTTCACGTCATCGGGTGCATTATGACCGGCAGGAATTCTATCAATGTTCATAGTTAATACGGATTGATTCTCTTCATTATCTTCCTGCGGCAATTGCTTTGACGGATTTCCATTTTCCTGAGGGTCTGTTTCTTCAGAAGTCATTTAATCCCTCACTTTCTGAATTGATTGCAGCAGTATTTGTCTGTTTCATCGCGATAGTCGTGCCAATTTTCATTTACCAGCGCGAAAACGGGTTTCGCGCCAGCTCGGAATTATAATAGGCGGAAATGCCGGTAACTTCACGGCCCACCCACGCAGGCAGGGAAATGCTCTCATCTGCACGCTGCAGTTCCACCTCAGCGAGCAACAAACCGGCGTTAAGTCCGCTAAAAACGTCCACTTCCCAGACGTGCTCAGCAACGCAAACTCGATACCTGGTTTTCTCGACAAGCCGCTCGCCACACAGATTGCCCAACATGGTATCGGCGTCAGCCAACGGCACTGCATATTCAAATTCGGCCCGCGTTGTGCCATCGTCACTGCCCGGCCCCTTGATTGTCAGGAAGGCATCGGTTGCCGCAATTCGCAAGCGCACAACAGTATGACCCGTTGTTGCAATATAACCCTGCACCATACGAACACCCTCACCCGCCTGCTGCAATACCTGCGGCAGTTCCGCGTCAGGGACCAGGAATTTCCGCTCAATCTCAATAGCCATGAAGCTACATTACCCGGGTTTTTTATCTGCATTCACTGGCACCACACCAGCCTCACGGTTTAACCCACGTAGTTCAGCTAGCTTTTCGCCGACGCGAATTTCGAGTCCACGTGCAACCGGGTGATAAAACTCGTATTCGCCCAGCTCGTCGGGAAAATAGGTTTCACCAGCAGCAAAACCGTCGTTTTCATCGTGCGCATAACGATAGCCATCCCCAGCACCCAGCTGCTTCATAAAGTTGGTAGGCGCGTTGCGTATATGCATAGGCACACCCAACGAGCCACTTTCACGAGCCACGGCCATCGCTTGCTTGTAGGCTGTATACATCGCATTACTCTTGGGAGCGCAAGCCATAAAAACCACCGCCTGTGCGATGGCCAATTCCCCTTCGGGACTACCCAGGCGCTCATAACTTTCCCAGCCAAACTGCGCAAGCTGTGCAGCGCGTGGATCAGCAATACCAATATCTTCCGTGGCGATCCGCATGACCCTGCGCGCTATATACAAAGGGTCGCAGCCACCATCAATCATGCGGCAAAACCAATAGAGCGCAGCATCCGGATTAGACCCCCTGACGGATTTGTGCAATGCAGATATCTGGTCATAAAACATGTCCCCGCCTTTATCGAACTGGCGCATCGTATCGCGGGTAACCTCCGCCAACACGGATTCATCAACAACAAGTCGATCATCCACGCGGCGCGCACAATCTACTGCCAGTTCCAGAAACACCAGTGAACGCCTAGCATCGCCATCGGCAATAGCAGCCAGCTCATCGCGTAGCTTATCCGGAAAGTCTATTGTTTGTGCGCCGTAACCACGCTCCTCATCAGCCAGTGCAGTATCGATTATCTGCCGGATATCACTGGCTTCAAGGCGTTTAAGCACATAAGTTCGCACTCGAGACAAGAGTGCATTATTCAGTTCAAATGACGGGTTTTCGGTGGTCGCTCCAACGAAATAAACGGTGCCATCTTCTATGTGTGGCAGGAAGGCATCCTGTTGAGATTTGTTGAAACGATGCACTTCATCGATAAATAACACGCTTCTCTGACCGGTACTATCCAGTGCAGCTTTAGCTTCCGCCACAGCCGCCCGGATTTCCTTTACACCGGATAAAACGGCAGACAAGCTGAGAAAGACCGCATCGCAATGCAGTGCAATCATTCTTGCCAAGGTGGTCTTGCCTGTGCCGGGAGGCCCCCAAAACACCATGGAATGCAGGCGATCGTGCTGTAATGCCTGGCGCAAGGTGCCACCGGACTCCAGCAGATGTTGCTGCCCGAAAAATTGCTCAAGTGTCGTCGGGCGCATACGCTCAGCCAGCGGCGCTACCGAATCGCGTTGAAACAATGATGATTGGCTCGCACTATCGTTCAAGTGCGGCTCCTGAAGTGGCTGGAAAACGCTATTTTACACCAGCCTGCCTACAGCGCTATGTTGTAGCCTAGCCCTCGCCTATCACATCAACGCCAGCCGGTGGTACAAAGCGAAAGTCGGCATCATCAAGCGGAATATCAGGGTTAAAATTCGTGAAACGAATTTGTGTCGCCTGACCAAAACTGTCGCGCAGTTCCATAGCAGCAAGGCCTTTCTCATTCAGGCCAAGAAATACCAGCTCAAAATCCGAATGATCAGTCTTTGGTTTCAATTCAACCCAGTCAATTCCATCCGAATTTCCTAAAGGACGCAGCACAAATTCCTGCTCCAGCGGTTTGTCACCCATTAGTAAAGACAACGGGGTGCCCGCACCCTGCTCGGCAAGTGGACTGACAGTTACTTGTTCAAGGTCAATGTCATACAGCCAGACACTGCTGCCATCAGCCACAATTTTTTGTGGTGACGGTGAGGTGTAATTCCAGATAAACCGCCCCGGGCGTTTGAGAAACACTTCACCGGCAGACTGTTGCAACGGATTGGAATCGGCATCATAGACTACCTGGGTAAAACCGGCGGAGAAAGAAGTCAGAGAATCAGTGAAGTTAGTCAGGCGCTTCAATACCTGCTGGTTGCTGCCATCCTGGGCAAACACCGCACTCGACAGGCCAAGGCATACTACCGAGGCAATAAATGGCACACTCACTCGTCGCACCATTTTTCCCAGTGCAAAGAAAACTGTATTTATCATAAATTTTCGGGAATTTTCTAGCATACTGCTCTCCTTAGGCATGCCTTCACTGGCGGCCAATCTGTGGTGCCGGTAAATAAAATGAGTCGGATGAAGTCCTGCGGGTGACTGACAGCTTACACCCGTAGATCAATTGCGTTTGCCAATCGATGACACTCTAGAGTAGATAGCGTCAAATCAGGCTGGTTTCATGCCATCACTTGCGGATTGGTAACATACAATCACATTGTCGGGAGTTTTTGCGCAAGAATCGGCGGATTATCTTGCTGTTAGTCCAGCTTGTAGCTGGCAACGGGCCAGGCAATCAATCCATCAATCCATCGATACCGGCGGCGGTGCCAGCACTTCGCGATTACCGTTTGACTGGACTTGCGTTACCACACCCGCAGCTTCCATATCCTCAACAATTCGGGCAGCACGGTTGTAACCAATTTTCAGACGGCGCTGCACATAGGAAATAGACGCACGCCGTGATTCAGTCACGATGGCCACAGCCTGATCATATAATTTGTCCTGCTCGCCCTCCAGATCACCCGGTTCTGCCGGAATGCCTGGCAAAGAGCCACTTTCCTGCACAATTTCTTCGATGTAGCTGGGCTCACCACTGGATCGCAGGTGTGCCACCACTGCATGCACTTCGTGATCATCAACAAAGGCCCCATGAACCCGTTCCGGTAGCGCAACACCGGGTGGCAGATAAAGCATATCGCCATTGCCCAACAATGACTCGGCACCCATCTGGTCAAGAATGGTACGTGAATCAATCCTCGACGAGACCTGGAAGGCAACACGACTAGGAATGTTGGCTTTGATCAGGCCCGTTATAACATCGACTGAGGGGCGTTGGGTTGCAAGTATCAAGTGGATACCGGCAGCACGCGCTTTTTGGGCGATACGAGCGATCAACTCTTCCGCCTTTTTACCGACCTGCATCATCATGTCAGCAAATTCATCAACGACAACGACAATCAGGGGAAACGGCTCCAGCGTTGGGGGCTCCTGATCGGGATTCATTGCCTGCTCCGGTTTATACATGGGATCCGGCAGCGGTTCACCCTTATCAATTGCCTCGCGCACCTTTCGGTTATAACCTGCCAGGTTGCGTACTCCCAGCGTTGCCATCACCTTGTAACGTCGCTCCATTTCACCGACACACCAACGCAGCGCATTGGCGGCTTCTTTCATATCGGTTACCACCGGCGTCAACAGGTGCGGAATACCATCATAGATATTCAACTCCAGCATTTTCGGGTCAACGAGGATCATCCGTACCTCACTGGGTGTTGCCTTGTATAACAGACTCAGCAACATGGCGTTGACTGCCACTGACTTACCCGACCCGGTTGTACCGGCAACCAGCAGATGGGGCATTTTTGCAAGATCAGCAGTCACCGGTATACCACTGATGTCTTTGCCCAGCGCCAATGTCAGCGGCGAGCGTGTTTTATCGTACTGTTCCGATTGCAGCAGTTCCGATAATTGAATGAGGTCCCGCTCCTCGTTCGGAATCTCCAGACCTATGGTGGATTTACCCGCAATCACCTCCACCACACGCACACTGACCAGCGATAGCGAGCGCGCAATATCCTGTGTCAGGTTGGTTATCTGCTTGGCTTTTGTACCAGGCTCGGGCTGGAGTTCAAATCGCGTGATAACCGGACCGGGATGCACCGCGACCACTTCCACCGAAATATTAAAGTCAGCCAGTTTGACTTCAAGCAGCCTTGACAGAGTTTCAAGCTCGGCATCGGTATAGCCGGTTTTGGATTGTTGTGGCGGATCCAGCAGCGACAATGGTGGCAATTCTGAATCTGCAACGTCGCGAAACAGCGGATACTGCAGCTCATCACGGGCCGGCGGCTTGATAACAGGCTTCTTCGCGCTTTTAGCTGCTGCTTTTTTACCCCCAGGAGCTGCCTCTCCGGCTGCCGCTGCGTTCTTGGCGCTTGCCAGTTTGCTGGCCAGTGTGGCTTTGACACCAGCTGCGGGTTTTAATACCGCATTGGTGAGTATCGGTGGCTCAAAATCGTAGTCATCCGCAGGCGCGGGCGTCGCTGCAGGCAGTTTTTTAGCAGCCGCTTTGTTACGCTTGCCGGCTCTGGCCTTTGCTTCACCCAGATCAGATGTTTCATCAAAACTTCCCGTCCCCTGCAGGCGGGCTTGGGCGAGTTGTTGGCGCAATCCGGTGACTTGCCCCGTGCCGTCGAGCGTATCATCTGCGAAGGTGCCATCGAGTGGATCAAGCAAAGGGTCTTCAGCTACCTGGGCCGCTTGTAGATCGCGTAATCGCAAATTTCTTGCATGGGTAAGCTCGCGACGCTTTTGATATTCATCGTAACCATCCAGAAGATTGGAGACTCGTTGCCCCAATTTGTTAAACAGCCCGATTACTGCCCCCCCGGTGGCTTCAAGCAAAGCAAACCAGGAAGAACCCAACGACAGAGTCAAGGAACAAAAAAACAGTGCTGTGAGCAGCAGAGTCGTGCCCAGCGGCTTGAAGATCGACACCAGTTTCCAGGCCACTTGGGTGCCCAGCATGCCGCCCCCGAATATGTTGTGTGGCAGAGCGCCTTCGCTGACACCAAAATGCAAATCAGCTATGCCACAGGCGGAAATCAACAACAATACGAAACCGGCGATCCGGACAAAAGCGAAGGGTTCCGCACCCACGGGTTTGGCAAAGCGGCCACGCACCAGGCGCCAACCTATAAAACCAAGCATTATTGGCAACAAATAAGCGACATAGCCAAACAGATTAAACAGTACGTCCGATACCCAGGCTCCAGCCGGCCCGACACTGTTATCGACCACTGAATTGCGCCCGGTGTGCGACCAGCCAGGATCGTTAACATTGAAGGTAAACAAAGCGAGAGCGGTGATTGCGGCAATAACCAGAAAGCCGAAACCTGCAGATTCACGCACGGCCAATGCCAGATGGTCAATCGCAGCATGACGCCGCACCGCAGCATTGGGGTCAGTATTGCGCGTTGCCCCCACCTTCTTGCCCGATGCGCTACTTTTACGCGAGGCAGCAGCAGAACGCGCCGTTTTGGCTGTCGCTTTCTTTTTGCTTGGGGCAGCTTTTTTGCCCCTCGCTGCCTGCTTTCGTGCAGGCGCTGCCGAGCTGCTGCGCTTTTTTTGTGCCTGGGCCAAGAAACCTTCCAGAATTTACGACTTCAAGATGAACAACCGTTGCGAATATTGGCGCGGATGTCACGAGTACAATTAGTGTGACCATCCATCCCCTGCCTCAACGTATAACGAACGTATGACATAAGGATGTGCTACGGCCAACCGGTTACTCTGTAAACAGTCTTATCTGCACTGACCACAGACAATCCGGGCGTTTATAGCATTGTTGAAGCAATAGTTTAGCAGACAGCAGCCAGTTCGTTGCCAGTCAAGGTGTAATTACAGGCGTGATTTTCAAGGCTTTTGCAAGCGAAGCTGTATTAAAAGCACAGCATGAAAGATAATAGGTTAAAAGCAATGGATCGGTGGTGGAACTGAAGTATTCCTGTTCTGTCGCAAATCTAACATTCGAAACAATCTTGGCCCGTGCGTTCTGACCGGACTTGCACAGGTAAACACCCATGGATAAACATGACCACAGAAAAACACTGCAAACTTCTTATTCTGGGCTCCGGGCCAGCTGGCTACACTGCGGCCGTTTATGCGGCCAGAGCTGCCCTTGACCCGGTACTGGTGACCGGTATCGAAGTCGGTGGCCAACTGACCACCACCACTGATGTTGATAATTGGCCGGCTGATCATGAGGGTGTACTTGGCCCGGATCTGATGGAGCGTTTCAAGCAACATGCTGAACGCTTTGATACTGAGCTGGTAAATGACCACATCCAGTCTGTTGAGCTGGACAAACGCCCGTTCAGATTAAAAGGTAATGACACGACCTACACTTGTGATGCGCTCATTATTACAACAGGAGCAAGCGCAAAATATCTGGGTTTGCCTTCAGAAGACGCTTTCAAGGGTCGTGGTGTATCGGCCTGTGCCACCTGTGACGGTTTTTTCTACAAAAACCGCAAGGTCGCTGTGATTGGCGGAGGTAACACGGCAGTTGAGGAAGCGCTGTACCTGTCGAATATTTGCTCAGAAGTTGTTCTGGTGCATCGGCGTGATTCCTTACGCGCTGAAAAAATCATGCAAGCCAAATTGTTTGAGCGCGAAAAAAACGGCAATGTCACTATTATGTGGGACCACAACCTGGACGAAGTTGTAGGCGACGATAGCGGCGTTACGGGCATGAAAATCAAACATGCGAAAACCGATGCTGTCACGGAAATAGATCTGCATGGGGTGTTTATCGCTATCGGGCATAAGCCGAACACGGATATATTCACCGGCCAGCTGGATATAGAGGGGGGATACATCAAGGTTGCCAGCGGGCTAGGCGGTAATGCGACTGCGACCAGCATTGAGGGTGTATTTGCAGCAGGAGATGTCATGGATCACGTGTACAGACAGGCAGTGACCAGCGCCGGCACCGGTTGCATGGCAGCACTGGATGCTGAAAAGTATCTGGATAATCTGAAGGCCTGAATCCAGGCGCCTGATGACTTTTGCCGCTTGATAACTTTTGCTTTTGCTAAACGCCGCCAGGCCCACCATGAAATTCAGGCAATTACCCGATGAGTAACACCGACAACCTGAATCTAGTTGTCGAGGTCACTGACACGCTATCGGGTATTGGCAAGGATGAATGGAATGAGCTCGACTTGCACAACAACCCGTTTGTGCATTACGAGTTCCTTGCCACGCTGGAAGAAACTGGCTGTGTCGGTAAAGACAGCGGATGGTATCCGCGCTATTTTCTGCTGAAAGCGGTAGCAGCTGATGAGTTGGCGCAGCAGACTGCAGCTGAAGATGCACCTGACACCGAGCCCACAGTGCCCTCGCAGCCTAGCCGCGGCAAGCTTTTAGCTGTATGCCCCTGCTACATTAAAATGCATTCCTATGGCGAGTTCGTTTTTGACTGGGCATGGGCAGACGCCTATGAACGCCACGGCCTTTCTTACTACCCTAAAATGATTTCAGCGATACCGTTTACCCCTGCAACCGGCCCCCGAATTCTGATCAACCGCGATCTGCCCGAAGAAAACCCTGATGAGAACGAGAACAATGCCGATGATCCTGCTATCACCGGTAAGGCCGCTGCCAGCCTTTTGATCGAGACTATCCTGGAATTCTGCCGCACACAGGGTTTCAGCAGTATGCATTGGCTATTTACAGAAGAGGCGCAACACGAGTTGTTGCTGCAGCATAAATTGATGTCCCGTCTTGACTGCCAGTACCATTGGCACAATAACGGTTACACCTCATTCGATGATTTTCTGTCGCAATGCAACAGCAAGCGCCGCAAGACGATCCGACGCGAAAGGCGGTATGTCACAGACGCCAAGCTACGGGTGGAACGACGCCTGGGTTCAAGCCTTAACTCACACGAATGGAGTCTGGTGCATGAATTTTACTGCGCCACCTTCGACAGTAAATGGGGCAGCCCCTCGCTGACACTGGAATTTTTCCAGCAAATCGGCCGTGATTTCGGTGATAACTGCCTGATTGTGCTAGCGTACTCTGACGGCAGTGATCCCATTGCAACTTCGATTATGTTCTTCAGCGACGACACCCTATACGGGCGCTTCTGGGGAGCGTCGGAGGACCATCACTGTCTGCACTTTGAGGCGTGTTACTATCAAGGCATCGAATTCTGTATCGAAAAGAATATAAAGAACTTCGAACCTGGCGCACAGGGCGAGCACAAGATTACCCGTGGCTTCGAGCCAACCTTCACTCGCTCGGCTCACTGGATAGCCCATGAAGGTTTCGGTGAGGCCGTGGAAAGATACTTGCGCGAAGAACGGGATCTCATCGAACAAAGACGTGAAGGACTGACTGAGCGATTGCCATTCAGACTGGAGCCATAACAAACACTGCGATAACTGCAAAAGTATGCCAATTCCATTCCTTGCTCCCGACGATGAAATCACTCGCTTTCCTGCGGTCGAGGAAGCATTGGTTCAGCCGAACGGTTTGCTGATGGCGGGTGGCAGTCTCAGTCCCAAACGTTTACTGAACGCATACCGAAACGGCATATTTCCCTGGTACGAAGAAGGTGAACCGATATTGTGGTGGTCACCCGACCCGCGTTGCGTGCTGTGGCCGGCAAAAATGAAAATCAGCCGAAGCTTGCGTAAAAGTATTCGCAACAACCGTTTCAGAATTGCGGAGGATACGGCCTTTCGGGACGTTGTATCCAATTGCGGCAAACCCCGCATGGGCAGTAGTGGCACCTGGGTGACCCCGGAAATGATTGATGCGTATTGCCGCCTGGCAAATTTCGGTGTGGCCCACTCGGTTGAAGTCTGGAGTGAGGACAGGCTGGTAGGCGGTTTGTACGGAATCGCATTGGGAGAGGTATTTGTCGGCGAATCCATGTTTTCTGTGGAACGTGATGCATCCAAAATCGCCTTGGCCCACCTCGCCTCCTGCCGACGTTATAAATTAATTGACTGCCAAATGGATACTCCGCATCTGCTGAGTCTTGGCGCGGAAACAATCAGCCGCCGTGAGTACATATTGCTGCTACATCGCTTTGGAGATCTGGACGGAGCACAGTCTTCCCCGGAGTCCATTGGTACAACCTCCAGACAAGCCTACACCATCAATGCTGATGACAGCGGCCCCACCTGGGGACTCAAAGTCGTTGAAGGCGGCCGATCAAACCAGGCGCAAAAGCTTGACTCTTCCCGTTAAGCGGACTGTTGCCCACAACAGCAGCCGCCAAGCCTGAAGCAGATCGATCAACCCGGCAAGTTACCCAGAATAGCTTGTTTAACAGCCTCAAGATTAGCATCGATGGTTACAACTGGCTCCTGACATTGGGCAATAGCCACATCAGGATCTTTTAATCCATGGCCGGTGACCGTGCAGGTAACAACAGAGCCCGGCGCAATTTTACCGTTTTCTATATCCCGTAATGCCCCGGCTACCGATACCGCTGATGCAGGCTCACAAAATATACCTTCCCTGTTAGCCAAACGTTTTTGCATGGCCAGAATTTCTTCGTCCGTCAATTCATCGAACCAGCCACCCGATTCATCGACCGCCGCTTTCGCGAGATCGAAACTCTGTGGATTACCTATGCGGATTGCGGTTGCAACGGTTTCCGGATTCTCCACCTTGCCATTACGCATAAACGGCGCGGCACCCGCTGCCTGATACCCGACCATACGCGGCCGAGTAGTCACTTTCGGATCAGCAAGGAAAGGACACTGGCCATTGCACAATGTGCACGACTCGGTGTTGTGGCCACACATTTCACTGAATCCAATCCAGTAACCCGAGATATTGCCGGCATTGCCAACGGGGATACAGTGGTAGTCGGGTGCTCTGCCAAGTGCTTCAGTTATTTCAAAGGCTGCCGTTTTCTGACCCTGCAGGCGAAATGGGTTGATAGAATTAACAATGGCAACGGGCGCTTCTTTAGCCACCCGTTTGACCAACTCCATGCCGTCATCAAAATTGCCCCTGATCTGGATGACAACAGCGCCATACATCATGGCTTGCGCCAGCTTGCCCATGGCAATTTTGCCCTCGGGAATCAGTACAAAGGCTGTCATGCCAGCACGTGCTGCATAGGCCGCAGCCGCAGCCGAGGTGTTACCCGTAGATGCACAGACAATCGCTTTCGCACCCTCTTCAGCCGCCTTGCTGACCGCCATGGTCATACCACGGTCTTTAAATGATGCCGTGGGATTAAGGCCTTCAAATTTGACGTACATACTGATGTCTGCGCCGTTGGGTGTTTCAGCAGGCAGATTCGCTAGCTTGATCAGCGGGGTATCACCCTCACAGAGACTGATCACGGGAGTTTTGTCACTGACAGGCAGGCGTTCCCGGTAGCGATTAATCAGGCCGGAGTAGTGGTTTTGCATGGACAACAAGGAAGAGCTGTGGAGTTATACGCTATTATACCGTGCTATGAAGATGCATCTTGAAAAAAGTGGCCAGCGCCTGATAACCGACTACGGGCCTGGCAGCATTACGGTCGATGGCGAACGCTTTGATTCCGCTATTCTGGTTGCCAAAAATGGTGTCTCAGCGTGCAATCTGCCAGAGTCTCCTGAAGAGCTGACGCTGGAACTATTGCAACCCTTGATTGACGAAAAACCGGAAATCCTGGTGTTCGGCTCAGGCCGTCAGCACAGGTTCCCACCCATGAAACTGATGGCAGAATTGGCAGCCCAGGGCATAGCGCTTGAAGTGATGAAAACCAGCGCAGCATGCAGAACCTACAACGTGCTGGTCAGTGAATTCAGGGATGTGTGTGCAGCGCTGTTGCCGATTGCGCAAACGGAAGAATCAGAAAGCTGACGCCCTGAAAGTGGCGGCCCTGGATAAAGCTCTGAAAGTGGCAGGCCGATATAAAGACCTGAGAGTTGACGTTTAAAATGCTGCCACCCCCGGCAACAGAGGTGGCAGATGTTCAAAAAAGCTAAGCCATAAAAAGGTTGTCAGCAGAGTAACCGCTACCTTCAAGAATACGGCGTAAACGCTTCAGCGCTTCCATCTGGATTTGCCTGACTCGTTCGCGTGTAACACCCAGTTCCTGTCCGACTTCCTCAAGCGTTGATTTTTCATGCCCGTGCAAGCCAAAACGCCTGACCAGAACCTCACGTTGCTTTGATTCCAGTTTGCCCAGCCAATCATTGATATTGGAATTGACCCGCTCGTCCTGCAAGATCAGGGATGGGTCCAGGTTGTTCTCATCAGGAATAATGTCCAATAACGGCCGTTCACCGTCTTTGCCTATCGCTACATCAACGGAACTGACACGATCACGCAATGCAAGTAACCGTTCAACATCCTCAACCGGACGCTCCACTGTTTTAGCAATGTCGTCTGCCGTAGGCTCACGGTCCAGCGTTTGTTGTAATCGACGTTCCGCCTTTATGTAGACGTTCATCTCTTTCACAACGTGAATCGGCAAGCGGATGGTTCTGGTCTGGTTCATCAAGCCACGCTCGATAGTCTGGCGAATCCACCAGGTTGCGTAGGTTGAGAAACGGAAGCCCCGTTCCGGATCGAACTTTTCTACCGAATGTATAAGACCCAGATTGCCCTCTTCAATCAAGTCAGCCAGTGCGAGACCACGGTTCATGTAGCGACGCGCAATCTTCACCACCAACCGCAGATTGCACTCAATCATTTTCTTCCGTGATTTTTCACACCCGGCCTGTGCAAGCCTTGTGTAATGTTTTTCCTCATCCGCTGTAAGCAGTGCGGAGAATTCAATTTCTTTCAGGTACAACCTGGTTGCATCCATTTCTTTTTTGGATGCGTCTTTCAGTTTGCTGGCTTTGATTTTTTCTTCTTCAGGCGGTATTGCCTCATCAAGCGCAAAATCAGCCCCGGGGTTCAATTCCTTCGCCTCATCGTCCAACTTAACACTTTTAGCCATTTCTTCTATGCTCCACGATGGGATCCCAATTACAAATAAAAGGCGCGCGCTATGTTGCTACACTACCAACCGGTTGATGGTCTTCTCGTTAGACCTAATCGACCCGTTATGATCCTAGCCGCTCTCTTTTCGTTATATTGTTAACTTGTGAGTTAACTTATTTTTTACAGCTCTAGCGTCTCCCGCAAGACGCTTTCAAAAACAAAAAAACCTGCCCTTACAGCCTAACCAAAGTGCCTAACCAAAAGCACTACCCCAAAAACGACTACCTTGCCGGTAAAAATCGGCGAGGGTCTACAGGCTTTCCGTCTTTACGCACTTCAAAGTGCAACACAGACTCCCTGTCCGCGTTCCAACCCAGGCTGGCGATTGGATCACCAGCCCGAACGAAATCTTCTTCCACTACATACAGATCACGTGTGTGCGAGTACGTAGTTAAAAGCCCGTCAGCGTGACGGATTATTACCAGGTTGCCCGAATCGGACAGGTCCCGGCCGGTATAAATTACTGTTCCATCGCTAGCTGCACGAACGTCCTGACCAGGAAGACCAGCAATGTCGAGGCCCTGGCCATTAACTTCA
The DNA here is from genome assembly GCA_938005265.1 of uncultured Granulosicoccaceae bacterium. Taxonomy (GTDB): domain Bacteria; phylum Pseudomonadota; class Gammaproteobacteria; order Granulosicoccales; family Granulosicoccaceae; genus CALFCE01. The sequence goes on from CALLOA010000011.1 coordinate 75,427, forward strand.
TTGGGTGCATAGTCACGTGCAATTTCGCCACTCGACGGCCATACCCAAGCGGATGGCCCGATATTGCCTGGCGCGACATCAACACGCTCGACAGTTTCCGGTTGCCTGAAGATCGGCTCGTCGTCCAGATCGTCAGGAATTATTTCTTCACGAACACCGTTCGCTCTGAAGTTGGCCTGAATCTCGGCAATCTGCGCATCATCAGGTATCACCTCGTTGCCGTAGCTCTCCGGATACTCGGTTGTTGAATGCGTGACCGCTGCAGCGACCTCAGGTTGCCGCAGTCTTCTATTAGTTTCGTTCCCGGCAAGGCCGCGGTACCACCCCTGACCCGTATAGCTGTCCGGGTTTGTACCATCAACAGGAAACCGTTTAACAACCAGCCTGTCACCCGGTACAACCTCTGACCCGATATGCCGATTCAGAGAAATCAATTGCTGCTCAGACATCTTGTACCTGAATGCCAGAGACTCAATGGTGTCGCCAGCCTGAACAACGTACGTACTGGAATCGAAATGCAAGGTTTGCAGGCCACGCTCGACATCGGGCACCTGAGCACACCCCGCCAGCGTTAGCGAGCAAATCAAAACTGCATTCGATAGCACAACAGCTTTCATTCAGGCACGAATATCCCGCGTTAACATCGAACAGCTATACCTAATTGCCCCAAAACTCACCCGTACCAGCGTAATTCAGAGCCAAAACGACCCTCAGGCGGAAATCTATGCTCCGCCCGATATCAATAAGTTTTTTTGGATCTAACACACGGAAAAGAACTTCCGTGGCCACTTCCTGTAAGCCCAAAATCCCTTGGGTCAAAAAATTAACCCATAACGTTTCCAAACTGCAGGGCGCCAAAACTAAGTCACTGACTGCCGCTTCTATCTCTTATAGAACAGATTTGAAAAGTTGCAATAAAAACAATCTTTAAGGCAAGACTGTTAATGATGAAGTTTACCAGTTTTGAAAAGGCTGTAAACAACATACTGACACAATAAAGCACAATTCAGTCTGTTTAATGACACAGAATTTCAGATTAAGAAATATGTTTCATTAAACACGCAATTTACACTTTAAATAGTGCAAAAAATTTCATGGATATAATTCTGCAAAAACAAAAAGACTGAAAAGGAAGAGCGGCAAACGCTATTGAGTGGTAGCGAAACAACACAACGAAAAAAGTCGCTGTGAAGAGCCTTGAGAGCAGAAGATGAACGGTGGTGGTGCTTACATTTTTCCAGACAAGAACGGCACGAATTTGACCGCGTCCAGATACTCGGTGTGGAAACCAGAGACAGTTCGGTGCACAACGGTTAACACCTGATGCCCTGATTGCTTGCCGACCGGGCACACCAGCACCCCGTTGATGGCAAGTTGATCAAGTAATGTATCAGGTATGCTGGCGGGCGCAGCTGTGACGAGTATGCCGTTATACGGGCCCTGCCCCGGCCAACCCCAGGAACCATCGGAATGGCGTGTCATGATGTTGTTGTAACCAAGCGCCTTGAAGCGCTCGCGTGATTTAAGCAGTAGCGAGCGGATGCGCTCAACGCTGTACACCGAATCAACCAGGCGGGACAGAACTGCTGCCTGATACCCGGAGCCGGTACCTACCTCAAGTACGCGGTGCATGCCCTCGATGGACATGAGTATTTCCGTCATGCGAGCAACAATAATAGGCTGCGAGATAGTCTGGCCTTCACCCAGAGGCAAGGATGCATCTTCATAGGCACGAGTTGCCATGGCTTCATCGACAAACAAATGCCGCGGTACAACGGACATAGTCGATAGTACCGCTTCGTTCTCTATACCCTGATCACGCAGGCGAGCCACCATGCGGTTTCTGGTGCGCTGGCTGGTCATGCCAATGCCAGCAATATCTGTTGAGCTCCACATGCGATCGTTACCCGAAAAAGCAGTCTTCAAGTTTAGAGTGATTCATTGAATTAACAGGGGTTGGAAACGTAGATACAAACCAGAAATAACAATCGCGAACTTGTATTGACGGTACTACAACGCACTACCCCTTTTGTTATAGCTGCTGAAATTCAGTATGCCAATAAACAATCGTGCTATATCCTGATTATTTTACCAGAGCTAGCTTAACAAGCGATCAAGATTTTCCAGTTGCCGGTGGTCAGTCTGGTCTGTTTTCAATGGCGTAACCGATACAAAACCATTAGCAACAGCATGAAAGTCAGTACCTTCAGAATCATCATCTATATCACCAGCTGGTCCAAGCCGGTAAAGGCTAACGCCATTTTTCACATCTGATTCAGCCCGCTGGTCTGCTTCGTTTTGCAGTTCAGCAGGAGGCGCTTTGTGCCGTGTACCAGTTCGTGTCACTTTTACCCCCTTTAATTCTGAGTAAGGTAAATCCGGAACATTGACATTCAATACAGTGCGCTGGGGGCCTGTGGCAAACAGTGAAAGCACATCCTGTTTGTCCCGGTTTTGAAACTGTTGCACAAGCTCCATCACAACCTTTGCAGCAGTTTCATAGTGCTGTGGTGAGAAAGAGGCCATTGACGTGGCAATCGGTGGGTACTTTAAAAAACGCCCTTCTCTGGCTGCAGCTACCGTACCCGAGTAGAATGTATCGTCTCCCATATTCGGGCCATCGTTTATACCACTGAGAACCATATCCGGTACGCTCTTGAGCAGTCCAGCCGATGCAATCTGGTAGCAGTCTGCAGGTGTGCCGCCAATGGCATACACATCCGGCTCCGGGCTCCATACCTCAACGGCGGTTCCCAGGGTTATGGAATTACTTGCCCCACTGCGGTTACGATCCGGCGCGACCACAGTGACTTGCCCCAGTTCGCGGGCCTGTTCAGCCAATACTTTTATGCCGCGGGCGAAATAGCCATCGTCGTTGCTGATTAAAATATTCAAAGGTTTCAGTTTGGTGGCAGGTGCTGCAGAAAAAGATAAGGTTGTTGAGATCGTCCAATGCCGATAATAAATTCGTTATGCCGATAATAGACAGTGAATTCGAGCCTGCAATCTGGCTTCGCAACCCGCACTTGCAAACCTTGTGGGCCAGCAAGGCCCGGAAAGTAGCACCACCACGGCAGGAAGCTGAACGCCTTGAGCTACCCGACGGCGATTTCCTTGATATTAACTGGAGTCTGGCATTAAAAACAGTCAAACAAAAGCCCGAACAAGCGAAAAAGAGGGCAGGTAATACTGATCATGGCATCGTCTGCCTGTTTCATGGCCTGGGTGGCTCACTGCAAAGCGCTTATGCTTCAGCCACCTTCAATGCACTTGAAAACTCAGGTTTTAACGTAGCGTTTATGCATTTTCGCGGCTGCAGTGGCGAACCCAACAGACTAGCCAAAGCCTACCATTCAGGGGAGACCAACGACATACGCTATTTCATCAATCTGGTGTCACAACGTTTCCCAAAGATTCCTGTCCATGCTGTTGGCTTTTCTTTAGGAGCTAACGCGCTACTGAAGTACCTTGGTGAGGAAGGCAATGATTGTGTATTGAAATCAGCTATCGCTGTTGCCCCGCCCCTGGTGTTACAGGAAGGCGCCAACAAATTGAATAAAGGTTTTGCGAAAATCTACCAACGCTACCTGTTGCGAGCCATGCAGATGCATCTGGAGGAAAAGCGTCAACGGTATCCAGATCTCGAATTGCCGGATGATGTATCAGGTATGAAGAACTTCTGGCAATTTGATGATGCGGTGACCGCACGGTTGCATGGCTTTGCCGATGTGCATGACTACTATACAAAATCGAGTTCCAGACAATACCTGCCTTCGATTGCCTGCCGGACACATATTATTCACGCGCTGGATGATCCCTTCTTCACACCCGCTGTTGTACCGTCTGCCAAGGAGCTGGGCCAAGACACGACGCTGGAATTGTCCAGACATGGAGGGCATGTCGGCTTCGTGTCAAACAACGCAACAGGCAATCGTTACTGGCTTGACAAGCGTATCCCGGAGCTACTGACTGGAACCTGAAGTTACAGCCGGTTGCAGTTCAGCCCCGGCTATTAGATATCAGTCGTCGATGTGTTCCGTTCGATGGGAACCACCGTGCAATTTTTTAACGTGTGCTTGCAGAAAATCTCTGTCCTGTTCAGACATGCGGGTGAAGCTTGCGCGATAAGTGTGTTTGTCACCCACCCCTATTTCCGGCGCATCACCAACCGTTACGATAGTTGCGTCACAGGAGATGCGGCGTAGTGAAGGAAAAAGAGTAATTTGCAAACTGATGGGTTCATCGATCTGCAAAAGCAGATCTTCAGCAAAGGCAATTCCACCCATCGAAAGGCTGATAATATGAGTGGGGCTCTCAGATGGGCGATCACCTTGCAATAACAAGGTTCTAATGCGCTCTTCCAGTTCGGAAATGTAGTCTGCAACATCCGGATACCGGGATTTGACCTCGGCATAGCCATTGATTTCATATTTGTTGTTCTTGCGAACTCTACGACGAGCGCCAGGCTGATTACTACTTGCAGAGTCGAAAGACGAGCGCTGACTGTCGCCAGCTGCCGGAAGGCTCTTCAGTGGTTGTACAACCAGGCCCACCGCATCACGGACACGCTGATGAACCCTGCGATCTTCCATTATTTCAGTGCCCCGCCAGAAAGCGCCAGACCGTGATCCTATCTTGTTTACCAAACCAGCCATCAAACTCTCCCGGAAACCGAAAAACAGACCGAAGCTGTGCGGCAATACCCCGCAACAGATCAGATAGAAACGCAATCCACAGGCCACCTTGCCAGAAATCTACTTCAAAACACAGGGTTTGCGCACTGAGCGACTGAGATCACCCGCAATAACGCAGGATATTTACTCTTATAGATTAGGACCCGGTATCTTAAAAGAGTTCCAATCA
>CALLOA010000012.1 GCA_938005265.1 uncultured Granulosicoccaceae bacterium
GCTGGAGCACGAATGGGCGGAATTCATGGACTACAAAATCGGCGATACTCTGACCTTCAACGTTGCCGGTGAGGAAGTCACCGGCGAGGTCAAAAATCTGCGCAAGGTCGACTGGGAGAGCTTTGAAGTTAATTTTTTCTCAGTGGGCAGTCCAGCATTGCTGAAGGAAATGCCGGCAACCTTTGTGACCAGTTTTCACCTCGACCGTGATTTCTCCGCGACTACCTCTGGCTGGGCAAGAGATTTTCCCGGCATCGCTACATTTGATGTCGGTGCCATGATTGATCGCGTAAAGCGTTTAATGGATCGCGCGGCGCTGGCTGTGGAGTATGTCTTCATGTTTACCCTGTTGGCAGGTGGTGTAGTGCTGCTAGCGGCAGTACAAAGCAGTCAGGGGGAGCGTATTCGAGAATCGGCCATTTTGCGCGCTTTGGGTGCATCGCATCAGCAGGTGCGCACCGCTGTGGTGACTGAATTTGCCATACTGGGAGCCATAGCGGGCTTGCTGGCGGCCTTGTTTGCGACTGTAGTAGCGTGGGCAATTAGTCATTATGTACTTGAATTGCCATACATTTTTAACCCGATGATGTGGGTTATTGGCGTATTGTCCGGTACAATAGGCATAAGCATTGCCGGCTACCTCGCAACCCGGCATGTACTGCGCACACCACCATTGGTAGCACTACGCAACAACGCTTGAGGCCGCTGCTGTGCGGTACTTGCCGTCATTGGCTGCCGGTGCATATGTTCCCCGGAGTTTTTGGATATAGCTCCTGTTTCAAAAAATGGAGAATTGCTGAAGTGAGACACACCCACACCCTGGAAGAAACACAGCTGCAATCAGTAGCGCGTGTAGTGGAAATGCTTGCGGCAGGCAATGACTTGCGTGACTACGAGCGCATCGCCAAAGCGATCGATATCTATTGGCCATTTCGCCACTCTCAAACGGTATACCCTGACTCCATACTGGTTGCCAGCCAGTTAAAAACCCTGGATTGCGACCCTGATACTCTGATCGCTGCCTTACTCGGTTCGGAGGCTTGCGCTGCGAAAGTCACTCTGGATGCTATCGCTCGGGAATTCGGTGATGGTACTGCGGAACTGGCGGACAATGTCAGGCGCCTCAATGCAATGTCTGTTACAGATCATATTGCAGCTAGCAGTGAAAGGGCTGAGAAACAAACGGAATTGTTGCGTCGCATGCTGCTGTCGATGGTGAGTGATGTTCGTGCGGTACTTGTGAAACTTGCCTTTCGCACGCAACGGCTCCACACGCTGGTCAAAAATCCTGATGAACATGCGATCAATATTGCGCGTGACACGCTGGATATCTATGCACCATTAGCTAACCGTCTCGGTGTCGGGCAACTGAAGTGGGAAATGGAAGATCTTGCGTTTCGCATGATCGATCCCGAGTCCTATAAACGTATTGCCAAAGCACTGGAGGAGAACCGAGCCGATCGTGAAAATTACATACGTGATTTCGTCGGTGATTGCAGTGCCATGCTGAAAGCCGGGGGCTATGGAAAAGCTGATGTATTCGGTCGGCCCAAACACATCTACAGTATCTGGCGCAAAATGCGCAACAAGCGTATCGAGTTTGCTGATCTGTTTGACGTGCGTGCGATAAGAGTGTTGGTGGATACCGTTCCGCAGTGTTATGGCGTACTCGGGATGGTTCACAATGAGTGGCAGCCCGTTGCTGGTGAATTCGATGATTACATAGCGAATGCCAAGGAAAACGGTTACCAGTCCCTGCACACGGCAGTAGTCGGGCCTGCTGGTAAACCAGTTGAAATTCAGATTCGTACGCGAGACATGGATCGTGATGCGGAACTCGGTGTTGCGTCTCACTGGCAGTACAAGGAGGGTGGCTACGGTGATGGCCGCATGCAACAACGTATCGCCAGCTTGCGACAGCTCCTGGAACAGACTGATGATGTGTTAGTTGAAGGATTCAACCAGCAATTTGATGAAGATCGCGTTTATGTCTTTACGCCTAACGGTGATGTCATCGATATGGTTGCAGGTTCTACACCTCTGGATTTTGCCTACCATGTGCACTCCGATGTCGGGCATCGCTGTCGTGGTGCCAAGGTCAATGGCAGCATTGTTCCGCTGACCAGGCGATTGGTCAGTGGCGACCGTATCGAAGTACTAACCACGCGGGAGCCCGGTCCCAGCCGTGACTGGTTAAACAAGTCGCTGGGTTTTTTATATACCAGTCGCGCGCGCTCGAAAGTGCGTGTCTGGTTTAATGCCCAGGATCTTGAGCAGCACATGAGCGATGGCCGAGCGATTCTGGATCGCGAAATGCGGCGATTGCATTGTACCGACATCGCGATAGAGACTGTCTCCCAGACAATGGGTTTTGACAAATCGGCGGATCTTTTTGTAGCGTTGGGCAGGGCTGAGGTCAATGCTGCTCAAATTGCAGGTGCATTGTCCAGACTGGGTAAGGCAACGCTCAAGGTCAAGCAACGCACACATCGAGCAAAGCAGTCCCACAGCCGTAGTGATTCAATCAGTGTACGTGGTGTCGGAAATTTGATGACGCAGGTGGCCAACTGTTGCCAGCCAGTTCCGTATGACAGTATTGTCGGGTTTATAACACGCGGTAAAGGCGTATCCATCCATCGCAGTGACTGTTCCAATATTTTAAGCCTGCGTGATGAGGAGCAGGAACGCCTGATCGAAGTTGAGTGGGGCGATGAAACTGATGCTGACTATCAGGTTGAGGTGAAATTGCTGGCATATGACCGGCAAGGTCTGTTGCGGGATGTTTCAACGGTTATGGCTGATCAGAAGCTCGATGTAGTGGCCGTTAACACCTTGTCCAACCCGGAAGACCAGACAGCGGAGATGCAAATCAAGGTAGCTGTTAATACGGTTGAACAGCTTAGTGCCTTGATGGATCAGCTACGCCAACTGCGTAACGTGTTGTCAGTATCACGCGTTGTCTCATAGTAGATTTTTCTGATGGCCAGGTGATAATTTATTCCATCAATCTTGAGCGATTAAGCGCTTTCTATCAGTCAGCCCTCGGCATGAAGGTACAGGATCACGACGCCAGCTATCATCGTCTGTTGTTAAATTGTCCGGATAACCCGCACCTTGAGCTTGTCTTGTTGCAAGCACCCGAAGAAATTGTTGAAAAGGTCGCGATTGAAACTCCGCCAATTGTGCGGGTGGCAACACCGATAAAACCGGTTTTTTATTCAGCCAGATCAATCGCCGAGATACGGGCAAACGTTGAAAGTGCTGGAGGTCTCTTTAATGATCAGTCGGATGAATGGGTTTTTCACGGCAATCATGTTTGTGACGGTGTGGATGTTGAAGGCAATGTATTCCAGGTGCGTAGCCCCGAATTGACTGATTGCAGTGACTGATCAAAGAGAGTCATGATTCGCTAACATTCTTGTGCCCAGATAGATGAATCAAACAATGATCGGTCTTGGTGGTGGTTGTCACTGGTGCACAGAGGCAGTGTTCAGTGCGCTACAGGGTGTGTGTAAGGTCGAGCAGGGCTACATAAAATCCACCCCGCCTGCCGATAGCTTTTCAGAAGCGGTGCAACTGACATTCGATACCGGGCTAATTCCTGAAATTGTGCTGATTGAAGTGCATTTGCGTACACATGCAAGTACTTCAAAACACAGCTTCCGAGATAAATACCGTAGTGCAATTTATGTATACAACGACGATCAGCGAGTCAGAGTTAATGCTGCATTGAATGCGTTGCAAAACGAATTTCCGGCTGAGCTCATAACACAGGTTCTGCCATTTGATGAGTTCAGGTTCTCGGCTGTGCGCTACCACAGGTTTTATGAGAAGCAGGTTAGCAGGCAATTCTGTACTCGTTATATTGACCCGAAGCTTGAATTGCTAAGGGCACGCTACCAGGACATACTCCTGCCTGGTTGGAAATGCGACAGCGACCCCAAAGAATCATTGGAACAAACGCCTTAACAAGCGGGCGCCGTTTGGAAAGCGTGATTGTGTGTGTGATAATAAATCGCACTCAACAGCGCTTTTGCCCGGCTTTTTGTTCGGTATATCTCTAAAAAAGAAAAGCGTAATCAGGAAACCACCGTTAGCATGCCTGGCAACACAATCGGAAAACTGTTTTCAATGACGAGCTTTGGCGAGAGCCATGGCCCGGCGCTTGGTTGCGTGGTCGATGGTTGCCCGCCCGGGCTTGAGTTGACTGAAGCGGATATGCAGGCCGATCTTGATCGCCGTAAACCCGGTCAATCGAGATTCACAACGCAGCGCCGTGAGGCGGACGAAGTCAAAATCCTGTCCGGTGTTTTTGAAGGTAAGACAACTGGTACACCTATTGGTCTGGTTATCGAAAATACTGATCAGCGTTCTCGTGATTATGAAAAGATAAAACGTCAGTTCCGCCCGGCTCATGCGGATTACACTTACCAACAAAAGTACGGTGCGCGGGATTACCGTGGAGGTGGGCGTTCGTCAGCGCGCGAAACTGCCATGCGAGTTGCTGTAGGTGCGATCGCACGCAAGTTCCTGCAACAGCAAGCTGGTATCGAGATTTACGGTTACCTCTCCCAGCTGGGTAGCATTGAATTAAGTGCATCAGGTTTCGATCGTAGTCACATTCGAAATAATCCATTTTTCTGGCCGAATGAGACTCAGGTTGAAGAGCTGGAAAATTATATGAAAGCCTTGTCTAAAGAAGGTAATTCGATCGGAGCACGTGTCACCGTTGTGGCAACTGGTGTGCCTGTAGGGCTGGGTGATCCGGTGTTCGATCGGCTGGATGCCGAGATTGCTCATTCGCTAATGAGCATTAATGCGGTGAAGGGCGTCGAAATTGGTGCAGGCTTTGACAGTGTCAGCCAGAAAGGGACTGAACACCGTGACGAGATGACTCCACAGGGTTTTCTATCAAACAACGCGGGCGGAATTTTGGGCGGGATTTCTTCCGGTCAGGATATTGTCGCATCTATTGCGATGAAACCAACATCGAGCATTCGTTTGCCCGGTCGCGGTGTTGATATCGATGGCAATGAAGTTGAAGTGGTTACCACTGGCCGGCATGACCCCTGTGTCGGAATACGTGCGACACCTATTGCAGAAGCCATGCTTGCCATCACCTTGATGGACCATGTGCTTCGCCATCGCGGGCAAAATGCAGATGTGCGTTCTGAAACGCCTGATATTCCCGGCGCTGCCCCGGATTCCGAACCGTCGGTCTAGGCACCGTAAGCTGCGCTTGTTGAAAACAGGTCATTTGTATTGAAGATGTGTTGAATGCCATCGTTTGACACAGCGGCGTTGTGGCGCTAAAGCGCAACTGCATTAACTGGAACCCCGCTATGACCATGCTCCCGGATTTCAAACTTGAAACCCATTTTTCCGAATGGGAATTCAAAGCAAAGTATCACCTCACGGCATCTGATGCTGAAAGTCTGTCCGTGCGTGAATTACTGGCAATGGCAACGCCTGAGGAGCGCGAAGAATTTGAGGGACTGTGGCTGGGCTACACTGAAACCTTTGGTGCTCCCGATGTGCGGCAGGCGATTGCAACAACGTTTAAAAATCGTCAGGCCAGTGAAATACTATGTTTTGCTGGTGCCAGTGAAGGGATTTTTGCCGCTAATTCGGTCATTCTCGACAGCGACAGTCATGCAATCGTTGTTACGCCAAACTATCAATCACACGAGACATTGCCGCTGGCGATTTGTGAGGCTACGGGAGTTCCGCTGGACCCCGATGATGGTTGGTCACTCGATATCGATCGGGTCGCGCAGGCGATTCAGCCGAATACCAAGCTAGTTACGATTAATTTTCCGCACAACCCGACAGGGGCGATACTGCCGCTGGATCGATATCAGGCCTTGATCGAGTTATGCCGGCTTCATGGTATCTATATTCTTCACGATGAAATATTTAACGGCCTGGGGCCGACAGGAACTGAGCACCTGCCGTTCATAGCCGATGAGTATGAGCGTGGCTTGTCGCTCAACGTTATGTCCAAATCTTATGGCCTGCCGGGCCTGAGGGTGGGTTGGATTGCCTGCGCCGATGCGAACATTATTTTGAAAATGGAGCGCATGAAGCATTACCTGTCGATCTGTAATTCCGCCCCGTCTGAGCGCCTGACTAAAATCGCTTTAAATCACCGTGACGAGTTATTTAGCCGCAACTGCAAGCTTGTCGATGGGAATCTGGAAAAATGGGACGCCTTTTTTCGGCGCCACCCGGACCTTTTTAACTGGCAGCGCCCTGATGGATCCTGTACCGCTTTTCCCCGATACAAAGGCGCTGACGGAGTCGATCAATTCTGCCGGTCGCTGGTGGAGGAAAGCGGTGTTCTGTTGTTACCCGGATCGATTTATCAATCAGAGTTGGGAGCTACGCCGGTAAATAGGTTCCGTCTTGGTTTTGGTCGCAAAGGCCTTGATGAAGGCCTCGCTGCATTTGAATCGCACTTGCAGCAATAGATTCATACCGGATAAATAATAATTTCCCGGTTTATTTCAGCACCGCGAACCTTATTCTGCAACCTCCTCAATTGCCTCCACAAATCGGCTAGCAGCAACACTTAGCGTATGAGCTTTGACTCTCATCAAGCCCAGCGTGCGTTGTAAATTGAAACCGTCAACTTCGATTGCGATGATGTCGCCACTGATCATCGTTTGCGGTAAAACGCTCCAGCCCAGACCGACTTCAACCATCACCCGAATGGTTTCCAGATAGTTGGTTTCCAGAGCCACCTGGACCTGTTCGCCAGACTGTTGCAGAAATTCAGTTACGATTTGACGGGTGATAGTACTGCGTGACGGTAATACTGCCGGAAAGGCCGCCAGATCTTGTGCACCGTTGTTTTTTCTTTTCAGCAAGGCGTGTTGTTTGTTGCAAACCACCACCAGCTTGTCATTCCAGACAGGTGTTACCAATAGTGCCGCTGGTGTGATGATGGGTAAGGTAGCGACAGCCAGTTCCATACGTCCACTGAGAACATCCTCGGCTGCTAACTCGGAATCGGTAAATTTCAAATCAAGTTCCACATCCGGATAGCGTGTCGTAAATTGACGTAACACCTCGGGCAGGCGGTGAATGCCGATATGGTGGCTGGTTGCGATGCTGAGGCGGCCGGTGACTTCACTGCCCAGAGAGCGTATCTGGTCTTCAGCCATATCGACAGAGCGTACTATGTGCTCGGCGGCCCTGAGCAGGGTTTCACCGGCTTCGGTCAGGCGAATAACCCGGCCATTGCGATCAAACAGAGATTTTGCCAGCTGCTCCTCCAGCCCGGCTATCCGTTTGCTGACCGCGGGCTGGGTGATATGTAGCTGGGTTGCAGCTCCGGAAAATGAACCGGATTTTGCTACCGCGATAAAAGCCTTTAAGCCGCCTATATCCAAAAAAGAGTCTCGCTATTCCAAATGATTATCTGAATTATAAATTATATGCATTTGAGTTATTTGAATACAGATCATAGAATTCACCTGTATAAATTCTGCGCAACTGCGTAAGCGATAGTGGAGGGAATATTGATGGCAGGTAAAACCTTGTATGACAAGCTCTGGGACAGCCATATCGTGCGGCAGCAGGACGATGGCACAGTGCTGCTCTATATAGACCGACATCTGGTTCATGAAGTGACCTCGCCCCAGGCATTTGAAGGTCTGGCGCTGGCCGGGCGTAAGCCGTGGCGTACCTCATCGATGCTGGCAGTCGCCGATCACAATGTGCCCACCACAGACCGCCAGGCTGGTATCAGCGACCCGATATCCAAACTGCAGGTTGATACGCTGGACGAGAACTGTGATGAACACGGTATCGTCGAATTCAAAATGAATGACGCGCGTCAGGGCATCGTCCATGTCATCGGACCGGAACAGGGAGCCACCTTGCCCGGCATGACAGTAGTTTGTGGTGATTCCCACACGTCAACTCACGGTGCATTTGGTGCGCTGGCCTTCGGCATTGGTACCTCTGAAGTCGAACATGTCATGGCAACCCAGTGTCTGCTGCAGAAGAAGTCGCGCAACATGCTGGTCAAGGTCAACGGTGAAGTCAGTCCGGGTACTACCGCCAAGGATTTGGTGCTGGCTGTAATTGGCAAGATCGGAACAGCAGGCGGTAACGGTTGCACGATTGAATTTGGTGGCGACGCCATTCGCGCACTCTCCATGGAAGGGCGCATGTCAGTCTGCAATATGTCGATCGAAGCCGGTGCCCGTGCTGGCATTGTTGCAGTTGATGAAACCACTATTGATTACTTCAAGGGCCGCCCGTTTTCACCTACTGCAGACCAATGGGAGCAGGCGGCGGCCTACTGGCGTACTCTGAGGAGTGACGACGATGCAGTATTTGATATAGTCGTCGAGCTTGATGCCGCAACCGTTGCGCCGCAAGTGACCTGGGGCACATCGCCGGAAATGGTGGCCTCAATTAACGGCGCAGTTCCTGACCCTGCAACCGCTGACACAGAAGTGCGTAAAGAAGGTATGCAACGCGCGCTTGAATACATGGACCTGAAACCCAATACACCGATTACCGATATTAAACTCGACCGTGTGTTTATCGGTTCCTGCACCAACTCGCGAATCGAAGACCTGCGTGCGGCTGCCGCGATGATCAGTAATCGCCAGGTGGCAGACAATGTAAAGCAGGCACTGGTAGTACCCGGTTCGGGTCTTGTCAAGAAACAGGCTGAAGAAGAAGGTCTGGATCAGGTGTTCCGCAATGCCGGTTTTGAATGGCGGGAGCCGGGTTGTTCCATGTGTCTGGCCATGAATGCTGACAAGCTGGCACCGGGAGAGCGTTGTGCTTCAACATCCAACCGGAACTTTGAAGGTCGACAGGGCCAGGGCGGCCGCACCCATCTGGTCAGCCCGGCGATGGCTGCTGCTGCGGCTGTGGCGGGACACTTCGTGGATATCCGTGATCTGGAGGTTCGTCTCTGATGAAAAGCTTTACCGTACTTGATGGCTTGGTGGCGCCGATGGATCGCGCCAACGTTGATACCGACGCGATTATTCCGAAACAGTTTTTGAAGTCGATCAAACGTTCCGGTTTCGGTGTCAATTTATTTGACTCCTGGCGCTACCTTGACCCGGGCGAACCTGGCCAGGCCGCTGACTCTCGCCAACCTAATCCTGATTTTGTTCTCAATCAGCCGCGCTACGCGGGTGCACAAATTCTGCTGGCACGTGAGAATTTCGGTTGTGGTTCATCGCGCGAACACGCGGTATGGGCGCTGGATGATTTTGGCTTTCGTTCGGTAATTTCCAGTAGCTTCGCCGATATCTTTTTTAACAACTCTTTTAAAAGTGGGCTACTGCCTGTTGTGCTGCCCAAAGAAACGGTTGCCAAATTGATTGCCGCTTGCGAGGGCACTGAAGGCTACCGGTTGACAATTGATCTTCCCAATCAGGTTGTTGTCACGCCAGAGGGTGAAAAGATCGCCTTCGAAGTCGATGAATTCCGCAAATACTGTCTGCTCGAAGGCTTTGATGATATCGGCCTCACGCTGGCACATGCTGATGAAATTCGTGCCTACGAAGAGCGTCGGCGCGCCGAAGTACCCTGGCAATTCAATTGAGATTTATAGAAATTCATGGCTAAACACATCACAATCCTGCCCGGTGACGGCATCGGCGCTGAAATTATGGCTGAAGCCGTCAAGGTACTGGAAGCCTTGCAAGCGTCCGGTCTGGATATCACTTACGAGCAGCAGCATTTTGGCGGCACGGCTCATGACTTAACCGGTAGTTGCCTGCCTGAAGAAACCTTACAAGCCTGCCTTAATTGTGATGCGATTCTTCTGGGTGCCATTGGTGGTCCGGTTTATGACAAGCTGCCACGTGATGAACGCCCTGAACGTGGTCTGTTGAAACTTCGCTCAACGCTGGAACTTTTTTCCAACCTGCGCCCGGCGATGTTGTTCCCGCAGCTAGCCGATGCGTCTTCCCTGAAACCGGAATTAGTGGCGGGCCTCGATTTAATGATCTTGCGTGAGCTGACCGGTGGCATCTACTTTGGTGAACCGCGAGGTATTGCCACAGATGAGGCCAAAGGTAACGAACGCTATGGCTTCAACACCATGGTCTATTCGGAATCTGAAATCACACGCATCGCGCACAGTGCGTTCCGCATCGCTATGCAACGCGGCAAGCGTCTGTGTTCGGTAGATAAGGCCAATGTGCTGGAGGTGTCGGAACTCTGGCGTGAAGTTGTAACAGCCGTAGGTGTTGAATACCCGGAAGTCGAACTCAGTCACATGTATGTAGATAATGCGGCCATGCAGCTGGTGCGAGCACCAAAACAGTTTGACGTCATGGTGACCAGCAATCTGTTTGGCGATGTTTTATCGGACGCTGCAGCAATGTTGACCGGTTCGATCGGAATGCTGCCGTCTGCTTCGCTGAATATTGATGGCAAAGGGATGTATGAGCCAGTGCATGGTTCAGCGCCTGACATAGCAGGGCAAGGGATCGCTAATCCGCTGGCAACCATTCTGTCGCTTGCCATGTTGCTGCGCTATTCGTTTGATGATGCTTCCAGTGCTGATCGTATAGAGCAAGCGGTCAGCAAAGTTCTGGATCAGGGGTTACGCAGCGCTGATATCGCAGCTGGTGGTGCTTCAGCTAGTACAGCGGCTATAGGTGATGCCGTAGTGCAAGCGCTTTGACTCGCGTTTTGATTTCCGGTTTGTTCAGGATGCAGTTGCGATGACAATTTTCTGACGCATGTCCGTTCTACCGTTTTCGTCTCAGCGGTGGATTGAGTAAGGTAGATCTTACCCGTCAACCCACCGTGTCACTTGATATTTAACCCATTTAGCTAATCGCCGCAGCTGGTGGACGCTGCGCGTGCGGCAAACTGTATTTGATTTTTTTGAGGATTCATCTATGCCCAAAACTTTTGATGTCGCTGTTGTAGGTGCTACCGGTGCGGTAGGCCAGACCATGCTTGATGTACTGGCGGAACGAAACTTTCCTGTTGGTAAGGTTTACGCACTAGCCAGTGAGCGTTCTGTCGGAAAAACTGTGATGTTTGGTTCGAAATCATTGTCAGTTGAAAATCTTGAAACCTTTGATTTCAGTCAGGTCCAGCTTGGCCTGTTTTCGCCGGGTGCATCGATTTCAAAAATCTATGCACCTAAGGCCGCGGCAGCCGGTTGCATTGTTGTCGATAACACCTCCCAGTTTCGTAATGATGATGATAAGGCCCTGGTGGTACCGGAGGTTAATCGCGATGACCTTGTCATGCATAAAGACACTGGCATCGT
>CALLOA010000013.1 GCA_938005265.1 uncultured Granulosicoccaceae bacterium
GCCGCCGAGCACCTGCCAACGCTGTTCCATTCTCTCGCGACAGAACACATTGAATCCGCCATCACGCTGGTTGATGCGGGTTCAAGCGATGATACTCACGCCATTGCACAGCAGCATGGAGTCCGCTTACTTACGACGCAAAAACCGGGACGCGGCCACCAGATGCGTTTTGGCACCGAGCAGGTTAAGGCTGACTGGTATCTACTGTTACACGCTGATTCGGTTCTGGCACCCGGCTGGGACAAGCATGTTCACAGTTACATCTCTAACCATGAAAACAAGCAATGCGCTGCCTATTTCCGATTTAAATTGAATGCCGATGATGCAGGCGCGCGGCGGCTTGAACGCATGGTTCAATGGCGCTGTAAAACATTGGGGCTACCTTATGGCGATCAGGGCTTGTTGATTTCCAGCGAGCTTCTGGCCAATTGCGGTGGTGTTCCCGATTTGCCTTTGATGGAAGATGTGCAACTGTCACGTCGATTAGGTAAACGACGTTTGCATGGTTTTGATCTCCCACTGGTAACATCTGACAAGCGCTACCGTAAACGTGGCTATTTACTGCGCAGCAGTAAAAACATTGCATTCCTTTTTCTCTACTTCGTTGGCATCAGTCCTGGTTTGTTGCATCGCTGGTACTAGGAACACAATATTTAGAATAACGAACATGCCATCTGTAGAAAATCAATTACACGCCTTGCAAAAAGCCATCCGGCATCAACTTGATGTGCCGCTTGATGCCTTGTGCGTTATGCCAACCAGCGGCCTTGCTCATGATCACGTGACCATAGAGGGAACGGACTGGCTACTGCGCGTACCACGGCAGAGCCAGATGCGACTTAATGCGGCTGAGAACCTGACCTACCAGAAAACCTGCTTTGATCGCATGAGTGCCAGCGGGCACACACCGGAGTGTCGTCTGTTCATCCCACCCAGTGACGAGTTACCCATGGGAGCCTTACTGGTAAGAAGAATTCATGGCGAAGTTTTGCAACTGCCCCGGCAACTGGAACTCGCTGCAGAGGCCCTGGCAGCCATTCACGCTCTGCCATTACCGGAACATAGTCAGCGTGCACCCCTGATCGATCAGAGTGACCCGATGGCCGATACGCTGACCGAGGTGCTGACACAGGCTGACTATCTGCCACAGGCGCAGTTACCAACCGATACAGTGAAAATGATAGAAGAAGAAATTGCAGCGGCAAAAAAAGACGTCGCGCAGTTAGCCGTGTCCCCTATTGCGCTGGTATCGTTTGACGCTCACCCGGGAAATTTTATCGTTGAACAGGATACGCAGCGAGCTTATCTGGTGGATCTGGAGAAAGGCCGTTACGGTGGCGCCGGTTTTGATCTGGCCCATGCCAGTCTTTACACATCAACCACCTGGGATACTGCAACTTATGCGGAGTTATCATCAGATGATATACAAAACTTTTATGCAGCATGGTCGGACGCCATGCCTCCCGCGCTAAGTGCTCAATGGCAGCTGTACCTGCTTCCCATGCGCCGGCTGATGTGGCTATGGTCTATTACCTGGTGTGCCAAGTGGCAAGTTGAAAGCAATCAGCAACTGAAGGCATCCAAAAATATCATCGCAAACGCCGAAGACTGGTCAGCTGAGAATACTGACGATGCGCTAATCGAGCATGTCCGGAATCGCGTTATTCATTACCTGGAACCTGCCACTGTAGAACGCGTGCGCGCGGACTGGGCAGGCTGACTTCAAGCGCTTTTATCCGACGCCCTTGTCAAATGCCTTTACTTGGTCAAGTGCCTCTGTTTAGTAAGCGTCCGGCAATCGGAATCAGAATCAACACCGGTATCGTCAACAACGCCGTCATGATAAAAAAGGACGAGTACCCCATATTCTCAACCATCGTGCCTGAGTAACCACCAAGAATTTTGGGGAAAAGTGTCATCAGCGAGCTAAAGATTGCGTATTGCACAGCGGTGAAAGAAATATTGGTCAGACTCGACAAGAACGCAATAAAGGCAGCAGTCGCAATGCCGGCGGATATATTATCAGCCGCAATGACCAGATAAAGCAGCTCAATGCTAGGGCCGGTTTTTGCCAGCAAGACAAACAACAGGTTGGTAATGGCAGATAATACAGCACCCAGGAAAAGCACCCGAATAACGCCATAGCGCAGCGCCATCAACCCACCGATAAAGCCACCCGCTATAGTTGCAAGCAAGCCGAACGTTTTCGACACAGCGGCTATTTGCTCTTTGGTAAAACCCGTGTCCTGATAGAACAGGTTGGCAACAACACCCATAACGATATCAGAGACGCGATACAAACCGACTATCGCTAGCAACAGCAAGGCAACGCCCCAACCATAGCGTTTGAAAAAATCCTTAACGGGTTCAATATACGATTCGTACACCATCGTTCGATTGGCCAGACCGAATTTGATCATTAACCATGCAGCTATCCAGGCCGCCAGTATGGTCAACCACAAACGGCAGGTTTCGACCAGAAAACCTGCCAGACGTTTATTGGCGAATACCTCTGTCAGTGATGATTTGATGCCACCAGTACCCAACCCGATCAAGCGAAATGCTGCGATAAAGACCAACACGGCGATCAGGAATACCAACAGAAAACGAAAGTAATCTTTAGTGGAGTATTTCGATTCGTCCGGGCGATACTCGGCAGGTTCGCGTACCAACAGGGTCGTTAACACGCCTATCAACATGACACCTCCCATAGCGATATAGGTTTTCATCCAAGCGGCATAACTGTAGGCTTCTTTGGTACTGCCAAATTTTGCCGCGAGAAACAGCGCGCCCGCACCCGCGACCAGCATGCCTATTCGGTAGCCGGCAATGTAGGTTGAAGACATCAATGCCTGAAAATCCTTGCCCGCAGATTCTATGCGGTAGGCATCAATAACAATATCCTGCGTGGCCGATGAAAAACCCAGAGCAACAGCGGCCAATGCCATCATCGTCAGACTGCCGGTATCCAGAGCCGGATCAATCAATGCCATCCAGACAATTGAGCCGATAACAGCCAGCTGGGACAATAGTAACCAGCCACGACGCCTGCCAAGCCAACGAGTCAGCAAAGGTAATGGCAATTTATCCACTAACGGCGCCCAGACAAACTTGAATGAATAGCCTAACGCCGCCCAACTGAAAAATGTGACAGCCGATTTTTTAACACCCGCTTCACCCAGCCATAAACTCAGTGAAGAGAAAATCAGCAGGATCGGCACACCGGCCGAGAAGCCCAGGAAAAGCATGGTCACTACGCGCGGGTGCAGGAACGCTTTCAGACTGGCTTGCCAGCTAGCACTAATTTCACTTGTTGTCATGGCGGTAAAGTTATTGCGGTGAATTTATTACCTGTAAGCTCAAGTGTACACTGTCGCCAACACCGCTTGTACTGCTCAGCGAGCTTAGCTGACCCAAGGAGAAATATTCTGGCTAAAAAATGGGCAGAATAAATCAAACCGGGTATGCAAAGGTTAAATCAGCCATGAAGATCGAAAAAATATATTGCTACCCGATCAAAAGCCTGCCGGGCGAAATTCTGGAGACAACGCTGCTGAGAACCGGCCAGGGTATCGCAGGAGACCGCAAATTTGCCCTGACTCACGCTACCAGCAAATTTTCACCTGATGCACCTGGCTGGCTGCATCGTAGAAATTTCGTCACACTGGCTCGCAGCCCTCAGATATATCGTATGTCATGCGCTCATGTGCTTGATGAAAACACGCGGCATAAAGTACTGCGGGTGACTTGCTTCAATGAAGACACTCGCAACACCTTCCTATTCGATGCTGATCCCGAGCGAACCTCACCACTTTCCATAACAAGCCCGCTACTGGAGGAATTATTAGGAGCAACCCAACCCGGCCCCCATACCCTGATCTCAGCACCAGGGCATAGCCTTTGGGATGCCCCCTTCGCCAGTGTCAGCCTGTTCAATATGGCAAGCCTTGCGGAGTTGCAGCAAACTGCCGGGATTGAGCTTGATACAAACCGTTTTCGGGGTAATATCTGGTTCTCCGGTGTGCCTGCATGGCAGGAGCTGGACTGGGTCAATTCAACTGTGACACTTACAGTGCCAGGCAAGGACTCACCAGACTTAGATGCAGAGACAGAAGCCGTCGACTCCACGCCCGCGATCCAACTACGCATTGTTGACCGGATTGAACGTTGCCGTGTGATCAATTCCAATCCCCTGACCGGTGAACGAGATGCTTTACTGACCCGACACCTGTTGAATACTTACGGGCATTGCGACTTCGGAGTCCATGCAGAAATTATCAACGGGGGCCGGATCAGTGCCGGCCAGCACATGCATATGCTGGTATCTTCGCCGAACATTGATGAATCGTTTAGACCACCCTTTTAACCACAGCCAAGAAAATTCAGCGCCAGGCTCCAGGAAAATAATTCAAACATGAAAACCATTCTTATCACCGGTTGCTCATCAGGTATAGGCTTTGATGCTGCCAGATCACTGCACGATAAAGGTTGGAAGGTACTGGCAACCTGCCGTAAACAGGAAGACTGCGAGCGGCTGGAAGCATCAGGACTAACCAGTTTTGTTCTGGATTATGCCGATACGAATTCAGTCAGTGAAGGGGCAAAAAGAGCGTTAACGCTGG
This sequence comes from uncultured Granulosicoccaceae bacterium, assembly GCA_938005265.1. Classification (GTDB taxonomy): domain Bacteria; phylum Pseudomonadota; class Gammaproteobacteria; order Granulosicoccales; family Granulosicoccaceae; genus CALFCE01. The sequence continues at coordinate 4,623 of CALLOA010000013.1, forward strand.
GCAATGGAAAAATAGATGCCCTTTTTAACAATGGCGCATATGCCATTCCAGGCTGTGTTGAAGATTTGCCACGACAGGCATTGCGGGACATTTTCGAAGTCAATCTGTTTGGCCAGTTCGAACTGATAAATTGTTTATTGCCATCGATGCGTGATAATAACCGTGGTTACATCATTAACAACTCTTCAGTGCTGGGTTTTACCGGGATGATGTATCGAGGAGCTTATTGCGCGACCAAATTTGCCATGGAAGGAATGACCGATGTACTGCGCCAGGAATTGGCCGACACTGATATCAAGGTTGTATTGATAGAGCCGGGACCCATCACGACAAAAATACGTGCAAATTCGATCGCACCCTTCGAACGCTGGATTAACGTGCAAGGCTCAGCCAATCGAAAACGTTACGAAGAAGAATTAAAACCCAGACTGTATGACGATAGCGGCGAGCCTGATCGTTTCGAGCTACCACCCAAAGCTGTCACCGACAAATTGATCAAAGCACTTGAATCCGATAACCCGGCAGCAAGGTATTACGTAACCGTACCCACTTACCTGTCAGGCTATGCCAAACGGCTTTTAAGTTCGCGTATGTTTGACCGGTTTTTAGCTATCCGTTAGTGATCGCTTGACTTTACTGCCCAGGTTACCTGATGCCGTGATGCGTTATTTGTCATATCCCATGCCCGTTATTAACGATGTTTACAGTTATGTAACGGATAATGTGTGAGATGTTTTTGTTTTTATACATTTACATCCTCTAGACTTTGACGCAGGACAGTTGCCTGGTTTCGCCAGCCGCAGCGTGGGTGGTGAATTCATTTTCGGGACAGTGAAAAACAATGAACATTAATTGCAATTCAGCGACAAGAGATTTAACCAATTTCCGATCGCACTCTTTGCTTGTTTCGATGTTGTTGTGGGTATTTCTGTTACTGACACCATTAGCAAATGCATCTCCCCTGTTCGGTGAGGTTCTGCAGGCGAGTGACTCGAGCCCGAGAAATGCTTACGGTTATAGTGTGTCCATTTCCGGGGATACAGCGGCTATTGGTGCGTGGTTTGGCGACGGTGCTGTATACATCATGCAGTTAGACCCTGCCACAGGCGCATGGCAGGAGACGCAAAAGATTGAAACACCGGAGATAGCAGCAGGAAGAGCCAATTTCGGATTTTCTGTCTGGCTCGACGGTGATCAACTGGTTGTAGGTGCACCCAACATTATTCTGAGCAGACCGGGCGCCGTTTCGGGATTTGCGTTCATCTATGAGCGTGATTCAGTAGATGGCACTTGGCAGTTGGTAAATACAACCGAAGGCGAAACAGCGGCACCGGATGAATTCCCTTCACAGGGCCCCGGTAGGGAAGTTGTTGTTGATCAGGGACTTGCTGTAATCAGCCGCGATGACGGCGACACCGATTCCATACTGACTTACGAAAAGGACCTGATGACAGGCACCTGGGTGCAGACTGAGACCTTGATCATCGATCAGTCTGCCAACACCGACATTGACGCCGTGGCATCGAATATTACCGCACTCGCACTTGCAAACGATCGTTTGGCTGTAGGAGTCAGTATCAATGATAGTAACGGACTTTCCAGATTCGAGCTACGCCTCTTTGAGTACAACCGTGAACTGGGTACTTGGGATGCCTCTGCTCAGCTAGATGGTGTAGATGCTCCGAACGTTGCGGCAAATTTTCGTAGATTGGCAATGGACAACAATCAATTGTTAATTACAGGTGCAGCCGGAGAGGGGCCGATCCTTTTTTCATATGATACTCAAACTGCTCAGTGGTCTCGTGATACTAATTTCAGTACTGATATATTCAATGTCGTGTCAGAACCCAATGCTATTCTGAATATCGATGGTTCCAGAGTCGTACTGCGAGATGACAGAGGCGGCGCAACTGTATTTGAACGTAATGGAGCGACCGGGCGTTGGGCAGAAACGCTGCAACTGTCCACAACTCTATTGGGCGTTGACACACCGACTGTGACCAGTATTGATCTGGAGGGCGATCACATCCTGCTCGGCACACCTTACGTCGATGATTTTACTGGTGCATTGGTAGCGTATCGGCTGGACGACCTAGACTCAGACGGTGTCGCTGCGATTGATGACAACTGCCCGAGCGACTTTAATCCTACACAGGAAAATTTTGATGCCGATCTATTAGGCGATGTCTGCGATCTGGATGATGACAATGATGGTGTAGAAGATAATAGTGATGGTTTTCCACTCGACCCGGACCGCCAGGATGCACCTGTCAGCAACGGCTCAGGTGAACCACCGCTAACACCCAGACCCTCATGGCCGTTTGGT
>CALLOA010000014.1 GCA_938005265.1 uncultured Granulosicoccaceae bacterium
ATGCCTTCCATACTCGTACCTCCTCGTCGTAAGGGTCGTAAGTGTCAATTTCTTCCGGCAGGATTGCGCGGATGGCAACTTCTTCGGAAGCCATTGCGATCAAATCATCGGATTCATACAGCACCAAAGGCTTGGCGGCCATTGTGTCTTTGGCCATGCCCAACTGATCTTGTGTCGCAACCAGATAGGTAAATACACCGTCAATCTCTTCAATAGACGAGGAAAGACTGTCTTCCAGCGACATACCGTTGGCCAGATTGTCAGCGGTGTAAACGGCCAGCAATTCACTATCACAGTTAGACATGAAACGGTGGCCCTTACGCTCCATCTCACGGCGCATCAGCCAGTAGTTGGTTATCTGGCCGTTGTGTACAACAGCAACATCGTTGTAAGGGAATGCCCAGTATGGGTGTGCTGAGCGAATATCAACGTCCGACTCGGTTGCCATGCGCGTGTGGCCAATTCCATGAGTACCCTGGAAGTTGCCCAGTTGATACTGGTCGGAAACCACCGTCGCATCACCCAGGTCCTTGATCAATTCCAAAGCATTGCCAAGAGACAGTATTTCAGTTCCTTCAACATCTTCTACATACCGCGCCAGAGCCTCGGTATCACCATCATGGCTGATGACATAGCGACGCGCATACGGCGTGACGGTTGCTTTGTCTTTGATCTTTGCATTGTGTTCTTTCAGGCGCTTTTCTACTTCCTCGATGCGCGCTTCTATTTTATCGTTCATATCGTAGCCGGAGTCCATATCTTCCGCTTCGGCAACCTTGAAGCGCATGACATAGTCGCCCGCATTGGGCTCTCCGTATATTGCAAAACCGGTCGAGTCCGGCCCCCGATGCTTCAGTGCTTGCAGCATGGAGGTAACTTCCGAACCGACGTTGGAACTCTTGCCTCGATGTATGAGGCCGGCAATTCCACACATGGGATTTACTCCAGAAAAAGGTTGTCATTGCCCGCAACAAAATTTGCTGCTGCGTGCCTTGATCAACAAGTGATTAAAAATTGGGCTGATAAAAGCAGCCGCACTCAACGTACGGCTGCTGCGGAAAGTATTATTCCTGTTATTACCGCGACTAGGGCAGGCAATCCATATAGGTATCCTGATCCCAATCCGTGACGGTGTGCATGAAACGCTCCCACTCGTCAGTTTTGTACTCGTGATACAAGCGATACATTTCGCCTGGCATAGCCGATTGAACGACCTTGTCTTTCTTTAAGGCTTCTAAAGATTCACCAAGACTCATTGGCAACTTCTTAACCTTCTTACCAGCTTCCATGGCTTCGTAAATATTACGTTCTTCCGGTGGTCCTGGATCCAATTTGTTTTTGATCCCGTCGTCGCAAGACATGAGTATGCCTGCGCCCATCAAGTACGGGTTTACCATTGAATCCACCGAACGATATTCAAAGCGGCCAGGAGCTGAAATACGCAGACCGGTTGTTCTGTTCTGGAAACCCCAATCAGCAAAAATCGGCGCCCAGAAACCGGTGTCCCACAAACGGCGATAAGAATTAACGGTAGATGAACCGATGGAAGTAAGCGCAGCGAGGTGTTTAACAATACCTCCAATGGCTTGAAGCCCGACCTTGCCCGGAAGTTGTTTATCTTTCGTATCAGGCATGAAATGGTTTTTTCCACCTTCCATATACATAAAATTTTCCTTCGCACCCGGTAATTTCTTAGGATCATTGCCGGTCGGGTGCAGCTTTTCTTTACCCCCTGTCCACAACGATATATTGTGGTGACAACCTGATGCCGACACGCCCATAAAAGGCTTCGTCATAAAACAGGCAATCAAGTTGAATTCACGAGCCACTTGCGCACAGATTTGCCGGTAGGTAGTCAACCTGTCCGCATTTCGCAATACATCATCGTATTGCCAATTCAATTCAAGCTGGCCCGGAGCGTCTTCGTGATCGCCCTGAATCATATCCAGCCCCATTGCACGACTGTATTCTATGACCTTCATGTAGACGGGACGCAGACTTTCAAACTGATCAATGTGGTAGCAGTAGGGATTGGAGTAACCACCATCTGGCTTACCATCCTCACCTCTTTTAAGCCACATCATTTCCGGCTCGGTACCACAACGTAATTGCAGGCCCTTGTGGTCTTTCTGGAATTGCTCATGAAGACGTCGTAGATTGCCACGACTGTCTGATGTCAGAAATGCACCCGGATCTTCTTTTTCCTCACGGTTGCGGAACAGGGTGCAATAGAAACGACCCACTCGTTTGTCCCACGGCAATTGGCAAAACGTTTCCGGCTCAGGAATACCGACCAACTCGGCAGCTTCCGGCCCATAGCCCATGTATTCGCCATGGCGATTGGTAAACAGATTTACGGTCGCTCCATAGACAAGCTGGAAACCTTTGGAAGCAACGGATTCCCAGTGGTCAGCCGGTATGCCCTTGCCACAGATTCTTCCGGTCACGGATACGAACTGCATGTAGAGATACTCAATACCCAGTTCATCGATGCGCTTTCGGACTTCTTTTATCTTTGCATCACGGCCAGCTGCGCTGACAAATTTCTCTAGATCGGTTTTTGCCACAGATTATCTCCTCAGACGTTGTGGTTACTGATTGGGTTTTATTTATGCTTATCCTGCGTTCTTTTATTACCGCTAACTATTTATTTCCGCGATGGTCGTTGCCAATCGCTGTTATTTTCCGGTAGAACCAAAAATGAACCAATTAATAAACCAATATCAAACCATTATACAAATTGGTCTTACTGAACAATCTGGTTTACCACGCACCAAGAATGAAAATACCTGTTCCAAATCTCAATGCAACAACTGCATTGTTAACGTGGTTTTCCAAGCGCAGTGCCTTGGCTGTGCCCTAATACCGATGTTTTATTCTGTCATCTGAGAAAATCAGCAGAAAAAACTGAAGCTGATCGGAACACTGTTTTGTCAGATTTTCGAATATTGAGATTACCGTCCGCAGTTTCATTTGCAACCATTTTGCCTTATTGGTACATTAATGGACTATGTTTGGTGCAAGCTACCATTCTGCATCAAGTCATCAACACCAGTATCAATGAACAGTGTTAGGCAACCATGAACAAGAATCACGTATTCCTGATGCTACGAAAGGGTATCACTGAAGGCAATTATCTGAACGGGGAACGGCTACCACCAGAACGTGATCTGGCAGATCGCTTCGGCGTTGCCAGAGGAACCTTGCGCGAAGGCTTGCGCGAACTGGAAGGAGCCGGATATGTGGAGCGCCGCCAGGGAAGCGGAACTTACGTGACCTACGGTGCTGAAGAAAGTAATCCGTCTATTCTGGAAGAAGTCAGCCCTTTGGAGCTGGTTGATTCACGTTTGGCAGTGGAGCCACATATTTGCCGCAAGGCTGTATTGCATGCTACCGAAGTTGATTTCCGGCGCTTTGAGAGGATGCTGCAAACCATGGAACGCGCGGTCAATGATCCGATAGCATTCAGCGAAGCCGATACCAATTTTCACCAGGCACTGGCAGAATTATCCGGCAACAGAATGATGTTATGGCTGGTCAACAGCATGTCCGGTGCGCGCGCTCATGCACAATGGTCAAGAGTGCGATCAATCACTCTGACGCCTGGCATCATATCGGTGTACAACCAGCAACATCGAGCCATTATCGATGCGGTTAAGTCGCGCGAACCCGAAGCAGCCGCGGCCTGGATGAAAAAACACATTGTGACTGCAAGGGAATCCCTGCAGCGGGTTGCTGAAGTCTAAACGGCCAGGTTTAGAAATGGCCGAAGTTTAAAACACAAATATTCCAGACGCGTCAGACAACAACAGCCGCTGTCTGCAACCAGTTGATATAGACGCGTTCAGTCATCGACTGAAACGAATTTATGTTTGCGTCGCAGGCTTTCTCAAGCACTGATGGCCCCTCTTTTCCCAAGGCGGCTTGCAGCGCCTCACGGTATTCCGGAATGGCCGCCCAATTGGGCACGGTATCGCTTTCAACCTCCAGATGAAATTGAACCGAATAGGCTCGCGGCCCCCATTGCATTGCCTGCACGGCACAATCGGGTGATGTCGCCAGTACACGGGCATTGGCTGGCAGTTCCTTCACTTCTGCACTATGCCATTGCAGGGCTTTAAATACCTCAGGCATCCCATCCAGAAAAACGCCTTCTGTACCTAACTCGGTTAGTTGAATATCACAGACACCAATCTCGGGCTCACCTGGCCCTACCTTGCCACCCAGAGCATCTGCCAGTAGCTGATGCCCGAGACATAGCCCAAGATAAGACATACCACGATTTTCCACGGCATCTCGAATTAGCGCTTTTTCAGCAACCAGCCAGGGATACTCATCTTCCTGCCATACATCCATGGGGCCGCCCAATACCCATAACCCTTCATAGTTGTCCAGCGAAGGAATTGCCTCACCGGCATGCAGGTTAATCGCATCCCAGTTGTGACCATCTTCATCTAACAACCTGCGAAACTCGCCAGGATGTTCAGCATCATGGTGTTGTAATACGAGAATATTCAACGTTGGCTCAGCTTTTTTGTGTTTCGAATATAGTAACAGCGAACGCCAAGTTTCAAAACCATAGAACTATCCGCACTGAATGTGGGATGCACAATCCGATATCCTGACGATTCCAGGACGAGATTCCAGGACGATAATTAAAGATACAAGAGTATGTATCAAATACTCCAGCTGCAGGACTGCGGCTGCCGTACTCGACCTGCCCGCATTGCGGTTCGGGCACCTTTCACAAGCACGGCTTGTTCCACCGTAAAGACACTGCCCGGCGCAACAGCTGAATAGATACTTTCTTTTTTTCAACAGTTGCCAGGGACAGATTGGTTTAATTAAACTGGATCAGAGCTTAATCCCGTTGCTGCGAGACCTGAAGCGGATCAGCCGGCTTATCAGTCAGAAGTGACTTACCCTCTCGACTAAGAGGCTGACTCTCACATGCTACCAATCGCTCATAACTCTCGATTTCATTTACATCACCCTTTACATATAGATCAGATTTCAAACGAGACAGTTTTCGCAGATGCAGAAGCTTGTACCATTGCGTTAGCTGCCGTTCAGCGGCTAACTGTTCAGCATAAAGACTTTGCAACTGATTCTGATTTTGCAGCAGTGACTGATAACGGGGTAAGGCAGACAACCAATCACTAATTTCCTGCAATAGTCCACTACTTGCCAATCTTGCATAGCCGTCTGTATACGGAGCCGCCAGAAATGGCCATTTTTCAATCGCCATTTTTTGCAAATCCCACGCATCCCAGTACTCGCTATCCCGCTGCTCAGATATTTTTTTCTCTATTGATGCAAGATTTTCGCGTTCCTTTTTGAGTTGCTTGCGAATCGCTCTGCCCGATGTATCCTCTCCATCAAGTCCCAGCCTGGTGGCCAGTGATTCAGCAATTACGCTATATTCATTAGCAGGCAATGAATCAGAAACTGGCAACCAGCGCTCGAGCCAGGGTTGCCATGAAATCAAAAAATCTTCACTGGTGGAACGTGACAGATCTGTACTGTGCGCATGTTGAAGCGTGTAAAGATGTGCATCACGCAAACCTGTATTTTCTGCACCATCAGCTCCCTCTGTATCTACAACAGGCTCGGTCAATGATTCACCATCGCGAGTCAAGCCATCAAGAGCTGCAAAAAAGTAGGTGGTGTAGTCTCTGTAGTCACGGCTTTCAACGCTGGCCGAACAACCTTCGGCAAGGCGCCAGGCTGACTCCGCAGTAAAGCCACAACGGGTTGAATCGGCAAGCTCCAGACCACTACTGCTATTTTTGTAGGCCAAACGATGAAATCCGCCAGAATAGCATTGTGTAAATACAAAACGTAGATCGGTTGATCGCTCTTCCAGCAAAGCATGGAATTCACGGGCCGTTACACTGGTATTTTCCCAAAGCTTTAAGGTCACTTCATCCGGTTTATCCCTTGAAGGACCGCCGTGACCGTTGTAGATGAACAGTGGTGGTGATTCAGATACTGAATCAGTATCAGAGTCAGAATTAGCAGACAGTATTTCTGATAGAGCGGGTAAAAGAATGTCAGCGCGTGTTGTGCCGGCGTTTTCCGGTACCGTGTTATTGTAGTACTGTGTTTTGGCTTCTTCGTAGTTTCGAAACACTCGGGCTAGTGCCTCATAAGGCACTCTACTTTTCGCATCTGCACCGTCATCAGCTTCAGTGACATCACCCGCTATGCGATACACATCAAAGGCCTCATCACCCCCGTCAGTGAAGAATGTATGAACGGAAAGTCCTGCTCGTTGTAGCACCTGCTGAACCCACTTAACATTCAGTTCAATCTGTGCCTGGGAGCCATGAAGGTCATACCCACCACCGGCAATTATTGCTGTATCAGCAAACGCGGTACCGAGATTTGTAGACGCCACTAGAAAGAGCGCTGCCAGCTTTCTTGGCAGGAATGTTGAGTTGAACATATTCATTGAACAAAACGTAGTTTCAAACTAATCATAAACAGTACAATCACGCCATCCTGAACAACCACAAGAACAAGCGATAACCTGTGAAGAGACAAATTGCCGTTAACAAGACCGGCAAAAGAACCTGATTAGTGGACGAAAGCAAATACACGGTTAACGCTACACCTGACAGAATCCACAATAAGCCTGTATATTTTGGTTTTTTTAACTTATGTACCAGTATCCGATAGTCCGCCACAGCCAACAAAGCCAGTGGAACAGAAACTAATAAGGTATACAGATAAGCTTCTAAAAACTGTTGCAAGATCAAACGCCTGGGTTGTAAATGCCAGGCGTTCACGACAGATCCTTCACCAAATAGAGCCGAAAGAGAACCCGTTGTAATAACGAATACAGGCCAGCATAAGCCGGCAATAAAGAGGAACAGTAAAAACGTCCTGAACCGGAACCGCCCAGGCTCCGTTTCACCGCCATCACCATTTTGAACGTGGCCCTTTGTAGCCAGATGTTCCAGATTATTCATTTCTTACGCTACGCGGCAATTGATGTTGTACTCGTTAAAGGAATCAACAACACAGTCTATTTCGCAATACGATTTGGTCGATTTGGTCGATTTGGTGACACTGATTTATCATTGGCCGCATCGCCTGTTCCAACATCAATAGATCGAGATACCTTTTGTACTTCAGCATCTATAGAAATTCCCGAAGCACTGGCATTGGCCTGTTTGGATACAACAAACGAACCTATACAAAGATGATCAAGACCTGTCGAGAAAAAGCAGCGAATCGCGTCGCGAGGAGATTCAACTACGGGTTCACCCTGGATGTTAAAACTTGTATTTAACACCACGGGAACACCTGTACGATGACCGAGCTCATTGATTAACCGGTAATATTGCGGGTGCGTTTCACTGCGAACCGTTTGCAATCGCGCACTTCCATCAACGTGAGTAATTGCTGGCATGATAGCCTGTTTATCTTTTCGTACTGGACAAACTTTAAGCATGAACGGGGCTTCCACATCAATATCGAAAAATTCAGCAGCTCGATCAACCGTGGCCGAGGGTGCAAACGGTCGATAGGCTTCACGGAATTTAACTTCAGAATTGATTTTGTCTTTCATTGATGGATAGGCAGGGTTAGCTATGATGCTACGCGAACCAAGGGCACGCGGCCCAATCTCCATTCTTCCCTGAAACCAACCCACTATCGACCCCTGCTCCAATAATTCAGCCGTTTCCCGGGCTATATCATCACAGTAACGATAGGGAAGCTTGTATCGTTTTAATTCAGATTCTATTGCTTCGTCGCTATAGCTATTACCAAGATAAGGGTTGTCATGAATTGCTACTCGAGGCTTTCCCAACTCTATATGTTGTACTACAGCAGCCGCGCCAATTGATGTACCGTTATCACCTGCAGCGGGCATAATGTAGACGTCACGAAACGGTGTTTCACGTAAAATTCTTCCATTCATCACACTATTCAGTGCGACTCCACCAGCGATTACCAGGTAATCCGCACCTGTGCGTTTATGAAGAATATTAGCCAGTTTCAGCCCACATTCTTCCAGAACCTGCTGAAATGCGGCAGCTACATCATGATGTCTGGTTTCAAATTCGGCATCCGGATTACGTGGCTGCCCGAAGGTGTCATAAAATTTAGGAGCACAGCGCTGATACCCCCAGAACTGGTAACTGAAGTAACTTAGATCGACCTGTAGTTTACCGTTGTCATCAACCTGTACTGTTTTACGAGCCTGCTCAATATAAGTATCAGGGTTCCCAAGTGGCGCTAACCCCATTGTTTTGCCTTCATCATAATTGGGCTTGAAGCCGCAAAATTCGGTGACAGCTTCATACACTGACCCAAGCGAATGGGGAAACATCGACTCATTAAAACACGTTACTTGATCATCCCTACCTTCCCCTATCCAGGAGCAAGCCCATTCACCAGAGCCGTCAATAGCCATAATGGCGGCTTTTTTATACGGGCTTACCAGAAAAGACCCCGCAGCATGTGAAACATGATGCTCTACAAAATGAATAGGAGGCTGATTTTCTGTGAATGTCTGCTTGTACCAGCTACGAAAACGACGTTGCTTGAAGAAACCGTTAATCAGCTCGTGCTTTATAAAGGGAACAGATTTGTGTGGTCTCCTACAAGCATAGAGCGTTTTTGTCAGCCAGCGGTGAGTGGGTTTTATACTCACAGCAATATGATCAATGTCACCAACAGTTATTTCTGCAAACTCCAGACATTGTTTTATGGCATTTTCGGGAAAGGCGCGAGTATGCTTGTCACGCGAAAAGCGCTCTTCCTCTAACGCTACTACTACTTCGCCATCAACCATCAGGCAAGCGCTGCTATCATGAAAATAGTAATTTATACCCAGAATTACCATAACTAAAACTCTTCCTGCCTTTTATTAAGGCTTTTTTCCAGCCTTGTCTTTAACGACTATACTTGTGATGGTTTTGGTCCCGGGCCACGTACCCGTCAATGAACCTCTTAATCGTTGTCGAAAGCCCAAAAGTGTTTTCTCACTCAGAGCCAATACCGATGAGCGGTGCGCAACAACACGAGATACCGGCATAATTCTGGGACTCCAGCGATTTGCCCAAAGCGGGTTTGTTACCAGACTCAATTTTTCAAAACCCTGGTCCCTTGCCCTTTGCATTGTTTCTTCCAGCAACAAAGAACCTGGTGAAAAGTACCCGTATTCTTCGTTGTATGCGATTTTCAGTATGTTTTGTGTCACATCTGTGGATAAGGCGTACTGCACGGCAATCACTTCATCATCAAGACAAAGATGGTGAATCTCTGGAGTTATACCTTCAAACTGAGGTTGCAACAGTGTTTCATAGAACCTGACCAGATGCGGGTCAGCGTTAATAGCCGACGCGGTGCCGTTTTTACCTTTCCAGCCCGATGCTTCCACTGTCATAAATTTTTCGAAAGCCTGAAGAGCAGCATCTGCTGAATAAAAGCGGGATTCCAACTCTCCTTTTTCTTCAAGCTTACGCCGTAAGCGTTTTAAATTTCGTTTGAGTTTTCCCGGCGGTGTTGAACTTCCATCTGCGAGATCAAAATAGGCACTTTCACGCGCAGGTGAATGAATCCAGACAGGAAACTCCTGCCTCTGATTATCACCACAGTCGGCATTGCCAATTGAGTGTTGCAGCAAAGAATCACCTGGTAAGTTATGAAATACCAATCTCGAACACTCACACTTTTCTATTACGGCAGCAATGGCAGACTGAATAGTTGAGGATTTCACATCTCTACCGATTAACACGTCTCCTAAAGTCAGATGATCATGCATTGGAGCAAAAAGTGTAAATCTGGTTTTGACCGTAGATTTTTCCTGTTTCTGCAAAACAAGCATCAGAATCAATTTTCCGGATTCCTGCTCAACAGATTCATGTGATTTCACATCGCACTCCGCCCCTTTATTCTCATTTGAATAGACCGAACATATAGAAAGCGAACTATCGAATAATCCGTCGACCAGCGCTCTTACCCAATCCGGGTGGAGATAAAAAGGAAGTTCGCCACAACTTTGGTGCAGCAGGGCCCACTCCTCCAACGCAAAACGGTCAATAGGACGTACCCATACAGAAAGTCCTTCACTCACCGAACCATACTGAGACACAGATTCAGGCAAAGTCTGTTCAGACTCGGACATTGATGAAAGTGGATCACTAAACAAGAAATTACAGGTTACTCTGGTAACTCTAACGGTAGCGGCTATGCACTTAAATTCTTGACACCAGCAAATGATGTGAATGAGAGCACAAAAACTATAAGTTTGTTCACACATTACAAGCCTGCATTTCATCCAGACCAGATTAGCGCCGCAACCTCTAATATGTCCGCTAAAAGGCACGGCTTAATACCAAGTGACTGCTCAACCCGAAAATTCAAAAGCACCAAGACTGGTCCTTATAACCACTGGACTTCGACCGGTGCCTCTTGCATTTGCAGATTTTCCAGGTACACCTGTTGGGGTTATAGTCTGGGATGGTAATCATACTTTCCCGGGAAGATACAGCGAGCTATTAAGACGGATTCGATGCCTTTTTTCCGGTAAACGCTATGCATCGCTAAAACACCTCTGCGAGAAGAACCAACTACGTTATGCTGAGTGTGATAAGCGTGACACAATAGCCTTGAAAAACACCCTGAAAAGCTGGAATGCCGAATTGGTAATAACTTCTGGCTGCGCTATCGTGCCGACAGCAGCACTATCCAGCGTACGCTTTGGTGGCATAAATTTACATCCATCCAAACTACCTGATTGGCGCGGTGCCAATCCTTTGTTTTGGCAACTGGCATCTGCCCAAAACCAATGGGGAGTCACTGTTCACGTTCTTAGTGACCAGATTGACGGCGGTAAAATAATCGCTCAAACCACCGTAAACCGAATTGATGGTCTGTCGCGCCAACAAATTACACAAATTCTGGAAGGTGAAGCTGGCGTTGCACTTTTAAAGAAAAGTGTCCAACAGATCGGCGCTGGAACTGCCACGCCTATAACCCAGCCATCAACTACCACTCCCTATGCACGTAGGGTGGAGATCAAAGATCTGGCAAATGCAGTGCCTTTGGCCACTCTGGAACCTACTACTGTTTGGAACTTGCTTCGCTTTTTGGGCCATGTTCCGAATGATTGGCTTGGCATCCAGGGATGGCAGAGCGACATTCACTGGCAGGCATGCAAATTCACCAAAGCCGCCAATTCCTTGCTATCTAATACCGGCAAAGAAACTGAGGAAAGTGGACAGGATTGGACGCTTGAGCCAGGCAGGCTAACAATTGACCTTGTCCATCGCAATGGCAGAATTACCCTGATACCAAAACGACTGACCGGTCTATATTGGCTATACGATAAACTTGGCAGATGCCGTCATTCAAGCAGCCCAACGATTAGTAGAGCTGGTCGCTAACACAAAGTTTTTGTCAGACCATTCTGTTATATCTTTTATCAGGGTGCGTCGATGACTGACCAGAAAAAACAAGTGATCGGCCTTAGGGTAATAGGCAACTTCAATATGACCTTCGAAATCGAGCGGGCCTGTCATAGCAATGAACTGTGACTTATGGTTGTAGTAGTGAGCGATTCCCCCGGAATATACGAAAAGTGTTTTGCATCTTCGGGAAATCAGAGTGCTCACGGTAAGGCGAAAGCTCTCCGGGCTCAACAACGAGCGATAACCGTCGTTAGCACTGAAGGCTATTTTGGTCGCATCCGTAGTCTTGGTCGCATCCATTTCGGCCGAAGCCAATGTCATGGCCAGTTTTCGTTGCTTCAGAAGGTTCCGCCACTTGGAAAGAGAGACCAGCCGTCGAGGATAATGACGCAGATAATGGTGCCAAAAGTACCTGCCCGCCCTGAAACCTGCACTATCAATTGGAATTACACCAATCACTCTTGAATCCGAAACGGCCACTTGAAGAGATTCATCAGCCCCTGAACAAAGTCCGCATAACACAAACTTTTTTGGATTACCGTCTTCAGACAGGTACTCCATCGCTTTACCAATATGGCGAATATGGCTCTGGGGCATCAAATCACACGAGCCAGCACCTTGCTCAGACATATCTAAGGCAGCTGAAAATGGCGGTTCACAGCTATTACCAATGCCAGAATAGTCAAAGCGTAACGAATCATAGCCGGATAACGCCAGATGACGGGCTAAATCAGTGTATAGCCGGTAAGGCCCTACACTGTGTTGATAGCCCGCATTTATCAATATAAATACTGGACGGGTGTTACCAGCTTCTCTGGCACCCGAGGCATCAATATGTATACCGTGTAGCCCTTCAGAAAACTGAACTGACTGTTCTTTCATGACAACAGTTTCCGAATTTTTTTCAGGCAATCAGGCGCAACAATGCTTGAATCCACAGTACTTATGCTGTGCCAGTCCAAGGAGCTGTCAGATCGATGTATCTGCCAGTCTGAGCGTTTTCCTATGATCCCGTGGGTTGATACAGCCGTGTTGCCAACCATGGAAACCTGCTCTGGTCTCGGGAACTTATACCCTTGGCTTGCAACGATATGCTGGCTTGTGGCAGCCTTGTATATACCCGTGGCGGAAAAGTACGCACTTGCAAACTCCTGAAGAAAACCAGCAGAGTAAATCTGCCCCATGATCTCGTAATTACTTCGGCTTGCAATGCGCCATCGAAATCGATCAAGATCTCTGAGAACTGCATCCGTCAGCCCGGACAATTCCCGGACATGCGCAGCGCCATCAAATACCGGGTCCCAAAGAATCAGATGCCCGACACCAAACGCTGGCTGAACTTTTCCGGCGGATTGTTTTATTAACAAGGCAGCACCACGAACAGCAATAATATCTACCTCGGAGTGATTGCTGGTGCTGCATAGGTGCGCTGCAGCATCGTTAACATCTTCAAGCCAGTCTTCAAAAGCAAGCTCGTCAGTAGACATCGCCGAGTGGCCAGTAGCACTCAAGTCGAAACGCATTACTTCAGCACCAGTCGACGCCAAAGATTCTGCCAGTAAAAATAGTTCTCGATGCGCCCGCATCGATTCGTGCGCCAGCGGCGGCACTATCAAAACTGCCCTGCCAGACGGCTGCCCAACGGGTGCGTGAATCTGATAGAAAATCCGGCGACTACCCTTGACTAAATAGCCATCTGTTCGAACGATGGCAGTAGACGCCATATTTTCCAGTCCGGCTGATGTACACCTGCCATCCAGCCTTGCAGCTATTTGAGCCAGGGTGTCAGTGGCCATGCATCGCAAAGGAATATTGACCGCATATTTTTCACGTACAGTTGAAAGAAACTTCATCGCCAGCAGAGAATGACCGCCAGCTTCGAAAAAGTTACTGTTACGTTCGACGTGAGGTTGCCCCGTGAGATTCGTCCATAACACGGTTATTTCATCTTCCAGTTCGGATAATGACTCGTCTGGAGACACATAATTGTTTGACGGCTTACCAGGCTCAGAGGAATTCTCTGGAATTTTGTCACTATGACTGGCAATAATTTCAATCGGTGTGAAGAATTGCGAGCCAGGCGCAGGCAGCGCTTTCCTGTCTAGTTTAGCATTGGGCGTCTTGGGTAATTGCTGCATATGCGCATAGACCCGTGGCGACATGTAGGCAGGTAGTTTGGTACCCACCAACTCACGCAGCTCTATCAGGAGCTGCGACAAAACCTGACCATCTTCGATCAAGGTTTCCACATAAGCTACCAGATAATCATTCTTTTCATGGCTATGCAACACAACTGCAGCTGCACTTACAAGGCTATGATTCTCTAGCACTGTTTCAATTTCACCGGGCTCGATGCGAAAACCCCGAAGCTTGATCTGATTGTCTATACGGCCATGGCAGACATAATTCCCGTTAGCATCCAGCGATACAAGATCTCCTGTGCAATAGAGTACCGGACAATGCAAATCATCTATATCAAATGGATTTTTAATAAACTGTTTTGCCGTGAGGTTCTCTCGATGATGATAACCATCTGCAACACCAGCACCACCGATCAGTAATTCACCCGGCTCATCATTCTCACATAACAGGCTTTCTTCCGGCGTTTCCGTGGATAGCTCTGTGAGCTGGCGCAAATAGAAGCGAGTATTTGCAATAGGTTGACCAATGAATATTCGGCCTGCTCGGATGCACTCCTCATTAACCAAACCACAAGAAGACCAAACGGTCGTTTCAGTTGGACCATACATATTCCATAGACATTTGACCCGGCTCAGCAACCAGCCAGCCAACTCAGTATTAAGTGCCTCACCTCCACAAAGTGCCGTCAAATCACTATGACCAGACCAGTCAGCCGCTTGCAAAAGGCGCCAGGTTGATGGTGTAGCTTGTGCGTGGGTCACTTCATGGGCTTCTATGTACTCAGCCAAAGCAAAACCGTCAACGGCAACCGAGCCGGGAGCAAGACAAATAGTGGCACCACTGATAAGCGGCAGAAATAATTCCAACTGAGCTATATCAAAGGCAATCGTTGTCAATGCCAGTACACGATGCTGCGCAGAAACACCGGGACACTGTTGCATGGATTGCAGGAAGTTTGTCAGGTTACCGCAAGTGACGCGCACACCTTTTGGCTTACCCGTGGAACCTGATGTGTAAATAATATAAGCAAGACGATCAGGCGAATAACCCCGTTGCAGAGTAAAACCAAGTGAAGCAACGGAATCGGCAGTTCTCTCAATCTGCGCCCATTGCTCATCAAGCAATAGCGTATTGACATGCGATGGCGCTAATGACTCTGCAAGACCGGAGTTGCTAAGCACCAGAGCTACTCCGGCATCGTCTAGTACAAAGCGAGATCTTTCAACGGGAAAATCTGGATCAATAGGTACATAGGCGAAGCCTGCAGCATGTGTGGCCAGAATAGACGCAACCAACATGGGTTGTCGTGGCAAGCAAATACCTACGACGCTACCCTGCGGTAATCCCAGACTGCTTAAGTAACTGGCTAGTGTTGCTGCCATCCTTTGCAATTGCCGATAAGATATTTCTTCTTCATCGCTGACAATTGCTACTCGATCCGGATCCTGTCCCACCAAGGCATCGAACAATTCCAGATATCCAGCTTGTGAATCAACCGGTAATTGTTTCGAACTGATTGTGTCTGGAATAGACTTATGCATTGGCGGTCTTAGGGAAAGCAATTTTATACTTTCGACTTCACTCTCTTTTGCTGGGTTGCAGGCACCCGGTGGAGTAGCCTCGTCCAAGGCCTCGCACAGACATAAGGCGCAACAACGCGAGGACATACATCAATACTAACGGCAGCAACCCCATGACTCCCCCGCTTGCATTTTGGGCTCCTTCCAACCCAACACCATCATGTAACGCAGCGGCTGCTACCGGGGATTCTGCAGGCAAGTTGACAGGTTTTCCGTTGTTAGACAGATTTATATCGAAGGTTCGGGTTACAAGACCTGTATTCTGGCTATTTATCTCAAAAAAACCTGCAATATCCAGCAGCAACTGGCTACTCTGGAAACCGCCCAACCGATCCAGCTTACAAGCAATACCTGATTCCATATCCTGACATGACCAGCCTTCATTGCTATAAAAACTCTCAACATTCGTATCAGCTGCTATCTCCACCAATAGCCTATGGACACCTTGTTCATACAACACATCTATATCGAGCTGTACGCGGGTCTGGTTGCGAGATGCGTCATAGTGGCTAGAGACTCCAAGGCTGACATCACTACTATAGAGCCCATTTACCGCAGCAACATCACGATTACTCAAACGGTTTCTCTGCCCCATCGCATCGGCATACTGGCCATTTAGAGGCATTATTGTCGGTTGACTATTGCCCGAAAAAAAGTGACTGCCATAGTGCATGATTGATTCGTAGTCGTACTCTCCTAACAATCGTGCGCCGCTGGTGAGAATGTCAAAATTCACAGATTTACCAGGCTCTACATTCTCCAGCAAAACATTGATGTAGCTATCGCGGTCAAAACGCGTATGTTCATGCAGCAGGCCAACGGCGTGACCCAACTCGTGGACGATGCTGCCAGCATTACAATCTTCAGAGACCCATACGGTCTGTGCCCCACCCTGACGCCCAACCCATGAGGCACAGCCCGGTCCAGGCTCGAACACAATATAATCTGCCGGTAACGACTGTTCGGCCTGTTGCCAACTGTAATCACGCAAGCTGATGCGCGTATTGTTATTCCAGTGCACAATAGCCTCGCGAATGCGCTCACGTTGCAACGGACCGAGTGATTCATCGAGTACATAGTTTATGATGCCATCAGGCCAGAGCGCCGTGGCCTTGGAGCGCCCGAAACCACGCTCCTTTATAAAATTAACGTGAGAATTATCTGACCGGGCAGCCGCAGCAATCCCCGGCAACGTAACTGCCGTGAAGGCAGACGGGCTAACAAAAATATCCCCCTGCACGAGTAACATATTTTGTTGCTCTTCTGCCGCATCTGCGGGCATATCCGGAAGCACCTGCCCAGCGTCAAAAACCAACTGTGCATGCACAGGCAAGGCATGAAAACCTGCGCTGAGGAACAGGCAAGCACAACTTAACCGGATGAAGTATCTATTCACTCTCATTATTATTTTTATTAGTAAACAAATTGGAGAGTGAAAATTTAACGATACAGCCAAATTCAAAGGAACAGTGGTGTTCCTTGCCAGCAATTTCTTGATAATCAAAATCTGCTAAACACTCTCACAGATGAAGACGACGCGGTTGTGAGCGACATCAACTGATATAGAAAGCTGCTTTTGTTTGAACTGTGTTTGGTTATATTTTCAATGCAGCGCGCAGGAATTTATTCTTGTTGTGCCACGGTACTTTGGAAATGCCGTGGTTGCGCGTCTGTACAAACACTCTCCTCTTGTTCATGCAGTATCGGTAATATAATTACACCCTTTAGCTTTGCTCCTATTTTGCTGATAAACACTCCACTAATGTGAACCCTGTTAAATTTTTCAATCAACTGCTACATCTGCAGCGCAAGTCTGACGCTATTTCTTCATATCCAACGATTCAACCGAACGGGACAAAGAAACAGTATGAGTCAAAAATTCAGACTGGTTACGCGCAGCGACTTCGATGGTCTGGTGTGTGCAGTATTACTCAAACATCTTGATTTAATCGAAGAAGTCGCTTTCGTTCATCCGAAAGACATGCAAGACGGAAAAATCGAGATTGGCGCAAATGACATAACCACCAATCTGCCCTATGTAGAGACGGCCCATTTGGTTTTTGATCACCACATGTCAGAGGTCTTGCGAAACAAGAAGAACCTCTCCAATCACGTCATTGATTCAGAGGCTCCATCCGCAGCGCGCATAGTCTGGAAACACTATGGTGGTAATGCAACTTTTCCGGAAAACTGGAATGACATGATGGCAGCTGTAGACAAGGCCGACTCAGCGCAGTACAACCGCGAAGAAGTCTTGAATCCCAAAGGCTGGGAACTGTTGAATTTCCTTATGGATTCTCGCACGGGGCTGGGGCGTTTCAGAGAGTTCAGAATTTCGAACTACAACCTGATGATGGACCTGATCGACTACTGTAAAGACCACACTATCGAAGAAATACTGGAGCTACCCGATATCAAGGAACGAGTGGAACTCTACATGAGCCACCAGAATCAATTCCGCGAACAGCTACAACGTTGTTCGAAAGTATACGAAAACGTTGTCGTACTCGATTTACGCGAGGAAGAGACTATCTACGCTGGTAATCGGTTCATGATTTATGCGCTGTTCCCACAGTGCAACATCTCAATCCACCACATGTGGGGACTTAAAAAGCAGAACAATGTGTTTGCAACAGGAAAATCGATTTTCGATCGAAGCTGCAAAACCAATGTTGGTGAACTGATGTTAAAAAATGGTGGCGGCGGGCACGATGCAGCCGGAACTTGCCAGGTTGACAACAGCAAAGCAGAAGAAGCTCTGCAGCAGCTGATAGCTGAAATTATTGCTAACGAAGGCGATTCCCTGCGTAAGGCTAGCTAAATTCGGCTAGCTAAATTCGGCGATCTAATTCATAAGACTGGCTATGGTGCAACGCGGTATTCACGCGTTGCACCTAGCCTCAAAGCTTAAGAAATAACTCTAGCGCTTGAAAAACTTCAGCAGAATGAAAGCGAGAAACGCAAACGACGTAGCAGCTCCAGCCACATAGGTCATTGCAGCAGCTCGTAACATGGACTTGGCTCCTTGCAGGTCCTTATCATCAACCAGCCGCAGCCTGACCAGTTCGTCCAGTGCACGCTTACTGGCATCAAATTCAATTGGCAGGGTCAGCAGTTGACCACCTATTCCGCTAAACAGCATCAACATGCCAATGTTGATCAACCCGCCACTGCCACTCATCATTCCAAACAACATGACACCGATTCCGATGTTGTTACTGATCGCAGCTAATGGCATCAACAGTGCCTTCAGCTTCATTGGCTTGTACTCGTCAAAATCCTGCAAGGCATGGCCAACTTCATGGGCGGCCACTGCCAACGAGGCTATCGAGGCCTGGTTATTAACTGCCTCCGATAATCGCAACCTGTCCTGACTAGGTATGTAATGATCCGTCAACGTTCCGGCTGCAACTTCCAGCTGAACCGATTGCAGGCCATTGGCATCCAGGATGTGGCGAGCGATCGCATGGCCATTGGCACCGATGGTATTAGGTACTTCGCGCCAGCGCGCATACGTTTGCATCATCCACCAACGTACACCGGCGGCAGCCAACCAGGTTACTATTCCAATTACTATGATCATGTCGTCAACGAATCTAGAAATGGTTCTATCATAAACGGCCGTGTCGTCAGTGGCACCCAGCCGTTATTTCCGACAACACAGACACAAGTCTAAGCAGCATCTTTGGTAAAAGCTACTGGAAGCCAGACAAGACAGCAATTTCCCTGAAAATCAGGGTAAATATCTGTTGTTCAATCTCATTGAAGGCAAATTCTCAAACTACTATCCGACGCCGCAATCCTGCCTTGTGGATAATGGTTGCACCAATTTCCTCCACGGACATTCGAGTTGTGTTGAGGTAGGGAATCCGCGCTGTTCTGAAAATATTTTCCGCCTGAGCCACCTCTTGCTGGCAGGTCTGAACAGAACTGTAGCTATCGCCCTTGTAGCGTTCCTGGCGTATTTGCAACAATCGTTGCGGGTCAATCGTCAGGCCGAAGACTTTCTCACGCTGTTGAACCAGAACCTCAGGCAGTCTTTTGCTTAAAAGTTCGTTTTCCGTCAACGGGTAGTTTGAAACAAACAATCCATAATGCAGCGACAAATAGAGTGAAGTTGGTGTTTTACCACACCGTGAAACCCCGATTACAATGAGGTCGGAAAGATTGTAATGATCTGTTTCAAGACCATCATCAGTTTGCATGGCAAAATGTACAGCAGCAATTCTTGAAGTGTAGGCCTTGTTATCACTAACTCCATGAGATTTACCCACTGAGTGAGACGATTCCAGACCCAGCTCCCGCTCCATCGGCCCGATAAATGTATCAAACAGGTCAAACACAACCGATTCAGATTGGTTGATTATCATGCGAATGGCGTCATCAACCAGAGTCACAAAGACCAGCGGTTTCATGCCTGTTTCACCAGCAACCACATCAATTTCGCGTACCAGCTCTTTGGCCTTGTCCAGACTATCAATAAAGGGTACCAGCCTTGTCTGAAAATCAACCTTGGGAAACTGGCTCAATAGACTGTGAGCCATGGCCTCCGCAGTAAGCCCGGTTCTGTCAGAAATCACAAAAGCATGCCGTTTTTCATTCATATTATGGAATCCATCGCACGTCGCACTTGTTCATAGTGTGTCGTTTCTCTGAGTTAAGATTAGTACCGGCATCCCGCGATTGCAGCTACAAATTAACGTTACTCACGCAGATACGGACTATTTCTGACAGGTCTGCGCACCCTATCGCAATGTTCAACGATAGCTGCACTTTTGTACAGCCGCTAATTATATCGATAAGGTTCGACAGGCACACTTTGAGTTGCGCGAGCTTTACCGTGCCGTGTAGTAAAGCAACACACCAGTTGCTATGGAAACCACTATATACTTTGCGCTCAAATAGCGACTGAGCTCAACTAAAGGCGTGTTAGCAAGGACGTAGCACTCGTTATTTCAATGCTGGAAGAATAGCAATATCAGAACGGCTTAACTTTGCTGTTAGCAGGAAGCCTGATCATCAAAGAGCGGAATACAAACGTGCAACAATATATTCGTTGGTTTAATGAACTCAGAATGACTGACGTCGCCGATGTCGGTGGTAAAAACGCGTCTCTTGGCGAGATGATCAGCGAGCTGGCAGGTGCCGGCATCGCGGTACCTGACGGATTCGCAACAACCAGCCACGCATTCCGTGAGTTCCTGGCGCAAGGTGGATTGGATAATCGCATTAATAAATTGCTCGACACCCTGGATCACAGCGATGTTAAAGCACTGGCCGCTGCCGGAGCCGAAATACGGCAATGGATTCTTGATGCACCACTGCCGGATGGATTACAAAAAGCGGTACTGGAAGGGTGGCAAGAACTGAAAAATCAGTACCCGGGTGATCTGTCTGTCGCTGTCAGATCATCGGCGACTGCCGAAGATTTGCCTGAGGCCTCATTTGCCGGGCAACAGGAAACTTTCCTTAACGTCACTGACAGTGAAGATGTCATTGCGAAAATTCATGAAGTCTTTGCTTCTCTGTACAACGACAGAGCCATATCCTATCGCGTGCACCAGGGTTTCGCACATGCCGATGTAGCATTGTCCGCTGGCATACAGCGGATGGTCAGAAGCGACATCGGTTCCAGCGGTGTTATGTTCTCGATTGACACTGAATCCGGGTTTGAAGACGTTGTGTTCCTCACTTCATCCTGGGGTCTTGGCGAATGTGTCGTGCAAGGCTCGGTCAATCCAGATGAGTTCTATATACACAAACCTACACTGGCAAAGGACATGCCTGCCATTCTGCGCCGTACGCGCGGCTCCAAGAAAATTAAAATGATTTTCGGCAACCATGCAGCCACCACTGCTGCCGAGTTGGTTGAAACTGTTGACGTTTCAAAGGAAGATCAATTCAGCTTCTCTCTCAACGATGATGACGTACATGCGCTAGCCGAAATGGCGGTCACAATAGAGAAGCATTATGGTCGCCCCATGGACATTGAGTGGGGAAAAGATGGTAACGATGGCAAACTCTATATCTTGCAGGCACGGCCTGAGACGGTTGAATCACGCAGTAATAGAAACATAATCCGACGCTACAAGCTGAATCCCCATCATGGAAATATCCTGGCAACGGGGCGCAGTATTGGTCAGCGCATTGGTGCAGGCAAGGTTCGTGTGGTTCCAACGATTGATGATATCGCCAAAGTGGAAGAAGGCGATGTACTCGTAACCGACATGACTGATCCTGATTGGGAGCCGGTGATGAAGCTCGCATCGGCAATCGTCACCAATCGCGGTGGACGGACCTGCCACGCGGCGATCATTGCACGGGAGCTGGGAGTTCCAGCCGTTGTAGGTTGCGGTGATGCGACAGATAAACTAAACGACGGGATGGAAGTTACGGTTTGTTGTGCCGATGGAGATACCGGTGTTATCTACGACACCATCCTGCCATTTGATGTCACGGAAACAGAGCTGGACAGTCTACCACCACTACCTTTCAAGCTGACCATGAATATCGGTAATCCGGAAAAAGCTTTTGGCTTTAGCCAATTGCCCAATGCCGGCATTGGACTTGCCAGACTGGAATTTATTATCAGTAAGACCATCGGCATACACCCGAAAGCACTGATTGATTATGATGCTATGCCGGATGATGTTCGCGCCGCCATCGCGGAAAGAATTGCTGGCTACAAAGATGCCAGGCAGTTTTACATAAACAAAATCATAGAAGGTGTTGCAACCCTGGGGGCTGCATTCTCACCTGCTCCCGTAATTGTACGACTCTCCGATTTCAAGAGTAACGAGTATGCCAATATGATCGGCGGTAGCTTGTTCGAACCGGATGAAGAGAACCCGATGATTGGCTTTCGTGGAGCATCGCGCTATGTGTCTTCCTCATTTCAGGAATGTTTCGAAATGGAGTGCAAGGCACTAAAACATGTACGCGATAACATGGGGCTCACCAACATTGAACTGATGATTCCCTTTATTCGAACACTGGACGAAGCTGACCAGGTGCTCGAGCTGATGCAAAGCCATGGCCTGGAGCGAGGTAAAAACGGGCTTCGAATTGTCATGATGTGCGAAGTGCCCAGTAATGCGATTCTGGCAGAGGAGTTTCTCGAAAAATTTGACGGCTTTTCAATAGGCTCAAATGACCTGACGCAACTGACTCTGGGCCTTGATCGCGACTCCGGTTTGATAGCACACCTGTTTGATGAACGCGATCCGGCCGTTAAAAAGCTGGTAAATCATGCGATTTCCGCAGCACGCAAACAAGGGAAATACGTGGGCATTTGTGGCCAGGGGCCCTCCGATCATCCGGACCTGGCCAAATGGTTGATGGATCAGGGAATCAGTAGCTTGTCCCTGAATCCGGATACTATTGTTGAAACCTGGATGTATTTGGCCGGCCAGCAAAAATCAGCCTGAGAGGTAAACATCCCGGGCTGGGGGCATAAATTCGAATGCGCTCAAGATAGCCCTTGCGTCTGCGCAGCAGCCGTCTGATTCGGGCCAGTCTTCGGCTTTGCTGCATTCTTCTGATTCGCAGCGGTCTCCTGATCGCTGCGCTTACCACCTAACAAACGTGCAAACACCGATTTTATATCTTCCAGCACCATGTAGTTGACCGGTATCAGAAACAGCGTGATAAACGTTGCGAACAGAATGCCGAACCCCAGACTGACAGCCATTGGGATTAAAAACTGCGCTTGTGTACTCTTCTCGAAAATCAGCGGCATCAAGCCGAAAAACGTAGTCAGTGACGTCAATAGCACTGGCCTGAAACGCGCGACCCCGGCAATCTTCAAAGCCTCGTACACCACGTTACCATCACGTCTGCGTTTGTTGACGTAGTCGACCAGCACAAGACTGTCGTTGACAACGACACCTATCAGCGCCAGCATTCCCATATAGCTCATGATACTGAGATCCATCCCCATGATCATATGTCCGAGAATGCCACCCACAACACCAAACGGAATCACCAGCATGACCAGAATGGGTTGCAGGTAGGAACGAAAGGGTATGGCCAGCAAGGCGTAAATCACGGCCAGCACAAACCAGAGACCAGTCTTAAGACTGCCGAACGAATCGCGTTGTTCTCGCGCTTCGCCCTCCAGGCTGACAGACAAATCTGGAAATGCAGCTAGCTGTGTGTCTGCAAATTCTTGCAGGTTTTGCTTGATACCCTCGATATTCGCTGTTTGTTTGTTCACATCCGCTGTCACATTAAGAGTGCGGTTGCGATTTATACGTTTTATGGTTGTAAAACCACGGCCAATTCCGGCATCAACCACCGAACTGAAACTTACATACTCTCCAGCAGGAGTTCTTATCGGCATCTGCTCAAGGCTTTGCAGTGATTCGCGTTCCGAGCCCGGGTAACGTACCACCACATCCACATCATCACGATCGCGTTGCAGCGTTTGCACTTCAAAGCCCAGGAACGCCTGCCTCACCTGATTGGCAACATCGGCCAATGACAGCCCGAGTTGCTGTGCTTCGGGTTTGATCGACATGCGGATCTCCTGCTTGCCTCCCTCAAAAGTATCAGTTACATCACTGACACCCGGGTAAGTCCGCAACTCGTTCTTGAACAAGGCGGCAAGTTCCGACATCCGCTCAAAATCAGAACCTGCAATCTGTATGTCTATAGGGCTGCCCCCGCGACCGATCTCGGCACGGTAGTTAAGCTCCTTAGCGCCGGGTACCGAGCCAATCATGCGGCGCCACTCGCGCACAAGTTCCGTGCTGCTGATATCCAGAGTACGCTCTTCCGGTGGCACAATCTCGAACAGAACGCGCCCAAGGTGGGACCCACGAGCGCCCCGCCCACCGGAACCGGCGGTTGATAACACACCTAGTATGACGCTCTCACCGGTATCCGGATCAATGTGCTTTGCCTTTAACTGTTCAGCGGCATCTGCAATACGGTTAATGTGACCCTGTGTTATTTCGAATGGCGTACCCTGTGGCATTACCAGACTGGCCTGCGCAGTTTCACTTTGTATTCTGGGAAAGAAAATAAATCGTATGTGCCCTGCACTCACCATACTGAATACAATCAGCATGACTCCTATAAACAAGGAGAGGGTTGTATAGCGAAACCTCAATGCCAATGCCAACACTGGCTGGTAAAGATGCTCAATACACCATTCAAGCCCGTCGGCAATACGATGTTGGACCCGGGCAAAAATATTCGGCTTCTTCTTTTTGTGGAAATTGAGATTGCTTAAATGCGAAGGCAGAATCAATTTCGACTCAATCAGTGAGAACAGCAAAACGGGAATGACAATCAAAGGAATCTGGGCAAAGATTTTTCCGCGAACACCCTCAATCATCAGTAACGGCATAAAAGCCGCAACGGTCGTCAAAACCCCGAATGTAACAGGCACGGCAACTTCATGTGTACCGCGAATAGCTGCGTTGATGCGATCCGGGTCTTCACGCATGCGGCGATAAATATTTTCACCGGTAACGATAGCATCATCAACAACAATACCCAGCACCAGTATAAAAGCGAACAGGCTGAGCAAATTGATGGTAACTCCCATCAGGGGCATCATTGCTATACCACCCAGAATGGATACCGGCACGCCAACAAACACCCAGACTGCTACCCAGAAACGCAGAAACAGAGTGAGTAGAAGCAAAATAAGAATACTGCCTTGAACGGCACTTTTCAGAAGCGTGTTGAGGCGTGCTTTGACAGCACGGGAAGAGTCACGCCAGTAACCTACCGTTACCCCGCCCGGTAGCGTGCCTTCCAGTGAAGACAGATAGTCCTTGACCTGATTGGCAACCTTGATCGCACTTTCATCACCTGTTCTGAATACATCTATTTCAATGCTTCGCTGGCCATTAAATGACTGCGACAGCTCGCGCTCATCAAAGCCGTCTGAAATGGAGGCAATATCACCCAGCGTTACACGCGCACCATCTTCACGTGTTACCAAAACAATATCGCGAAACTGGGAGGCCGTGGATGCCTGACCATCCGCTCTAAGCAGAACTTCACCACCGGTGGTGCGTATAGCTCCACCCGCCAGATCAAGGGAGGATGCCGAAACGGCCTGCGCCACATCAGCCAGCGTCAAACCGTAGCTGACCAGCGCCTGTGAAGGTACTTCGATCGCAATTTCGTAGTTTCTGACGCCTGAGAGCTCGACAGATGAGACATCAGCAAGGGCTTCCAGATCATCACGTATGCGATTGGCATGTTGTCGCAGTTGGGATTCGGCAATATTGCCGGCAACCAGAACACTGATCACATCACGATTGCGTTGCGGGATGAATATTCGTGGAGTATCAGCATCGGCGGGAAAGTCCCCAATCTGATCAACGCGTTGCTTGATATCCTCCAGCAGTTTTCGCGTGTCCGTACCTTTGCTGGCAAGTACCGTTACGGTACCGGATCCTTCACGGGCATTGGAGGAAAGCTCACTAATACCTTCAAGGTCCTGAATCGCCTCCTCGATCTTTATGGTGATGCCTTCTTCGACCTCCGTCGGCGAAGCGCCACGAATCGATACACTGATGTTGACAGCATCACGCGCAAAGCTGGGGAATACCTCCAAAGGCAGGCGCGTTAATGTGAATAGCCCCCAGGCAACGATCGAAAACAGGAGCAGATTCGCGGCGACTCCATTTCTTGTAAACCACGCTATCATAGGGTGCCTACTCTACAGCGGTACGCAGCCAGGGCGGTACTCGACCACCGGCTGCAATTCGTTCACGGACCTGTTGCTTGTCCTGCTCAGGCAGCGTGCCACCTGATTCAATAATTTCGCGCCATTGCTTAAGGCGTGCACGTCTTTCGTCATCACTCAGTGGTTGTGACGATGCGTCGGCCCGGGCTTGTGCTGCAGTCGTGTTCTGAAGTTTTGAACCATCAGTCGCAGGTCCCTTTTGATCTTGCCGGCCGTCGGCCTTTCCGCTCGCAGGGCTACCACCTGCTTTAGCAGGCCGCTCTGGTGGTGGTGGTGCTTTGCCATCGATAGTGGCCCTGACTTTGGTGCCGTCAATAACCGTACCCAGTACGGTCGTCACAACCACAGGTGAATCCGGCAAAGAACCTTCCGATTCAATAGCTGCAAATTCCTCATCATTCCAGGCTACCGTCACAGGGACTTTACGTATCAGACTTTCTTGATCAACGATAACAATCTCGCGATCCTCTCGAACCGCACTGCGTGGCAATACGTAAACCCCTTCCAGCTTCTCAGCCGTTACGGTAGCTGTGACGTATTGACCAACACGCAACAGTTCACCAGCATCGCTGGCCGTGTTATCAACCTGGGCCACCACATGCAATTGCTGGGTCTGGGTATCAATCCCTTCCGAGCGAATAATTTTCCCCTCCCACATATGTTCCGCAGTGCCAACCTTGGCACGCAATTCGACACGGCTCAGCTCTCCAGTCGCAGCAGCGTCACTTTGTGTGCCGGGAATTTCCAGGTAAGCCAATTGGCTGGCAGCAAGCGGTAAACGCACTTCCAGAGCGCTACTGGCGTAAATCCTGCCGAGCATCACTCCGCGATTAACAAACTCACCAACGGCTACGGTCTTTTCCAGAACACGACCATCGAAGGGGGCAGTGATCACGGTTCTTGCCAAATCCAGCTCCGCTTTTTTCACCTGTGCATCAGCCGATGCAAGCCCGGCACGGGCAGCTGCAACTTGCGGAACACGCGCGGTTAAAGCTGACGGTGAACCCTTACGACCGAGACTGGTCCAGTCTGCCTTGGCCTGCTTGGAACGCGCCTGCTCTTCCTGCAGCAAGGCACTGGCTTGTGCAACATTGGCCTGGGCCTGAATCAGTGCAATATCAAATTCCCGACGATCCAGCTCAATTAAAGGTTCACCCTGCTTGAAATGTCCGCCGACCACAAAGTTGGGCGACAGGCTGACGATGGTGCCGGCGACTTCGGGTACCAGACTATTTTCGTTTTTCGGCCGCGCCGTACCGCGACTCTGCAGTAAAACCTGCATTGAACCGAGATTGAACGTCGATGCTTCAACCGCCAGTACTTGCTCGAATTGTGGCCGTTGGCGTGGCTCAGGGGCGTTTTCCTTGATGATTTTGGATGAATACACAGCGCCTACAAAAATCAGCACTGGCAAAAGAATTTTAAGTATTAGAAGCATTTATTTGATGCTGGACCTTAACTGATCAGGTAACTCTTTAGAAGACACAAATACAGTGCCATCGTGCAGTTGCTCGGGTTACAGGTATAAACATAGACACTTCATGCATCAGCGGCCGCCTTGGCAAAAAAGAATAAAATACTGTGATTTGGAAAATGATTGCCTGATACAGTGCCGAATAGTTATTTTTGAATCATGAACAAAAATGCTAACACGAGCGGCGTTCAGATCATGAATCTTCCTCATTTATTCCACATTTTAGGGCTTTTACGCTGCCACCAAGGCTACAGATCGGCCAAATGTGCCGAGGTTCCCATGAGTTAACGCAAGCTGGGTTATACTAATAGCAGCACAACCCTGTAATCCTGTGCTTATTGTTGAATAATCCGTCCTTTAGGGCCTCTGCAACCCAAACTTTCAAATCCGCCACGTGTCTGAATCTGCTACATCCGGCAACCCGGGTTCGAGCTCGCTAGTTGTTCCAAGTGACGCTCGCCCACTTGATAATTACCCACTTTACTGGGCTGAATGCTACGGCATTGCACCTTTTCTACCCATGTCTCGCGCCGAGATGGACGAGTTGGGCTGGGATAGCTGTGACATCATCATTGTTACCGGTGATGCCTACGTAGACCATCCGAGTTTTGGCATGGCGATCATTGGTCGCCTGCTTGAAGCACAGGGATTCAGGGTTGGCATCATCAGCCAGCCCAAGTGGCAATCAGCTGAGGAATTTACCGCTCTGGGCAAACCCAATCTGTTCTTTGGTGTCACGGCCGGCAATATGGATTCGATGATCAATCGTTATACAGCGGATCGAAAAATCCGTTCTGACGATGCCTATTCGCCCAACGACATCGGTGGATTGAGACCGGACCGCTGCTCCATTGTGTACTCTCAGCGATGCCGTGAAGCCTACAACGATGTACCTATCATCCTGGGAGGAATAGAAGCATCACTGCGTCGAATATCGCACTACGACTACTGGCAGGATAAAGTTCGACGCTCCATCCTTAGTGATGCCAAGGCCGACATGTTGTTGTTCGGGAATGCTGAACGCGCCATTGTTGAGATTGCTCACAGGCTGGCCAACGGATCTTCTGTCGATACACTGCAAGATGTTCGCGGAACTGCCTACTTCGTTAAGGATATACCCGGCGGCTGGACGGTGATCGACTCAACCAATATCGACAAACCCGGGCGGGTGGAGCAACACTCCAATCCTTATGACTACAAGGAAGCGGAAAGTGGCCAATCGCCTGGCTGCAGTACAGGTCAATCCACCGCAAGCGGTGATAAAAAAGCCAACACGCAATCGGTGCAATTCTTCACACCGCAACAGCGAGCACAACTCAAACGCGAAGAACGGAATAAAACGGTTATTCGTTTACCGGCATTTAATGTTGTAGCCAACGACCCGGTTTCCTACGCGCATGCCAGCCGTGTTCTGCATCTGGAAACCAATCCCGGTAATGCACGTGCTTTGGTACAGAATCAGGGTGGACAGAAACTCTGGCTAAATCCACCGGCGCAACCCCTGTCGACCGAAGAAATGGACTACGTCTTCGGTCGTCACTTTGCACGTGTGCCGCACCCGAAATATGGCAATGCGCGAATACCAGCTTATGAAATGATTCGTTTTTCCGTCAACATCATGCGCGGCTGTTTTGGCGGCTGTACCTTTTGTTCAATTACCGAACACGAAGGCCGGGTCATCCAGAACCGTTCTGAAGATTCAATCATCAACGAAATCGAAGAAATTCGTGACAAGGTCCCGGGCTTTACCGGCGTAATCTCCGATTTAGGTGGCCCCACGGCAAATATGTATCGCATTGCCTGTAAGTCTCCGGAAATAGAAGCCGCTTGTCGTCGACCTTCCTGCGTTTATCCAGGGATTTGCTCCAATCTTAATACGGACCATTCCCACACCATCAATCTTTATCGCCGTGCCAGGGAGTTGCCCGGGGTCAAGAAAATTTTGATCAGCTCTGGTTTGCGTTATGACTTGGCAGTCGAGTCCCCTGAATACGTTGAAGAATTGGTAACGCACCATGTTGGTGGCTACCTGAAAATTGCACCGGAACATACCGAGAGCAAGCCTTTATCAAAAATGATGAAACCGGGCATTGGCAGTTATGACCGTTTCAAGGAACTTTTTGAAAAATTTTCAAAGAAAGCCGGTAAAGAGCAGTACCTCATCCCCTACTTTATTGCGGCCCATCCCGGTACAACAGATGAGGACATGATGAATCTGGCGTTGTGGCTGAAGAAAAATGGTTTCCGCGCAGACCAGGTACAAAATTTTTATCCATCGCCCATGGCGACAGCTACCACCATGTATCACAGCGGCAAAAACCCGCTTAAAAAAATCAAAAGAGACAGCGAGGAAGTGCCAGTCGCAAAGTCCGCAACACAGAGAAAATTACACAAAGCGTTTCTGCGTTATCACGATCCCGCTAACTGGCCAATGTTACGAGACGCGCTCAAAGAAATGCGTAGAACTGATCTGATTGGTGGTGGCAAAGATCAACTCATACCAGCGTACCAGCCTAAAGATGGCAGCTATAAGAGCCCAAGAAAGAAAAACAGCAACCAGCAAAATTCATCGGCTCAAGGTGCCGGGCAAAAAAATAAGGGACGTGGAAAATATAACAAGAAGTCGCCAAGCCAGGCATCAAACAGCCGGCCAACACAAACAGGCAGCAATAATAAGTCAGGTAGCAACAATAAGCGCAAGGCCTCAACCAACGCGGCGGACCCAAAGCGTGGCACCATTCAAACCCAGCACACGGGTTTGCCTCCGCGGCGCACAACCTGAATCCAGCCGGGAAGCAACCCAGCCGGTTTTACTTAGGCACCAACTAGTTACACAGGCACCTACCCTACTAGTTGTGAACTACCAGGGGTGATGAGGCATCAGAATTGCCGCTTTCCTGTTGTTCCAGAAGTTCCAGCCATTGCGGATCTATTTTGGCACTGTCAGGGTCAGCTTGTACAAATTGTTGGCTCTCAAGCTCAGCAAGCTGGCCGCCATAGTTACAGCCACTACCACCGGCACCAGCAACC
Organism: uncultured Granulosicoccaceae bacterium; assembly: GCA_938005265.1. Taxonomy (GTDB): domain Bacteria; phylum Pseudomonadota; class Gammaproteobacteria; order Granulosicoccales; family Granulosicoccaceae; genus CALFCE01. The sequence goes on from CALLOA010000014.1 coordinate 30,361, forward strand.
GCTGTTCCTGTAATCGCCAACGCGAACCCGGCTGCAGAAATGGCCACAGCTGTACTTATTCGTGATCTCATCGACTTGTCTCCAGTTAGGATAAATATCGAACACTCGATTAGTTATTGCACAAATTGCCGGACAACACAAGTTAAGCCAACAAATCATGCATTAAACAGCCTTTTCCATTCAATTTAGCTGCATTAAACGTTATCGTTAACGTTGATACACTTCGGGCTCCAGATTGTTCCGTCACAACAGTACTATGAAGCATCTACCCATTTTTCTGGATATCAGCCAACAGCACTGCGTTGTGATCGGCGGCGGGCAGTCCGCATCACGAAAAATTTCCTTGTTACTTAAATACGGTGCACATGTTTGCGTCATTGCGCCGGATCTTTCTCCATCACTTGCCAGGCTGGTTGCAGAGAACCAAACCAGTGCAGATGAACACAATCGGGCGACCAGTCAGTTGCAACACATCGCTGAACACTGTGCACTCGAAACGCTGCACATAAAACTGCAGTCTGCCCGGTTAGTGATTGCGGCGACAAAAGATGCAGCTACCAATCTGGACATAGCAAGCTGTGCCAAAGCATTGAATATCCCCTGTCACGTCGCCGACAACCCGGAAGCCAGCACATTTTTTCTGCCATCCATCGTTGACCGTGACCCGATTCAGATCGCCATTAGTAGTGGTGGAGCATCACCCATCCTTTCACGCCTGCTAAGGGATCGTATTGAAGCGTTTGTGCCCGTGAGTTATCGCGTACTTGGCAAAATGGCAAGCGAGTTCAGAACTACGGTCAAGGAGAAGTTGCAGACTGCAAGACAGCGCAAACAATTCTGGGAAAGAGCGTTACACGGGCGGGTGGCAGAGCTAGTCTTGGCAGGCCAGCCGGCAAGAGCCCGTTCCGAACTGATCAACAGCCTTGAATACACAAGCCGGAACGCAGCGGACCCGCTGCAAACAGACGTACACCCTGAAGGTGAGGTAGCACTGGTTGGCGCAGGACCGGGAGATGCGGAATTATTAACTTTGCGCGCCTTACGATTGATTCAATCGGCAGATGTGCTGGTTTATGATCGCCTTGTAAGTCAGCGCATCATGGATTTACGCCGCACCGATACCAGAATAATCTATGCCGGTAAGGCAAGGTCAAAACATACTATGGTGCAGGGTTCGATCAATGAGCTGCTCGTTAGCCTCGCCCGTGAAGGCAATCGCGTTGTTCGCCTGAAAGGAGGAGATCCCTTTATATTCGGGCGCGGTGGCGAAGAAATCGAAACACTGGCTAGCAATAACATCCCGTTTCAAGTGGTTCCCGGCATCACAGCGGCAAGTGGATGTGCTGCCTTCTCAGGCATTCCTCTGACTCACCGTGATCATGCCCAGTCTTGTGTCTTTATGACCGGCCACCTAAAAAGTCAAGAAATCAATCTTGACTGGAGTCACCTACGCGACCCTTCCCAGACCATCGTTTTTTATATGGGCCTGATTGGATTGGAGAAAATCTGTGAAAACCTGATCAAAATTGGCAGATTGGGGGATACACCGGCAGCACTGGTTGAGCAAGGCACAACACCAAGCCAAAGGGTGCATGTCGGTACCCTTCAAACTCTCCCTGATCTTGTTACGCAGCATGCAGTACGAGCACCTACTCTGCTTATTGTTGGTAGTGTAGTGACTTTGCATGAGTCATTAGCGTGGTATCGATCAGGAACTACAGATGAAAATCGAAACGTTTCGCACTTCTCAGGTTCAGGAATTTAACCGGCTGCAGAGGCCCTGCTGCACAGTATCGCAGCCAGGGAGCACGGATTGCTTAGATGAGCTTACTCACCGTAGACGGCTGTGATTCGGGAATTAATGCAAAAACTCTGATCAAAAGCAAAAAAATAAAAAAGGAAAACGCCACACCACCTAACCCCACTCCCCACTCCCATACACTCGGTACGTAAGCCGGGAATCCTCCATCACCAAAACGACTCGCCAATACAGTTTTCCCCGGAAACAGAATCTTCGCCTGATTCTGGGAACCAATAATGACTATATAAAGCAATAGGAATCCACCGGTCAAACTCATGATGGAACTGGCTATCTGTTTATAAATTCCACCTGGCTTCTTCAGTAGGTATAGTGTTATGCCTAGCGGGACAAGCAGGCCTGTCAAAACGTATACCACACTAAACATTGTCGTCAAGCCGCCTGTCAGCGTAAACAAAGGCACATAGAGGTCCTGCCTGGCATAAACGTTTATCAAATGATACACAATCGAAAAAATTCCCAGCACCAACAAGAAAAGGAGCTGCATGCGATTAAACGCTTTTTGAAGTTCGTCATCTACCTGCGTAGACTGCCAGTGCTTGAGTAAAATAGTAACCAGTACCAATGCTGCTGTACCCAGCACTAGCGACAGCACCACAAAAAGCATTGCCATTAGTGCGGTATCAATTATATTTTTTCCTGTTAAAAGCCCGAATATAGCCCCTGTACCCGAGGTTAAGACAATTCGCCACACTAAAGCGGCCAGACCTATAGTTGTGACTTGACGATTAAATCGTTTCTCCATCATCATCCACAGGTAGACAACACAAATTAGCAGCAGCCCCGTATACAGGAAAATATTCCACGTAAAGATAGATCCGAAATTATGGTGAGTGAAGGCAAGCAACAGGCGGTCTGGTCGCCCTAGATCAAGCACAAGAACAGTCAGACCACCCAGTAGAGTACTTGATGCCAGAACAACCGATAATCGAGCAACAGGTTTGTAGACTTCCATGCCAAGAACTGATGCACAAGTGGCACCGTTGAGTACACCGGATGCAGTAACAATTAACCCAACAGCGAAGACATGTGGCAAACCCCAAGCCACATGATTATTCATGCCAGTAATAATATGCCCGCTAACCTCCATCATGTAAGCACAGTAGCCCCCCGAAATCATGGTGAGCAGACATAGCAAAATTACGCAGTAATAGCTGACGTTGCGCGGTTTAAAAGCAATGTAACGGACAGTGCTGTTCATGCCTTCTCTTTACCCGGCATGGATATCAATTCCAAGTAGCTCTACACTCCTTGCTGGCATTAGCCAGGAATCAGAGCAGCAACATTGCGGGCAGAAGAAAATTTTCATAGGCCTGTGTAGCGCACTGCAGTATTCAACTGAAGGTCTGCACGAACCTGCTTGGCATCATGTTCGCGTATCGATTTCGAAATTTCACTGTCGGGATTGTTTAAATCGCCAAATACTATGGCACTGTGAGCATCTTTCCTACAGGCAACTGCACAGGCCGGTTGTAGATTCTGCCCGTCATCAATCCTATGGACACACAAGGTACAACTCTCTACTGTGCCCTTTCCTCTGGGTGCCCGCGAAAGTTGGTCTGTTACCGGTTCGTGTATGTAGGAACGCGCCTTATAGGGGCAAGCGAGCATGCAGTAACGACAGCCTATGCACGTATGCTTGTTAACGAGCACAACCCCATCGGCTCGCTTGAATGATGCACCGGTGGGACAGACATCCACGCAAGGTGCTGTTTCGCAGTGTTGACACATTACCGGCAGAGACATCGTTTCCCCGCTGTCATTATCTTCAAGATCAATTTTACGAATCCACTGGGCATCCGTGTGGTCGTTACCACTTACCCCGATTCCATGCTCTTCGTGACACCCTCGAACACAGGCATCACACCCCGCAGAACACTTGGAGGTATCAATCAACAAGCCCCAACGCCTTTCTGACGACACACCCGACACCGGCTCGTCGCTTGCCGCTGAACTACCAATATCAGCTGCCAACAGCGAGCCGCCTCGACTCACATTCATTGGTAATGACGATGCTGTGAGTGCTGAAACGCCCATCACGCCTATGCGTTGCAGAAAACGACGACGGGCAGCGTTCGCTTTGGTGTTGTGTTCGAAATCTGCATCCATGCAACTAACAGGATCAGGTGCCAGGTCACTCATAAATTATGTGGCTCCTGGCAACACTTATCATCAAATTCAGCATAACTCATGGTTGTTCGGCCAGCCTATGCCTATGGTTTTTGTCAGATTCATGATCATTGTTATGAGCACTGCCCGGTTCTTTTGCATCCGGTACAGCTGCGTGGCAGGTAAAGCAATCGATACTCACGGCAACATATTCATGGCATGTACTGCAAAATTCGCCTTCGGCATCAATACGAATCGGTTTGCCCTGGTCATCATGTCGCACATGGCAATCAACACAGTCGGCCATACTGAATGGCCCCTCGCGTAACCCCCTAATAACAGTATCGTCACCTTGGTGAACCAGCAGATCCATATGATTACGGCGCATAAAGTCGGTATCAGCAACACAAACCTCACCTTTACCCTGAGGAATAACAGGCCCACGTTCGCCGGACAGGCTTACCCAGGTAAAGCTCAAGCCCAAAAGCAACAATACAAACTTGATAGTGTTTGTCATGTTCGCCCTATTCCCAACCGGCTACCTGAATAAACAGAGGAATAACTGATCATTCTATATTTCCCCTGAACTCATTACCAAAGCATCGCCAACAAGCTGGTGAACACTGATGACCTGATCCATCTGGAAACCGTAGTAAGGCAGCACTTTAGAAAACTGACTTTTGCAAATAGCGCAAATTGCAGCCATGTGCGTTATCTGATGCTGATCATCCAATTCCTTAAGAGCCTGCATGCGTGGCAAAGCGCCCTTAATACGTAATTCAACAAGATCGTCTGTGAGTAGCCCACCACCACCTCCACAACAGAAAGTGGCTTCACCAATCGTATTTTCCGGCATATCGAAAAAATGGTTACAGCAAGCCTTTATTACCTCTCTGGGCAACACCAATTGCCCTCCTGATTCAGTCCCCATACGGGACGCACGGGCTACATTGCACGAATCATGAAAAGTCACCCGCTTGTCGTTATTCGCTTCAGGGTCCAGTTTGATCCGTTTTTGCTGTATCAACTCATGAGTTACTTCGACGATGTGCTGCGGCACCGGGTAGTCACCATCGAGGAAATCAAAAGGGCCAGCGAGTGTATCAAGAAAGCTGTAGCCGACTCGCCATGCGTGACCACACTCTCCAAACACAATACGTTTGACTCCCAGCTCAAGCGCTGCCTCTCGAATTCGCAGGGCCATTTTCTGCATATTGTCGTAACTGCCGATAAACAGCCCAAAGTTGGCTGCTTCCGATGCATAGGAGGATACTGTCCAGCTAATTCCCGCTTGGTGGAACACTTTCGCGTAACCAATCAAGCCGTCTATATGAGGTTCTGCAAAAAAATCAGCCGAAGGTGTGACCAGCAAGACATCAGCACCTTTTACATCAAGGGGAAATTTTACCGCAACGCCGTCATCTTCCAGAACATCTTCCTCTAGACCTTGCAGGGTGTCGGCAAGAGCGGGTTCCGGTAACCCCAGATTATTACCGATAGTGTGTACTTTGTTGATGATCTCATTGCAGTACTTTTGCCCCTTTCCCACGGAAGCCATAATCTCCCGGGCCGCCATTGAAACTTCCGAGGTATCTATACCGTAAGGACAGTAGACAGAACAGCGCCGACACTGCGAGCACTGATGATAATACTTATACCACTCATCGAGCACCTCTTCGGTCAAATCCTCAGCACCCACAAGTTTAGGGAAATACTTGCCAGGCAGGGTAAAGTACCGCCGATAGACTTTCCTCAACAGATCCTGCCTCGCCACCGGCATGTTCTTCGGATCCCCGGTACCCAGAAAGTAATGACACTTATCCGTGCAGGCTCCACACTTGACACAGGAATCAAGATATACCTGCAAGCCACGAGATTTACTTGTTAATTCACCCAGCTTGGCGATAGCAACGTCGTGCCAGTTATCCACCAGCTCACCGGGAAAACCCAGTGCGTTTTGATGATCAGCATTAGCCACATAAGGCTGGCTATGCGCCATACTGTCAGGAGACACCGCAGGTGTTACCAGAAAATCACCCAGCTTGGGGATATCGATGTCTTCAGGTTTAGGCACTGTCACGCTCCGGGTGTTCTACACCCTGAGTACGAACACCATCATTGCTACGGCGACTCAGATGCCGCTTTTCCCTGGGATTATCAACCTGGTAGCGACTCGGGCTGAAGAAAAGTCCGGGCACATGCAGGAGCTTTGAGAAGGGGAAAATCAACAATAGCACGGCAACCAGGAGCAGATGCAGCAATAACACAGGGTGGAATGCCAGCGAAGCGAAATCGAAATACTTTAAACCCATAGCGAAGACCTTAAGTTCCACAATATCGGCGCGAAACCCATAACGCATCAACAACCCGGTACCGGCTATTGCCATCAGGAATAGCAGCATCAAAAAATCTGACGGTGCAGAGATATAACGAACACGGTCAACCATAAACCGACGCAACAACAAGCCTGACAAACCAAGGAACATAAGCATCCCGGCATATGGACTGAAGCGGGAAACGAAGGCAACCCACCACCAGACAGGATCAACAAAAAATCGCAGATGAGCCAGCAGGCTTAGTAAAAGTCCGAAGTGAAATAACCACCCAAACAGCCAGGTCCACTTTGAAGCCTTGAACAGACTTTCAAACAGCACGACCTCACGAGCCAGTCGCAGAGCAACCCCACGACGAGTGGTTGGAGCCGGTGTTGTAGGAATCTTCAAGGGCGCGGGGATAGATGCATAACGCACAATACGGCGCAATAATCCGACGACAAATATTACCGCAGAAAAATACAGAACAATGCTGAGCACCGTGCCCATCAGCTGGCTAGACGCAACCTGTCGGCTTTGGCAACCCGGCATACTTACAGGCCTGTTTTGCCGGCCCTTGCGGGAAAAGTTCGTACAGGTATTTACTATTGCCCTTATCCTTACCCAGTTTTCTGCCAATAGCTTTGGTCAAAATGCGCACGGCAGGGGCTATCTGGTATTCCTGATAGTATTCGCGCAAAAAATTAATGACCTCCCAGTGATTCTCCGACAGAACACATTCATCGGATTCGGCCATAACAGTAGCAACCTCAGGTGCCCAGTCACTTAGATTTGCAAGATAACCTTCCTCATCTGTATCAAGTGATTTGCCGTGTACTTCTATTGGCATTGTTTTTTCCCATCAATAGAATGGTCGCACCCCTATGAATCGGATACTGCGCCCAGATATCAAAATTTAAAAGCCAGCAGCAAGCTCTATTATGAGCCGCTTGTAATCATGCCGTTAACCGTTAACCGTTAACCGCTAAGTAACGACGACACGTTGTGTCGGGTAGCAGATCAAGGGATATTCAACTTTGGGTTGCGACCATTCTCTGTTTCGGCCATTCTGTATGGCTCTGGCAGTTAGACGCATTGAGGCCAGCTAGCATATCGTTGCACCATGAGCTGAACTACGCCACCTCAGCATTTATGCAGACGTCTGATTATACTAACAAATTTTAGCTTTAGCCTGTTCCATAGCCGCTCATCAAGCGAATATCATCATTGAAACTATGCAATTTTGAGAGCACCGGGGCACTTGAAGCCTCGATAATAAGGTACCTGAAAAGCGAGAAGTCCGGCACAGGAGCAAGATCTGGCGGTTGTATCTTCAGACTTGGTCAAACTAGGCAAAATCACCAGGATCAAAACCGGCTTTTTGATAATATTCGCGAGCGATATCATTGCTCCGCTCAACTCCCCGCCCCTCCTTGTACATCATACCTAATGTAGTCCAGGACCCGGCCAGACCGCTTTCACCGGCACGCTCCAACCAAAAAACAGCCTTTTCGGGATCAGCGTCCATACCCTCACCCATAAGATACATAACACCCAGAGCGTGTTGGGCAAGACCTAGATTTTGCTCTGCCGCCAGTTTCATTAATTTTACTGCAAGCACCGTATCGGTATCGATACCCAGACCATTTTGAGCCATGATCGCACATCGGTACTGAGCCTCAGCATTCGCAGCTCTCGACAAGGGCTCGAGTAGCTGCCACGCTTCCGGGAAATCATTAGCCTCGAACGACGCTATGCCGTTTTGCAATTGCATTCGCTGTAATTCCGGGGAACTAGTCATATAAAAACTCGATTATCTCAATCGATTTCCCTACCCGCATACCACAAATGCAGGCCCATACGGATGGTGATGGCGCCTCAACAAGTGGTGCTACTTTATTGATAATTACCACTCCTTGCGGGCCGGGTCTCGTTGGAAAAAAAAGTTGATTCATAATACGAGTAAAGGCTCTGCGATATAATAAAGCTGTCAGGCACACAACGATCTGCCCATTGCACCCTGCCAAGCTATCGAAACCCTGTAAGGGGCGAATTAAAACAACATGACCTCAGGCTCCAATTATACCGTAGCGAATGCGGAACTGATGCATTCCGCTATCCAGCGAGTGGCTACCGGCCCTGAACTCAGCAAAAACCTTTCACAGGAAGAAGCACGATCAGTGATGCATGCGCTTCTGGACGGCTCAGCTGATGATGTTCAGGCCGCCGTATTTCTTATTGGCCTGCGCATGAAACGTGAAACCGACGATGAAGTCCGCGGCGTGATGGATGCGTTGCAAGATCGCACAGAGGTGGTCAATGCGGGGGTTGACGAGGTAGTGGCAATCTCTGAACCCTACAATGGCTTTAACCGCACGCTACAAGGCTCTCTTTTTGTAATGCCCGTGCTTGCCGCTTGTGGCTTGCCTGTCTATTCGCATGGTGTGGAGTCTGGCGGCCCGAAGTTCGGTGTCAATCACCACACAATCATACGGGCACTTGGCGGCAACCCCCTGATATCCACATCTGGCGTCGCGGAGAATCTCGCTGACCCCACAATCGGTTGGGGTTATCTGGATCAACGCACCATGTGCCCGGCCCTGCACGATCTGAATGAACTGCGGACACGCATCGTAAAACGCCCGGTTTTAAGCACTACCGAAGTTATGATGCTCCCCATAAAGGGAATTAAAAAGTCTCATCTTGTCACAGGCTATGTACATAAACCCTACCGCGATACCTATTGTCTGCTGGCCAGGCATGTTGGCTTTGATTCGCTGCTACTGGTTAAAGGTACAGAGGGTGGAATAATTCCATCATTCAGGGCTGCCGCACATATTGTCCGCTACGATAAAAATGTCTCATACGAAGAGCTTGATATCGAGCTTGCATCCATAGACCTGGAGCGGGATTACCGCGCGGCCGACATTCCGCAAGACTTGCCTCTGGCCAGAAATGAAGGCAACCCGATTGGCAGGAAGTGGGACATCAACGCACTATCGGCCTTATGTGCAGAAAAGGGCCGGGAAGCTCTCAGTGGCAAGCAAAGTCCAATTATGGATGCGGCCATAGCCGGTGCTGCGATGACCCTCTGGCACACAGGAAGAGCACCAACGCTGACAGATGCTGCAGCGAAGGCACGCAAGGTGATTAGCTCTGGTGAGGCACTACGGCGACTTGATGCGGGACTTGGTTGAGCGCCTGAACAACAGCATCAAGCCCATCGATAAAACCAACACTGTCTCACTGGATCCTCCACCGCCAGTATTGGTTGCCGTATCAGTAGTGCCAACCATGGATTCTATAGCCACAGAGATGTCAGACGTAATATCGTTACTCACCTCCATATTACTATTATCCGGATTACCACCCGTCAATGTAGCATCGACACCCAGTGAAATGCATTCCTGCGCCACACCAGCTGACTGACAAGGCTGAAACGCCGTGCTTCTTGCTGTGCCAGATCCTGTTGGAAAACGCATCAGGAAGTTGCCATCAGAATCAAACTTGATCACTTCATTAAGGAAGGAAACCACATAAAAATCACCATCACCGTCAAAAGCAATGCCTTGAGGAATAATGGAGCTACCGTCATCAATCTGAGACGGAAGCAACGAAGTCAACAAATTTCCATTCAGGTCAAATTGATAAATACCGCTGTCACCAGCACCGGAAGTAACCCAAACAGTGTCATCAAAGCCTCCGGGCATTGTGTTGGCATCAATAGCGACTGCCATCAGGCTCAGTATGCCGTCAGTGGTGAAATCAAACTGAAACATTTGATTAGCATCAAACCGGGTAACGGCACCAATACTGCCTGTGGTGCCCCCTAACCTGTTCGCAACTAATAAACTACCATCAGCTGTAAAGGCTGAACAATTCGGATCCTGCAGTGCGGGAGCTGTAAAACGCCTGAGAAGATTGCCTTGTTGCTCGAACACCATTAATTCATTGCCATTTGAATTACTGATGTACACCAACTGGTTTTCCAGTGCCACCCCCTCTTCCATTGAAAATGTAATGCCTACGGGTTCATTAAAATCGGGGTGCTCCAGAGTTCGCAGCAGTTGATGATTATGATCAAAAATATGTATTGCATTACTGAATTCACCAGCTACCCAGATTTCACCATTAGCCGGATTAAAAGCAATACCCCGTGGTCCGTCCAGACCGTCAGCGGTGAAGCGTTCAACAGGAACACCATCGGGCGTGAAAACTGCAATTTCATCAGCAGTCCACATTGAAACATAGATATTCCCTGTGTGATCAAAAGGTAAGACAGCGCGTGCAGCACCTGAGACAAGCAGCAACAAGCAGATCACCACCGTACGAAACAAAAGCGGATACACACAACACTTGTTATTTTTTTCTTGCAAACTTAACTCGCTGAAAATACTTTTCTGGGATATACCGCCGTGCCAGTAATAAATAAATGCAAACAGAAGTCACGAAAGCGCATAAACAAATAAACCCGTCATGCTGCTATTTTACTGAACCAACCTATTGTTAAAAGTGTAAACCATTCAGCAGGGTATAAATCACGGCCAGCGAATCACGGCCAGCGGTTTAAACAAACGTTACCAGCATAAAACCCCGCAAACATGCTAATCACAAACAGGATTGATTTAAAGTTTGCAACGGCCAACCCCGAAATTGCAGGTCCCGGGCAAAGCCCGGACAAACCCCACCCTAGCCCAAACAGTACGGCACCAATTATTAATCGCTTATCTATGCTTTTAGATTTCGGCGAGTGATACGAATCATCATTAACGGGTTTTTGAAAACCGTTCGCATACCGATATCCAAAAAATGTAACTACCAGCCCTCCTAGCATGACAAAAACAAGCGATGGGTCCCAATCGCCAAAAAGGTCCAGAAATCCTAAAACTTTCTGTGGATTAATCATACCGGATACCGATAGACCTAACCCAAAAACGGCGCCGGCGACCAACGCGCCTACACCCTGTCTATATTCTAAGGTTGCCATGGCTCAGATACTTTCCAATATTAAACAAGACTGACTACAAGAATTGCAACAAACATAAAAACAAACACAGAGACTAGCGAACGCGGTGATAATCTCGCCAAACCACATATACCGTGGCCACTGGTACAACCAGACCCGAGTTTTGTTCCCAAACCTACCAATAGACCGGCGATTACAATAACAGGGTGGGAAGTATTGAATTCAATAGCAGGTAGCTTTCCTGTAAAAACCGCATATAAAAACGGCCCTAACAGCATGCCAAGCAAAAACATGTAATTCCACACCTTGCTCTCAGGATTAACAGACAGCATGCCAGAGGCAATACCGCTAATACCCGCAACTCTGCCATTCAATCTGTACAGCAGAACAGCAGCCAATCCAATCAGAACGCCGCCAAAGGTTGCACTCCACGGTGTAAATTGACTCATAACTACCCTTTTAATAGTGGATTTATACTTAAATAACCAACTTTCACAGTACAGATCAATAGTATCTTCAACACAACAGGCACTGCAATCAATAGTCCATGTGAGATATGGCCGATGCTGGTATTTTGAACATAGTACCTCTATCGCAACAATTGGTCGGTGACTTTGTCACTGATCAACATTTCAGATACCGTTGCAACGGTCCTCTTGCAATACCAGGTCAGGTATTCAGCAAAGAATGCTATCTTCAAAAGGATGCAGGTTTAAGGGTGAAGGTTGACACAATGAAGTGCTGCTATCTGGCAGCCTCGGTAACTAGTAGCTTGTGCCTTGCATAAAACTTTACAAAGGAAATATGACAGACGAGAAAAATCTCAAGATGCTTTTTTACGCTCTTCCATCTGACCATATTTATTGAGTAGTGCAAGAAATTCAATTTCATCCACAGGCGGACTGCAGTAGTAGCCCTGATAAGTTTGGCATTTCAGTGCTTTAAGTCTTGCTAGTTGATGAATGGTTTCAACCCCTTCAGCAACCAGATGCAAACCCAGATCATGTCCCAGTGAGGCTACCGCTTTTACGATGGGCGCTTTGTCCAATGGTGATTGGATTTCGTTTACAAATGATCGGTCTATTTTTAATTCATCTATCGGAAACTTTTGTAAGTAACTTAGCGAAGAATATCCAGTCCCGAAATCATCTATTGACAAGCCAACACCAAGGCTTTTCAGATCATTGAGTATTTTTACATTACTCTCCGGATTTTCCATAATCATGTTTTCTGTCAATTCAAGCTGAAGTGCCTCCGGATTCAGCTCCGAATGCATAATTGTGTCAGCAACTGAACGTACAAAATTTGACTCGACTAACTGTCTGATGGAAACATTAACAGCGATCTTGAAATTGTATGCTCCGGCATTTTGCCATACCATGCTCTGTCGACAAGCTTCCTCCATAACCCAGCGACCGATGTCGACGATTTGGCCAGACTCTTCCGCTAAGGAGATAAAGAGATCTGGCGGAACAATACCGAATTCCGGGTGCTTCCACCGTATCAGGGCTTCTGCCCCGACTATCACCCCGGAAGCTACATCAACTTTTGGCTGGTATACCAGAAAAAGCTGTTTTTCTGGCAACGCGTTTCTCAGTGCTGAAACAATCTGTATGTATTGTTTCGCCGATTCTTCCATCTCGCTTTTGTAGAAAACATAGCTGCTTTCATAGGTCTGATTTGCCTCTAGCAGTGCTGTTTCAGCATGATTTAACCAGTCTTCTACCGAGTTTGCATCATCAGGAATGACAGAAATACCAATGGCCGTGTTTATAAATACTTCCTTTTTCTCAATGGCATAGCTTTCGTCTAGCGTTGAAAGCAACATCACAATCGTCTTTAGTACTTCACTTTCATCAACTACGTCCGGTAACAACAACGCGAACTGGTCACCAGCCAACCTGAAAAGCTGCTTGTCCAGAATATCAAGCTCCGCATGAAACTGATTGGTTTGCCTGGGCTTTATATCCAGAGCGTTACCTATGCGCTTAGCGACTTTGTTCAGGAATGAATCACCAGCCTCCCGTCCAAAAGTGTCATTGACAGCTTTAAGTCTTAGAGGATTAAGATATACCAGCGCTGATTTAAGGTCTTTCTCTTGTACTCTATCAAATAATCTTGTGGCTGCTGAATTGAACAGATCTCCTCGTGGCAAGCCAGTTAAGCTATCGAAATTGATGATCTGGTTCTGATAGGCACGAGCAGCCAGTGTGTTACGCAAACGTAAGGCTAACTCACTGGGATCGACTGGCTTGGCGAGAAAATCAGTGGCTCCCAGGTTGAGTACCTTTAGTTTGGTTTCAGAATCGTCACTGGAAGTCAGCACTACAACTGGCAGTTGCCTGGTCTGTTCGTTATTCCTTATTTTTTCCAGAATCTCAAAGCCCGTAACTTCCGGCATGATCAAGTCTAGCAATAATACATCAGGCGCTTCATCACAGACTCGATCAAACGCATTAACAGAATCGTCAGTGGAGAGAAAATTTGAGTAGCCTTCACTTTCCAGATGAGCAATCAAGACCTGCATATTGATCGGCTCATCATCAATCAGCATTATTTTTGCTGACAATACCGGATTTTTTGCGTAATCATCCATACGAATCACCCTTCCGTGGCACTCGTACTACAAGTCGTATTGTAGATAAATAGGAACATAGGTATCAGGCACTGCGTTTGAAAGATGTGATTGATGGATCAAGACTTGAAGTGCCACTTGCCTCAGGTACAACAATACGCCTGGATATCGATACGACATGTTCGTAAAACTCTTGAATCAAGTCCATGTTTTTTTCCTTCGCGGCTACTTCCATACCGGCTGCAGGCTTAGTAAACGGCTTGAAACCAACGTTACCACCCGAACCCTTCAACCAGTGGGCAATAAAAGCGATCTCCTCGAATTCCGCATTTTTTATATGCTGTTCAAGCAGTTTCAGATTCAATTTTAGTTTTTCACCAAAATCCACAACAATTTGAGCGAACTTGGGGTTATGCAACGGTAATGAACTGTTGATAGGTTCGTGCGAGACAGAATTGTCCAAGGTTGTCGCCATATCATCCTCGGAAGTATGACTGGCTGCAAATGGTTGTGTCGCACTAGAACTACTATTAGAAATAGTATCGTGACTACCCCTATTTCCTTTATTAACTAATTCTTGACTCAACTCCAATTGTGTTGTCAGGCTACCTATGATCTCAAGGGGTGCACTAATCAGCTCTGCACTTCCTTGCAGCGCAGCATCTTCAATCTGCTTGGCGGGTTTGGTAAAGCATTTGTAGCCCACACTGCCCCCTGACCCCTTCAACCAATGTGCAATTAAGGAGACCTCTTTAAGATCTCCGCGACTCATGGCCACTCTCATCTCTGGAACCTTGACTAACAGCTTTTGCACGAACTCATCAGCCATAGGTTTGAATTTCGGGTTTGACTCAACCAGGGTGTTTCGGAGTGAATTTTCCTCTTCAGTCGTTGAGTTTTGGGTATAGCTTTGGTCCGTTTTTTCGACCATTTCAATTGAGGCGTCAGCGACGTTAGCTTTTCTTTCAACTGAATCGAGTGGAATCTTTTCACCACCTAATAGCTCCCCAAGCAGATCACCCAGCTTATCCAGATCTACCGGCTTCGTCATATAATGCGAAAATCCAGCTTCAAATACTGTTTTTTCAAAACCTTTCATGGCATTAGCTGTCAGTGCAACAACCGGATTCGCGAATCCCGACTTACGCATTTCTCTCGCAGCCTGATAGCCATCCATAACCGGCATTTGAATATCCATTAAAATCAGATCATAGTCCTTACTGGCACAGGCATCGACGGCTTCCTGCCCGTTTTCTGCAGTATCGACCTCCAAAGACATTTCCCCGATAACCAGCCGCAATAGGTCACGATTTTCTTTAGCGTCATCAACAACCAGCAGATTGGATTGCGGAAGTTTCCATATTGTTGCCTTGGTATCTGCAGCAACTAAAGCGTCACTTTCAAGGTCTGCCTGACCAATCCAGCGTATCGTCTCATCCACTTCAAAAGGCACATAAAACGTAAAACAACTCCCCTCGCCCGGAACACTGGTGACAACAATATCTC
The DNA here is from genome assembly GCA_938005265.1 of uncultured Granulosicoccaceae bacterium. Classification (GTDB taxonomy): domain Bacteria; phylum Pseudomonadota; class Gammaproteobacteria; order Granulosicoccales; family Granulosicoccaceae; genus CALFCE01. Next base: position 45,648 of record CALLOA010000014.1, read on the forward strand.
CACCCATTGCAACTGCCAACTTCTTACTTATAGAAAGCCCCAGCCCGGTACCACCGAATCGGCGGGTTATAGAAGAATCAGCTTGAACAAAGGCTTTGAATATGGAGCTGCATTGCTCTGGCGTCATACCAATGCCAGTATCTCTAACAGCAAATTGTAACTGAGACTGACCTTCTGCTTTTGTATGCGAAATACCAATAGTTACACCACCTTCCGTAGTGAATTTTATAGCGTTGCCGACAAGATTTGTAATTACCTGACGAATACGGGATGGGTCACTCAATATTTGTTCCGGTATTTCTCCCTCAACTTCGCATTTTAAAGTGATATCCTTTTCACGGGCTTTGACTTCCAATACCGTAAAAACGTCTGTTGCGATCTTTCCGGGTTTACAATCTATTTCTTCAATTTCGATAACACCAGACTCTACTTTTGAAAGGTCCAGTACATCATTGATCAATTCGAGTAAATGTTCACCACTTGAAGCGATGGTGTCCAGATGTTTTTGTGCAGCCGCAGGATCTTGTACATAACCACGTTTTAACACCTCAGTAAAACCCAATATGGCTGTCATCGGTGTTCTGATTTCATGGCTCATATTAGACAGAAAACTACTTTTTGCCTTATTGGCTAATTCTGCTTCCTCTTTGGATTTGATCAGCTCCAGTTCATATTCTTCAAGTAAGGTGACATCATCAAGACTGATCAGCACACCACCAGGTTCTTTACCGTTTCCCATTACAGGGGAACAGTTCACCAGAAACTTCCGGCGCCGCCCCTCAGCATCAGTGAACCACATAATGGAATTGCGAGTAGTTTCAGCTAGCCGCATGGCGACTTCCCAGGGATAGGGTTCCTCTTCTTTCAAGTCAGATTCTTTGTCACCCTCGCTTTCAGTGTCAGTCTTCTTTTGGCGCTCCCAGCTAAAATCGTTACCATTTCTGCCAATCAGCTCTTCAGGCTCCTCGCCAACCAATTTGGCAAATGCCGTATTAGCCAGTACTACATTTCCTTTCTTGTCCATTACCAATAACGATTCTGCAATCGTATCCAAAGCTGACCGCACACGACCCGGAACAGCTGTGGAAGGGTTAAGCTGCTTCAACATTCGACCCAGGTACCAGAAAAACAGACAGAAACAGCAAAAACCCAGAAAGACTACAGGAGTAAATTTTGATGAAAAGATCTTTTCAACAAAGGTGGTACCACCAAGGGGTTTGAAGAACAAAGTAACCGAACCCCAACCTGAACCATTGATCGTTAGAGGAACTCTGAGGATTTCTGGTGTTGAATAAAGTTTTTGATTTTCGTCATTTTCGCTATTACCCAGGCGATTGCCACTTTCACTTAATAATTTCCCTATACGATTCTCATTACCAAAGGATACTACGGAGTTATCCTGTAACCGCGTTATCTGTGCTCCATCAATCTGATCATTACGGTCAACGATAAAGTTCATATGAGACGAAATTTCGTCAAAGGCATCAGAGGCCAGAAAAAGGGAAATAGCAGATGCCACAGATTCAGCAGATTGTGCACGTGAATCCAGCATCTGGGATTCAGTGTTTGGAATAATTTTTAGAAATATTGCTAACAGCAATACACTCACCGTCAGCGATGACAAACCAGTCGCCAGATGAAAACGCGTAGATAATTTAGGAAGAAATCTCATCTCTTGCTTATTCAGAATGTTTTCAACGTACACCAATAAAAATTTGGTATATGCAAAAAATTACCATACATCTTGTTTATCGTTTATAAACCGGCATATACGATGCTGTTTGGATCAATCTCACCACAGCGGCTATCCAGTCTATACATAAGCAAAGTGCACAAAAAAACACGAACCTTAACCAGTGCTGACGGCTCCAGTGCTGACGGCTCTAAACTAGCTATCGGCTACAACCACCGAATCTCAAAAAAAGATTTTGCAGCACTGGCCTATATTGCAGTGCTTGTAAACGAATACGTTCGATTGGGGGAATATTTAGAATACTTGGCGGGTGAGAACCTTAAGCAGCATATAGTTTATGCTGAAAGCTATGCACTATGACGCTTACACGAGGCGTAAATTAGAGACAGCTCCATTATTCTGCCGTTAGGGCAAGACGGGCACTTTGCTAATCAGGCAAATACGTCCAGATGAAGATAATTCGATGAAGAGAATTCGCGTGGCACTACGTGGCACTATTCACCCGACCACTAAGCGAGAGAGACTGTAGTGACCCGCTTTAAAATAATGGCAGACAATGGTGGTAACCGAAGCCTGATACTGTAAGGTTTGCCTTGATGACCCGTATTGTCTGCTGTAATTTTATGTGGATTCACTACATCACTGCCACCGTATATTGAGCCATCAGAATTCAGTACTTCTTCGTACAACCCATCATCGTAAACTCCTACAACAAATTCTTCACGCACTACTGGCGTAAAGTTCAGCAGACAAATCACCGCATCAGGCGAATCAGGAACACGGCGGTAATAGGCTATAATGCTACTTTCATAGTCATCACAATCTATCCACTGGAAACCAGATTGATGAGTATCACCTTTGAACAGCGAACCCTCAGCACGGTATAGGCGATTCAAATCACTTAGCAATCGACCAATCTGGCTGTGACTGTCATTCTCGAGCAACGGCCAACTAAGCTCAGTATCGTGATTCCACTCGGCTCGTTGCCCGAGTTCCGCCCCCATAAAAAGCAGCTTTTTACCGGGCTGGGTAAAAAGAAAACAATATAATAGCCTCAGGTTGGCAAAACGCTGCCACTCATCACCCGGCATTTTTTCCAGCAGTGAGCCCTTGCCATATACAACCTCATCATGCGAGAAAGGCAAAATGAAATTTTCAGAAAACGCATACAAGTTGCCAAATGTGAGTTTCTGGTGATGATATTTCCGGTTGATGGGGTCTTCTGAGAAGTAGGAAAGTACATCGTTCATCCAACCCATATTCCATTTGTAGGTAAAGCCCAGTCCATTGTTTTCAACGGGCTCTGTTACACCCGGCCAGGAGGTAGACTCCTCAGCGAAAGTGATTCCACCGATTTCATGCACCCATACATTTAACTCCTTCAGAAAAGCAACAGCTTCCAGGTTTTGATTTCCACCATATTGATTTGGAATCCACTCACCATCAGCCCTGGAATAATCAAGATATAACATCGATGCAACAGCATCGACTCGAATACCGTCAAGGTGGTATTCCGAAATCCAGAAGAGCGCATTACTTAACAGATAGTTGGCTACCTCGTTACGGCCATAATTAAAAATGCAGGTATTCCATTCGCGATGAAACCCTTTACGAGGATCATCGTGCTCGTATAACGCAGTTCCGTCGAAACGAGCCAAGCCGTGCTCATCGGTCGGGAAGTGAGCTGGAACCCAGTCCATGATTACTCCCAGACCAGCTTGGTGACATTGATCAACAAAAAAACGGAAATCATCAGGCGAGCCCAGACGTTCCATCGGAGCATATAAACCGATCGGTTGATATCCCCAACTACCACCAAAAGGGTGTTCCGTAACTGGCAGTAACTCAACATGAGTGAAACCAAGGCCCACGACATGAGGGATAAGCTTATCGGCAATTTCGCGATAATTGTACGAGCTTCCGTCATGGTGCCGCATCCATGAAGGCAAGTGGACCTCGTAAACCGACACTGGTTTATCCAGCAGCAAGTCGCCTCGATTAGAATCCAGCCATTCGCTATCCTGCCACTGATACTGGCTTGAATGTACGATAGAGGCATTTCCGGGTGGCCCTTCAAAATGATGACCAAAGGGGTCAGTTCGATGCCGAACTTGAAGACTCGAACTCTCGGTTATCGCGTATTTGTATTTAGAGCCAGGTTGGATACCGGGAATAAAAATTTCCCAAAGCCCGCTGGAAGGATGATGTCTCATTACATGCTTACGAGCATCCCAGAAGTTAAAATCACCAATAACACTACAATGTGCTGCATTAGGCGCCCAAACCACAAAAACAGTCCCGACTACCTGCTCATGAACAACGGGATGAGCTCCCAGCTTTTGGTAAAGTTGTTTGTGTTGTCCCGCAGCAAAGAGATAATGATCCATTTCACCCAGCCAACTACTGAAGCGGTAAGGATCGTCCAGGATTTGTACCTCATTCGGGTAGGTGACTTCAAGAGAGTAGTCATCGGGCAAAGCTGGCTGCGCACATTCAAACAAGCCAGCTCCATCAATGCGATTCATCTGCCAGCTTCGGGCTTTCTTAGAAGCAGAGTCTGACTTGCACTTTACGGCAATCTTCAGGGCACCGGGGACAAAAGCACGAATGATAGGATTTGCTCTTTCACCATGGCGGCCCAATACCGCAAAAGGGTTGCCATGCCTGCCGGCCACAATCGCATTAATTTCGTCCTGACCAAGCGACATATCTCAAGATTTCCTGGGCGATTGACTGGGTGACACTAGCTCGTTTGACCGTTTATCGAATCTGATGAACCGACTGATTGAGATGATCGGGTGTCACCAAGGTAATATTGTTATCAGTGACTCGGTAACCCGCGGCTTTATCTTTCTCACTGTCTACACCAATAATCGTGCCTTCGGGCAAATTAACACCTCTGTCAATTATTGCCCGTTTAACGACGCAGTTCCTTTGCACAGTCACTTCAGGAAGAATCACAGAATCTTCAATCAGAGAATACGATCGCACGTCCACATTTGAGAATAACAGGGAACGCCGCACGGTAGCACCGGAAATCAGGCAGCCGCCGGATACAATGGAGTTCACAGCCATGCCGGTACGCCCCTCATCAGCATGGACAAATTTAGCTGACGGAAGTTGTTTCTGGTGCGTATAAACCGGCCAGCTCTGATCATAGAGGTCAAGTTCTGGCTCCAGTGCAACCAACTCCATGTTGGCGGACCAATAAGCATCCAGAGTTCCCACATCCCGCCAGTAGGGAAGCATTTCGATTTGATTATCATCTGTAACGCCCGCAAACGGGTAAGCAATTACCCTATTTTTTTCTATTATCTGCGGCAGTATGTCTTTACCGAAATCATGACTACTATTCTTGTCATCATGATCTTTTATCAGTTCATCAAATAAGAATGAAGTATTAAACACGTAGTTTCCCATCGAAGCCAACACACGCCCCGGCTTGCCAGGAATCTCCGTCGGCACATCCGGTTTTTCTTCAAATCCGATAACCCTGCTATTATTATCAACCACAACAACACCGAAGGTTCCAGCGGCCTCTTCCGTGCTGACCTCGATACATGC
>CALLOA010000015.1 GCA_938005265.1 uncultured Granulosicoccaceae bacterium
AGAACGATAGTGGTATCCTCCAAAGTGCCAGACTCACGCAGATAGTCCAGTAAACGACCCAGATGATCATCGCATTGCTTGACCAGCCCCATGTAAGCCGGTACCACACGATCCCGCGCTGCATCACTGGTTGAAGTCTGCGCCACAATGCCTTTTCTGAAAGCCTTCAAAACCGGGTGTTCATTCTGCAATTCCTGCTCACTCTTGACGACTGGCAGCACTTGCTCTTTCGAATACATATCATGATAAGGCTTGGGCACAATAAACGGCCAATGCGGTTTTATATAACTCAGATGCACACACCAGGGCCTGGACTTATCGTTACTGTCGTTTTCCTTGCGGCTTTCCAGCCACTCAATCATGCAGTCTGTTAGCCAGGCAGTTTCACTGTCTTCTTCGCGTACATTGGCAGGCAGGCTGGCATTAACCAGCTCAAATCCACTCTTAACATTAAGGCTTTCATCAACACCGGAATTAGCATAGTCATGCCAGGGGTTATCGCCCGAATAACCTTTGGATTTCAGGTACTGATTGTATGCCGAATCATTGTCGTCATAGCCACCATCAGGCCCCTGGCAGACCATGCCATCATCACGTATGCCAAGATCAAATCCACATTCGCTGGCACGCACACCGATAATACTGTCAGCTGCTATGCCCAGACGGTCCATACCTTCAACATCGGCACGCATATGTGTCTTGCCAACCAGAACGCAATCCATACCGGCACGACGCAGATGATCCCCCATGGTCAGTTCCCCGACTTTAAGAGGTACACCATTCCAGAACGCCCCATGGCTACTCGGGTAGCGACCCGTGTAGGTACTCATACGCGAACTGCCACAGATGGGCGATTGCACATAACAACGCGAAAAACGAACTCCCTGGCTTGCTACCCAGTCGAAATTAGGCGTGTCCAAATGCGGGTGACCCGCACAGCTCAGGTAATCCCAACGCAGTTGGTCATACATGATAAACAGAATATTTTTCTTCTTATTCAAAGCTTCCAGCGACCCTTTCAAATAGTTGGAACAAGAGAGCAGCCCCTGCGGCATCAATCAAACAACTTGTCTTCCAGAGACCGGCCCTTACTGACATTACGGTATTGCCAGCCTTTCGCATTCAACAGCTCTATCATGCGAATATCAAAAGCCGGATGGGCATCCGAATCATAGTCAATGATAAAACTGCCCTGCTCCTGCAAGGAGATATTCAGTGTACCCGGCAACTCGCGGCATGCTTGCATAAAAGCGTCTGCATCTACATCATTCAGGCGCACAGTCAGCACACCTTGTTGTTCTTGAAGGCTGCTTATCCGCTGGTGTTTGACTAGCTGCCCCTTATCCAGAAAGACCACGTCGCGACAGAGTTTTTCCAGTTCATCGAGATTGTGCGAGCTGATGATAAACGTGGTGGCATCAGCATGGCGCGCGATAACATCACGAATAATCTTGACGTTAGGTGGATCCAGACCGGCTGTAGGCTCATCCAGTAAGGCAAGCTTTGGCTCACCCATCAACATCTGCGCGATCGCAATGCGTTTTCGCATGCCGTGACTGAGCTCATCCGGTTTTTTGTCCGCAGCATCAGCCATCTGCACCGTATCAAGGCTCTTTTGCACCGCATCAATTGCAGCACTATTTGATAACCCCTGCAACCTCGCATAGTGCTTGAGCTGGCGTGCGATACTAAGGCGTGGATCGAGGTTCGCATCCTGAGGCAGTGCCGAGAGCTTTCCATGCAATGAAGCACTACCCGGCTTTTCTCCGAGTATGGTGGCTTGACCGGCACTCGGCCGTATAAAACCCGATAACAGACTGAGCAAGGTCGTCTTGCCAGCTCCGTTGGGGCCGATCAACGCTACGGGTGGCCCGCTTTCGATATCCAGATCCAGCTCATTTAAAGCCAGAGTGGAGCCGTATTTTTTTGTCAGCCCCTGACAACTAAAAATACTCACAAGTCTCTCCTTTGCATCAACCACCAGCCGGCAACTAATAAAAGCAGAGATTGCAGAATGGGTATGTGCGCAAACTGCAAGGCATCCCAGCCCACAGACCGGAGTAATAGGGGAATCTGTGAAGAGGGCATTACCCAATCAAGAAAACTCAAGCCCGGAAAGTAATTCATCAACAGGCCGCTAATAAACCAAACAGCAATCCAGAGAATGATGGCATAGAGTGTCGCCTGCCTTGCAGACTTTGCCAACACAGATACCAATGCCATTAAAGCCGTATAGGGAAGCAGGACAATCATCAGGTTAACCAGAATCGCAGGCATGAGTGCCAACCAGTCGGGCAAGCCGCCAGCATCACGGTAGAGAACTACGGGTAGTGTTGTAACTATACTGATGAGAATGAACAGCAACAACACGAGCAACTGCCCCAGATACCGACCGAAAAATATTTGCCAACGCGTTGAACGCAATACCAGGTAACGCAAAGTACCCCGACTGCGATCTGAAGCCGTCTGATCTGCGGTTAAGGAGATGCAGAACAGGGGCAACAGCATCAGCCCGAAGAACCAGTACACGGCAAGCTCCGGTACCGCCCAGGCTGTGAGGCGTTCCATTCCGAGCCAATCCAGAACAGCGCTTACCAAGCCGCTGCCACCATCCTGTGCCAGTACTCTGGATGCGCGAAAGATGACGTAATACAACAGCACCAGCCACACCATGGCGAAAGCAACAATCGACACTAGTCCACGCCGCGTTGATAACAGTCGTACAAGCTCGAATTTTGCAATAAGAAAAACGTTCTTCACGTCAGGCCAGCCAGGAATCAGGTTAAATTCAAAGGGTTCAGCCGCTGTTAAAGCATTCCTTAAACACACGACAACAATGCGCCACGGTTGCGCCAGGATCGCGCTAACGTCATTGTAAGGTGTTCATTCTACATGAGAAATCACGCTGGCTTGGAAATTGTATCTTTGTAGACACGATGCAGAAATCAGAAAACAAGCTCCAGAAAGCCACCCGCTCAAGACGCGCACTCAGGTACGCGGGTATTACCGTGATAGCGGTTGGCGGTCTGGCTACGATGACCGCAATGATCAGCAGTAACGCTGACACCAGTGCTGATATTCACGCTGGCAACAAAAGCCACAGCTGTGCCTACGATGAGACATCGCTACAGGCTTCCAATAATCGGTGGCAGGATTCAACGATCACAGCATCGATCAGTGATGTAAATGTGCCCGGCTCAAAGCAGGTCACCATCCCCGCAGCCACTGGAACAGGCTGGCTCAGCATTGATGCTTTCGAAATAAGCAACGCACAATTCCAACAGTTCGTTAAAGCCACAGGCTATAAGACGATAGCCGAGAAACCCTGGAGTGGCGTAGATGCTGCAACCGGTACACCCTTGAGCAGCCCACCGGGTTCGGCAGTTTTCAGGCAACCCACAGGGGTTGCTGATGCAGCCTTCAGACAATGGTGGGAATTTGTTGATGGCGCTAACTGGCGACATCCGACAGGAACGGACAGCAACATAGAAAACAAGGGGCACTACCCCGTCGTGCAACTGGCATTGGAAGATGCTGAAGCTTATGCGGAATGGGCTGGCAGGCGCTTGCTGACAGCCGCCGAGTGGGAACATGCGGCACGATATGCTGAAGACGAAAACAGACGGGTATGGCATAAAGATGAATCACAGCCAACAAGTGAGCCCTCGCACTGGTTAGCCAATACCTGGCAGGGAATTTTTCCATTGCGCGACAGCGCTAGCGACGGCTTTAAAGGCATGGCACCGATTGGTTGCTACCAGCCACTGGCCTCCGGCCTGCATGACATGATCGGTAATGTCTGGGAATGGGTACAGCCTCAAGGGGATGAGCAGATCTCCCGCAGACTGCCGGTTATAGCCGCAAGCGTAAGCGACCAAACCCCGCTTGAATTAAGTAACCGCGGTGCGAGCGATCAAACTGCTGGAGCACCACAAGGCAACTTTCATGGTGAAGTGAATTCACCCAACAGCAGCAGAATTATGGGCGGCTCCTACATGTGTTCAGCAAGCTTCTGCATGAACTACCACCCGGGCGCATACTTTTATCAAGACGCAACACTGGGCACCAACCATATCGGCTTCAGAACCGTGGCAGACATCCCTGCACCGGAAAAAAGTTAGAACTACACGTAATCACGTCGTCCAAATCAGGTTCGCTCCATAAGTATTTCTTCATCCGCTCCATAGCTTCGAGACTATCCGCATCAACACAGCAGCGTCTGCTCTATCACTTGTGCTGTGCCAAGTTGTCGAGATATTGCTGACATTCTATCAGTTGCCGATGAAGTGGGAGATATTAAATATCAACCAAATTAGTAGAAATAAGCCGCCAGAACACAGTGGACCGCAATCATTGGGAAAGGTCCGAGGCATGTGTCTGCTAAGTCTCGGCGTAAGAAACCTCAGGGATCTGCAAAGATGTATAGTACCTGCCCTTAGCGGTAATTGAATCTAAATCGCCGGACAATCAAGGCAGCGACAACCAGCTCAATCCAACTTAGTAACAGCGCCACGCCTACAACAGATAGGTTAGTAAGATTCATGTTATAAAGTCCGAGCCATAGAATCACAAAAATGCCCAACCATGCGAATGAAGCTCCAGCAATCGCACTCATCATGCTACACCCGAAACGCTCGAGATAAATCCAGAAAAAACCGGTGACACAAAAAATAAGGATTGTGTCCCAAACACCCCAAATTAAAAAAATAGTCCAGCTCATCGGTGCAACGTTTTCTAATGTCGGCAGAGCATCCCGCATCATTGGCATTACAAAAACAAAGTATCGAAATACTTCCGAAACGTTTATCCAAACCGTGTTCACCAGTAAAGCCAGCCAGAACTCTCTCGTATTGATTGGTTTTGGTTCGTAGCTTGTGGCGATCATCGGGCTAATTCCAATTTGACCATGTTGAGAAAATGATCAACCGCGAGATACAGCTGCGCAGCGTCGTTGACTACTCGGGAGGTAGACCAAAGCCCTTGCGCAAAAATAACGGTCATAGTGGCGAGGGCGTCGAAATTTGGAGCAGCATGACGGCGCCTGTTATCAGTTCGTATTTCGTTTTCAAACGCTTTGCTAAAACCTAAAAACAATCGTTCGTTGTGAGCGTTCACACGTTCATATATTTCCACATCGTGAGGTGCAACTTCGGTAATCGTATTGGCGATAAGACAACCAGGACCTGGTAAACCAGCAGTTTCTGCGCGCCCGATCTGATAATGAAAATAAGTTTCAACTGCCGGCAGAGTGGCTTCTGCTTGCTCAACGGGCGAAAGTGCCGGGGAAACAACCTCTTCTTGGTAACGTTCCAAAGCAGCAAGAAAAAGCTCGCGTTTTCCACCAAAGTCGGAATAGATGCTCTGCCGACTTGCGCCAGTTTTCTGGACCAATTGTTGTAGCGAAGTTGCTTCGTAACCATGTGCCCAGAAAACCTCCATGGCGGCACTGGCAGTTGAAGTTCGGCTGTGGATCTTTGGTCGAGGCATGGTGAAAGAATAACAGAACGCTCGTTCTGCTACAAGCTCTAAAAAGCATTGTCCTTAGTTCCACCCAGTGGAACAGTGGAATCGTCTTCAGATTTTTCACCCCTGTGAAAGCGTTTTCGTACTACTTTGTACTTCCCGCACAGTTAAACCGACGCGCTCTGCGACTTGTTGAGGTGTCAATTTGCCCGATAAATCCTGCGTTAGTTACGGCTCAATCATATCTCTATCTAGCAAATGCCAAACACTATTTGAAAGGCAAGCAGCTCGAACCAGTAAATTATTAGAACTTGATGCCTTGATGTTACCGCAGAATCACGTGTCCGCTTTTTGTGGGTAACACCAGCTAATATTTGCCAGACCCTTTGTACGAAAGAACTTTTCGTACATGAGAATTTTTCGTGCCTGAGAATTAGTGCCCATATCTAATTCGCACTCTCTTTTAAGGATAAAATAATGAACGCAGATTTTCAAATCACTCCCTTGTCCAGCAAACTGTTTTCGTTTTACTTCAAGATGAATACAGAAGAGTTGCGAGATATCGGAGCCTACCTGTTTCAGTCGGATGAATTTCCCTGCTACCCATGCCGGGTATCTCTTACCGATGCAAAAGTCGGTGAAAGTGTTCTGGCTTTAGGGTACGAGCATCATGCGGTACAAAGCCCGTACAGGTCATCGGGGCCAATATTCGTTCGTGCTAACGCAGTTGAAGCAAAACTGGCAGCGAATGAAATACCTGAGATGTTAACTCACCGTCTTCTGTCAGTGCGCGGTTATAGTGACAAAGGCTTAATGGTCGCTGCGGAAACAAAGCACGGTTCTGATTTGGAGAGCGTTTTGAGACAGCAGTTTCAAATGGACAGCGTTGATTACATACACATACACAATGCAGGCCCTGGTTGTTTTAATTGTGTTGCCAGGAGAGCTTGACAAGGCGCAGCCATTGAAACTGATGCTGTAGCGTGCGCTTATTGCTTCGTCTGCGAATGGGTGTTGCTACCTATCAAGGAATTTTAGGACATCCACCTTTTTTCAGGCTCGTGTACAGGCTATCAGATTGACTTATTGCTTTCTCGAACATGAGAGACGAGCAGCATGCCTTTCCCTAATACGGACTCGAAACCCTGATAATCATGTTCTTATGCAATTGGTATAGTTTGTACAACATTACCGTTCAAAACGAGATCGTCTCGAGATTTCAGAATCCACAATTCCTCGATTTCCATTTCCAGAAATTCAATGTCACGCCACACATTCAGAAGCATTTCCAATTCTCTGGCTTCCTCGTGATCCAGCTCATCAATAAAATTGAACAGACCAACGACATAAAGATGTGTGATTGGAGTTCCGAATATCTGTTGTAACACATGAAACATATTCGTACCGGCACGCTGCTCAGGATATACTTTGAGATACAAGCGACCGATGTTGATATTACCGGAAAACAAACCTCGAATTCGAAAAGAAACAGGACCAATTTCGCGAAGTTTTGTGAATACTTTATCCTCGATAGCTGGTGGGTCTTCAGTGCTTATCGCACCACAGATAGTTGCATGCAATTTACTTTTACGTTCTGAAAACGTCTCCCAAGAAATTTTATGGGAAATTTTTGATGCCCTCAGCTCCTTGTATAGTTTCAAAAACTCTGCCGAACTATGCAATTGTTCCGTATATATCGGTATCACAATAGAATAAACGGGCTCATGAGTACCCGCGTTATAATTTGTACCGGACTTTGTCTGGATTACACGAGGATGGTTAGGAGCTACCAGGGGCAAATGGGCAAGTCTGTAAGACTCATCAAACAATAGCCCTTCCCCGTTTATAAACTCTGTTTCGTAGTCGTTGTACAGGAGCTGACTATCATTACAGAAGGAATTATTCGAATGTCTGTTGTCCTTGGCCATTACATTCTATTGATAGTATTTTTTCGTCTTAAAAAAACCGTTAGGGCCACTTCCAGCTATCTCATTGTACATAAGCAATATGCCTGCTACGTTCCCATAAGCGGCTTATGCCAATAATTCACATATAAGCAGCAAAGCTATTGCCCAGATTCGAATGCTGGGATATACACAGCAATTCCCTCCGTTATTTCCCGTCTAAGTATTGAAAGATTCTGTATTTCAGCAGACTCATAGTAAGCCATCGCAGCTTCCTGCGATTCGAATTTATAAACAACCATATGGGAAAAAGGCGAACCCTCTAGCGGCGTAACGTAGGAACCGATCACTATCTCACCACCGTGCTTTTCGAGTTCCGGTAGCGAACGCGGCCCGAGCTCTTCAATCCGGACTCTGTCCAGAACATTGTAGTGAAAAATAATATATCCGCTCATTTACTGTGGTAGTCCTTACAAATAATTATCGAAGAGACAAGCTCTTTCCCAACCTCCACACAACATCACTGCCAGAACTTGAGCTTTCTGTTTATGCACTCAGCGAGATTATCCATATCTTCGACCTCTAATCCCCAAGCATCAAACCCCTTAAGGTAGCTACTTTTATTTTCTTCTTTAGTAAATTTTTTTCATGCATGGTTTTACAGCATAAAACCTAGCCGAAAAAAGGTTAAGTAGAATTGATCGGTTGAACCCGAACCTCTAATGCAGACATTTTCTGCCTTGATCACTTTTGGCAAGGCAACTAAATAGTTTCATGTTTCGCCGCGGTAGCAGGATCGCCAGTATTAGGAGTTCCTGATGGTTCGATAAGAAGTAACTCAGCCTCCTCATGTGCTAATGGGCAATGCTCAACTCCTTTTGGAACAACGTAGATCTCACCTTCTTTAAGTTCAACATCTCCGTCTCGCATCTGTATGATGATGCTGCCTTTGAGTACCAGAAAAAAATCATCTGTATTCAGATGAGAATGCCATTTGAACTCACCCTTTACCTTTACGACCATAACATCGTTACCATTAAAATTCGCAATAGTCTTGGGTGACCAATGCTCTGTGAATTTCGCTAGCTTTTCGTCTAAATTTATAGATTTCATGGAATTCTTGTTAAAAAAAGGAATAAACGAAAGTTAGGACTCTTGAGCCTCCCGAGCGAACCAAAGCAAATAACAGTTTTTAAAGATCAATCCCAGAGCCAAGGAGTTGAAGCTATCAAGGTCTTTGTATTTGTTCCTTACCAGACAGAATGTTTAATTTCTCAGTAAATTGTAAAAATGCCCTTTCGACATTCTCTTTACCGTGGACGCGCTCTAGTTCTTTCCATTGGTCGTGACTCAAGACCGCCATCGCAGCGGTATCTGAACCCTGTGAATCCCAGATATACCTGATTTGATACTTCGGAGAAAGTACTTCGTTTAATCTGACAAGTGTTGTGTGTTGAGCAGTTTCGCTCTGATCTAGCGGATAATTGAATAGCGTTCCGTCATACTTTATTTGTAATGTTATCGACTCTGACCTAACGAGCTCGGCTACAAGATTATTTTTACCAAGAGCAGTAGCGCAGGCCTCAACGATATAGACTTCCTCCTCTCCCCAGTCGACCCAAAAACTATTGTCCTTAGGTTCAAAATTATCATTAAGTAAATTGGTAGACGTTGTTCCCGGCGCTGTGATTAGCAATTGAATCAATACGGGAAGTTTGTCACTTGATTCTGGATTATCGTTATTTGCTCCCAATGCCAGATTCCAAAATACCAATAAAGGTAAAAATAAAAATGCGCGAGAGGTAAATGATGGCATATGTCGCACAAAATCCTTTATCGTTAACTGATCGAACAAAATTCGCTGAAAAATTTCAAAGTCATATTAACTTATTACTTCAAATTGACGATTACTTATATGACGTCAACTTAAAAAAGGACGGGTGTATGTTTTTTGCCCACAACAGATTACATCGCTTAATCTTCGCAACAGTAGTTTGCATACTCGCCGTACTTGGGGCTCCAGCCTACGCGATGGATAGTTCAGCAGCACTTGATAACGGCCTGGATTTGTACGATGACCGACGTTACAAGAATACGGAAAGCGCTTTGCTCGAACTAATGAGTGACTCATCTTTCAGACGTCTCGATACCTCCCAAAAAGCTTTGCTCTATTCCCACATTGCTTACAGCAAGATCAAGCGTGGACTGGATCGGGAAAGCCTGCCTTATATAGACAAAGCACTCTCGGAGACCAAGCGTGAGTTTGGTGAAAAGTCACTTCCGTATCTTGATCACATGCGGACTAAAGCCGTTGCAGTATATTGGGACGGTCAGGTACGAAATGCACGCCGGGTTGCTGAAGACATAGATAATCGCCTGGAACGTATGGGCGATGACTATAAGGAAGAAAGAGATAATATCCGATCCATGATCTCAGCCATGTATAAATCCAGGCTGGAAGAAGAAGAACTACCGCAGGACTTCAGTGATTTCTATACGGCTTGTGAATCTATTGAGCCGGGCATGTCCTTATCGCAAGCCAGTTCTGTGATGCGCAAATATTCATTAGTTGGCAAGCAATACAAGCCGGATCATAAACAGTCAAACTATTTCAAAAATACCTATTTGAAACATGCTCGCGAGTCTTCCAGCGAACGCAGAAATCGCCTGATATACATACACGATAAAGAGCATCTACACGATTGGTGCGTGTTGTATAAAGATGGAAAGACCGTGAGGAAAACGGCGATATCTGCAAAGGATGACAAGTAAGCAGTAAAGTCTGTATTTTTTGCGAACAAGCCAAGTAACCTGATTTACTACGATAGCAGCTGGTCAAGCGAGGTGCATATTGTGGAAGCCGGGGCAGCTTGTTATTTTTCAGCTGCTACGCTGTGTTGCAAATGGACCTGATACGGGAAAAATTAAAAGCCTTTTGCCAATGAATGAAGCTAAATGAATCAAATTCCTCACTATGGAATTAGTGTAGTATTTTTTATAAGTTGCCTGTTTTTTGTAGTAAACTAAATCACTGTCGCCAGCTGTACCTGAAAATTTCGAAAGAGCAATCGAGCATGAATACAGCGGAACGGATGTTACCAGCCATATGGAATGCGATTTCTCTGCACGTGGCCATTTTAGAGGAATCGGGAGAGATACTGGATGTTAATCCCGCATGGGAGGCTTACAGAAACGCCAAGGGAGGAGAGCCGAAACACTGCAGCAAAGGAACCAACTATCTCGACGTCTG
This sequence comes from uncultured Granulosicoccaceae bacterium, assembly GCA_938005265.1. Classification (GTDB taxonomy): domain Bacteria; phylum Pseudomonadota; class Gammaproteobacteria; order Granulosicoccales; family Granulosicoccaceae; genus CALFCE01. The sequence continues at coordinate 10,618 of CALLOA010000015.1, forward strand.
TGACGCGTCAACGCTACAGGGTAATAATGATGCCTCGATTGTCGCCGCCGGAATTAGAAATCTCTTCAACAGTGAAGGTGCACAAGAATTTACGCTCGAATACCCCTGTCACAGTCCCGACGAGCAAAGCTGGTACCAGTTCAAGGGTTGGCGACTCGACTGGGAAGATGGCAAGTACGCTATCATCTCACACAAAGACGTCACCCAGACAGTTCTGCAACGACAAGCATTACAGTCCGAAGCCCTGACTGACAACCTGACCGGTATCGCGAACCGACGTCATTTTGATCGTTTTTTTGCTCAGGAATGGCGGCGCGACATGAGACGAGGAACACCCCTTTCACTCATTATGCTCGATGTTGATTATTTCAAACAATACAACGATCACTATGGGCATATTGCGGGCGATAATTGTCTTAAGCGCATTGCAGAATTTCTCAAAACGATTGCCCAAAGACCGGGTGATCTTGTAGTTCGATTTGGCGGAGAAGAATTCGCAGTGATCATGGGAGCCACCCCGGAAAAAGCCGCTCAACGGTTTGCAGAATTCATTCGTTCCAATATTGAATCCCTGAGCATTCCTAACGAAAACGCTTCCAAGACGAACAACATGATCACTGTAAGTGTTGGTGTTGCCACAATAGTGCCGAAGCGCGACACCAGAGAGCTTGTATTGCTGGAATTGGCCGATGAGTCACTTTATCAAGCGAAAAACAACGGTAGAAATACCGTGGTTGTCAATAATTCCTAGGTTTTTGTAGCTTGCACTAGCAGCTAAGAAAAAGGTTAGCAGCCAGCCTCAATCGATTGCCGCTGTCATCACTCAAATAACAGCAGTTACGTGTAGATTTCTCTTGCCTGGCAATCTAACCAATAGCTCTGTCGCGAACCGCGACTGTGACTATCAAGCCTAGGATTCGTGCCGCATATGCGGAAACAACACGACATCACGAATTGACGGTGAGCCGGTCAGCAACATCACCAAGCGATCGATACCAATGCCTTCACCCGCGGTAGGTGGCATACCGTACTCAAGCGCACGAATGTAATCCGCGTCGTAGTGCATCGCTTCATCATCACCAGCATCCTTGTCAGCCACCTGCGCCAGAAAGCGCTCCGCCTGGTCTTCCGGGTCATTCAGCTCAGAAAACCCGTTGGCAATCTCGCGCCCTCCGACAAACAGCTCGAATCGGTCAGTCACAAAGGGATCATCATCATTGCGGCGCGATAACGGCGAAACCTCAGTCGGGTAGCGCGTGATAAAGGTCGGGTCGAGCAGTTTATGTTCAACTGTCGCCTCAAATATTTCAGTCTGGATTTTACCCAGACCCCAACTCTTGTTTACCTTGATACCCAGTTTTTCAGCAACCGCCGTAGCTGAGGGCAATTCTGACAAATTCTCATTGCTGAAATCCGCATTGCCTTGATTAACAGACACAATCGAGTCCAGCAGTGTCATGCGCACAAAGGGCTTTTCAAAATCAAATGTGGTTACACCGTCTTCGGAAAGAATCTTCGTATTGCCAACCACATTGGTGGCCAGCGAACGTAGCATTTCTTCTGTCAAGTCCATCAGGTCTTCATAGTTAGCGTAAGCCTGATAGAACTCGAGCATGGTGAATTCAGGGTTATGCCTGGTTGAAAGGCCTTCATTACGGAAATTTCGGTTAATCTCGAAGACACGCTCAAACCCGCCAACCACCAGGCGCTTTAAATACAACTCAGGCGCGATACGCAGAAAAAGCTCCATATCAAGCGCATTGTGATGCGTGACGAAAGGTCTGGCAGTCGCCCCTCCGGGAATGACCTGCATCATCGGTGTTTCAACTTCCAGAAATTCACGGTCAATCAGAAACTGGCGAATATGCCCGACGATAGCCGATCGCAGGCGAAACACATTGCGAGACTCTTCGTTGACGATCAAATCCACATAGCGCTGCCGGTAACGGGTTTCCTGATCTGACAGGCCATGGAATTTTTCAGGTAAAGGCCGCAGCGATTTAGTCAACAGTCGCACACGTTCGGCCTTGACGGACAGTTCCCCGGTTTTGGTGACGAACAGCACGCCTTCCACCGCCAGTAAATCACCGACATCAAATTTTTTGAAAGCCGCGTAAACTTCTTCACCTACCCTGTCACGTTGCACGAAAGCCTGGATGCTGCCGGTTACATCACTCAGGCTGGCAAAACTTGCTTTACCCATAATGCGCCGGCTCATCATACGCCCGGCAATAGCAACGGATATTTCTTCGCCGGCAAAGTCATCAGCGGTTTTTTCACCATGCGCACTGTGCAAGTCAGCCGCTTTGTGGGTAGGCCGATAGTCGTTGGGAAATGCTTTCTCTGATTCACGCCATTCGGCCAATTTCTGCCGCCGCTGCGCGATCAGTGCATTCTCATCGACAGTTGCATCTGCCTGCTCTTGCTTTTCCGGTGAAGTCTTCGCCACAGTTTCAGTATCCGCTGTCATGGTGTATCACTACTGTTTACGCTGTTTAATTGATAACGGTGCTTCGTTAGCCAGCCAATCTATGACGGCCATCAAAACACTGCGTACCTTGTTAAGTTTGTATCAATAAAAGATCGGGTGTTGTATGAAATCAGAGCCCCGATTTCAGGCTTGCTTCAATAAACGGATCCAGATCCCCATCCAGTACCGCTTGCGTATTACCAGTTTCTACACTGGTTCGCAGATCCTTTATGCGCGACTGGTCCAGTACATAGGAGCGGATTTGGCTACCCCAACCGATATCGGACTTGCCTTCTTCGATCTGCTGCTGGTCACCCTGGCGCTTTTGCAGCTCAAGCTCGTAGAGCTTGGACTTCAACTGCTTCATCGCCGTTGCCTTGTTCTTGTGCTGAGAACGGTCATTCTGGCATTGCACAACGATTCCACTGGGTTCATGGGTGATTCGTACGGCCGATTCCGTGCGGTTTACGTGCTGCCCGCCAGCGCCACTGGCACGGTAAACATCAATACGCAGATCCGCCGGATTGATTTCGATATCAATATCATCATCCACTTCCGGTGCGACAAAGACTGCCGCAAAAGAGGTATGACGCCTGTTACCGGAATCAAAAGGACTTTTGCGTACCAGCCGGTGCACACCGGTCTCGGTGCGCAACCAACCATAGGCATAATCGCCCTGGAATCGAATCGTTGCCGACTTAACACCTGCCACATCACCCGGTGATACTTCAATCAACTCAGTTTTGAAACCGCGGCGCTCACCCCAGCGTAAATACATACGCAACAGCATTTCAGCCCAATCCTGCGCCTCCGTACCGCCACTGCCCGACTGGATATCAATAAACGCATCAGCCTCGTCCTGCTCACCGGCAAACATGCGACGAAATTCCAGGTCACCGACCTTTTTCTCGTATTCCTGAAGATCGGTAGCTACCGAATCAACCGTTTCCTGATCATCTTCCTCACGCGCCATTTCCAGCAAATCACGCGCATCACCCAGGCCTGAATCGAGCTGATCGATGACATCAACGATATTCTGCAAGGTGACACGTTCACGCCCCAGCTTCTGGGCACGATCCTGATCATTCCAGACATCCGGAGCTTCCAGCTCTGCAAGAACCTCCTCTAGCCTTTCTTTACGATTGTCATAGTCAAAGATACCCCCTAAGCGCGTCTTTGCGCTCACGAAGATCATCTATTTGCTGAACCAGAGGATTGATTTCGATCATGTGGCAGGATTGACAAAGCTGATTTCTCAATCTGTTAGTTTAGCGCAATCCCCGAATCACGGCTTAGCAGATGCCGACACCAGCACCTCCAGCATCTGCAAATTGAGCTGCAATGTGCTGCTGCCACGAAAGTGATTAGTTTTCAGTTCGAAAACAGCGTGCACAATGTCACCCGGCAACACCTCCAACGCCTCCCCAGGCTCCAGTACATTGAAGTGCATTGCCGTGATCGCTGAACCGGAAGCCTCAGCTCCTGATGCGGTGCCAGCCGCATTGTTCAAAACCGTATCCATGGGCAGTGGCAACAGCGTGTATTTAACGTGCCGTTCTTTCAACACCCGGTAGTCTTCCACCCGGAAATTATTGTCAAACGAAGGAGCTGGAAAATCCTGCCCCCAGGGGGCTAATTCGCGCAACAACCCGGCATTCTCCAGATTGAAATCAGCGGGCGACAACGAACCATCAGTCATCAGCTGAGTGGGCGGTTTGCGATTTTCAAAGAACTCCCTGACATCCTCATCCAGCGCCTGTTTGAAAACAGCAAAATCGGCCTCCAGCAGACTCATTCCGGCAGCTTTGGCGTGCCCGCCGAACTTCTCCAGAATCGCCGGATGGGCATTGCGTATTCGTTTTAGCGCATCCAGAATATGGTACCCGTCTATAGAACGGGCAGAACCCTTGAGCGTCTTCTCGCTGCTGTCCTGATTTTGCGCAGCCGCAAAAATAACTGCCGGAGCTCCGTGCTTTTCTTTGAGTCGCCCCGCCAGAATTCCTGTAACTCCCTCGTGCCAATCGCTCTCATAGAGGCAGATTGACATCAGGTCGTCACTTTTTTCGTCCACAGTTTGCAGGCCCGCTATGATAGTCGCAGCAGCGGTTCCCATCTCGGCACCAATTCGTTTGCGTTCGCTATTTTTACGTTCCAGTTCCTGAGCCAGGACTAGCGCTTCATGCGCCTCATCTGCCAGCAGGCACTGCACACCGATGCGCATATCATCAAGACGACCCGCAGCATTCAGTCGCGGAGCGATGCCGAATCCTATGCCTTCGGTGACCAGCTGCTGTGCATCGATTCCCGCGACCTGCAGCAAGGCGGTAATTCCCGGGCGGCAACGTGCTGCACGGATTCGCCGAATGCCCTGCATCACCAAGGCGCGATTTACCTTATCGAGCGGAACCACATCGGCCACCGTACCAACTGCAACCAGATCCAGATAATCGGCAAGCTTGGGCTGCGGCAGCGCCTGTTGCTCAAACCAGCCTCGCGCAGCTAATTCGGCACGCACCGCGGCCAGTACAAAAAATATCACACCGACCCCCGCTATATTGGGCGATGGAAACGAACTGCCGGGCATATTCGGGTTAATCAAAGCGACCGCTTCCGGCAGTTTTACAGGGGGTAAATGATGGTCGGTGACTACAACATCAATGCCACAGCGACGCGCGGACTCCACCCCGGTAACCGAGGAAATACCGTTGTCTACCGTGATGATCAATTGCGGATCATGCTGCTGCGCCAGATCTACAATCGCGGGTGACAAACCATACCCATGGACAAAACGGTTTGGTAACAGGTAGTCAACCGAGGTAGCCCCCATGGCACGCAGGGCAAGTACAGCCAGGGTTGTACTGGTCGCCCCGTCGCAATCGTAATCGCCAACAATAAGAATTCGCTGGCCTGCCTCGATAGCTGCAACAATACGGGCGCTGGCAGCTGGCATATCTCGCAGCAATGCGGGCGCTGGCAGATCTTGCAGGGAAAATTCCAGCTCAGCAGCAGACGTCACCCCGCGGCTGCGCAATATACGATCAGCGAGCGGATTATCGTGCAATGATTCCGTTAGGGGCGACAGCGGCGTTACAGCATTGCGTTGCAACACTGTGGTAGCGGAATTATTCATCTGCGGCGCTGCCAGAAGCGCAGTAAATCAATACGGCGCATTTTCAACACTTCACCATCACAGGGCACAAGATGGATATCGCCGAGCCTCCCCCGGAGCAACTGACTCATACCCCATGCAAGGTTTTTTTCCAGCCATTGCAACCCGCCTTGCACGCTGCCGGGGTCATTCTGCGAAGCAGACTCTGAATAAGCTTCAGTCATTTGCAGGTCTGATGAAAAATCCCCGGGAGACGCAACCACTTGCCGAAGTAACAGTGTCTCCAGAACTCGTGAGCATAGCAGTATGGATTGTTGATCACCGCAGGACGGTTCCTGTGACAAGGGCAGATTTTCGATTCCACTTATCTGGCAGAGCCCCCTGGCAAACGCGTCTTCAGCGTAACAGCAGATTTCCGGCGTCGTCTGGCGTTCCGGCATGGGGTGCGCACCCCAGGCCCACAAAGAATTGACGGGCTGCAGGCCACGTTCCATGCGCTCAATATTCACTGGCAAACTGTGCAAAACCATCTGAATTTCAGTCAGCAAACGGCGCCATTCGACCGGGTGCCGTTCAGGGTCTAAAAAGGAAACGACATTGCGATCAGCCACCTGATTGAGTGGCTCAGCCAACAGCGTTGTACCTTCTGCTCCACCAAGTTCGGCACCGGTAAGATGCCAGCGCCAGGTGTCACCCAGATGAAACCGGCAACCGATCTCGTTGAAATGACTATTAAGCCCTGCCACTAGCATCTGAGCATCCTCTGCACTTAACTGCAGTGCTGCGGCACTGTGGATACTGGCATGGTCGGGTTCAGCTTTCACGTAGACAGGGTCGGCTCGGGCAATCTGACCAAATTCCTCGGTGGTGTCAGCACCCAGACTGCATATCCCGGCGGGTAGTTCGCCAATAGCCACCTGTGCGTAGCCAAAATAATGAAGCAAAGCCTGCTCAGCACTTTGCAGTACCGATGTTTTATGTCGACTGCGTGACAAAAAACGCAGAATCGCAGGATAATCGGCTAGACTCCGACTAAATTCCAGCTCGCGCAACGAAGGAACGACAACTATGAGAGATGGTTTTGAGGTTGTACTTTCGGACATAACAGGCAGGTTGCTGCTACGCCTGCTACGGTGCGGCAGATTAATAATCGATAAACTACTGGTTTATTTTGCGAAAAACCGGGCTAAAACAGTCCTATAGGTTCCACATTTTCCCCAACAAGCCGCTAAGTAGACATATTTCAAAAGGAATTGATGGGTAAGAGCAGAATTTCTCGCGCAAGTAACAGGAACCGTTAGCCCGATAAATCGCCTAACCTACGCGTCAGATCATAATGGAATCTACCCCAAGATAATGAAAGATAAAAGAATTTTATTATTACTGTTGCTGGTTTTGATAGCAGCATTTTTCGTTTTCGACCTGGACAGGTTTTTCAGCCTTGAATACCTGAAGCAGCAACAGGCGGCACTCGACGGCTATTATCAAAGCAATCCTGTGCTAACGATAGCCGCGTTCTTTTTGCTCTATGTGGCGATAGCGGCCTTATCCCTGCCCGGTGCCGCGATTATGACACTGGCCGGTGGCGCACTGTTCGGGCTGCTGATGGGGACAGTAATCGTCTCTTTCGCTTCAAGCATCGGCGCGACACTGGCATTTTTGGCATCACGCTTTTTCTTAAGCGACCTGATCAAAAGTAAATTCGGTTCGCAGCTGGAGACATTCAATAAAAATATCGAAAAAGATGGGGCTTTCTATCTATTTACCGTAAGACTGGTTCCTGCGTTACCATTCTTTCTAGTGAATTTGGCTATGGGGCTGACGCGCATCAAGACGAGCGTTTTCTATGTAGTTAGCCAACTGGGCATGCTGGCGGGTACCGTGGTATTTGTAAACGCCGGCACCCAACTTGCGCGTATCGATTCTTTATCAGGCATTCTTTCTCCAGCGTTGTTGTTTTCGTTTGTGCTGTTAGGTGTTTTCCCACTGATAGCAAAAAAGATACTCGATTTTATGAAGAGCAAAAAAGTATACGAGGGCTACACCAAGCCTGACTCCTTCGACCGCGATATTGTCGTGATCGGAGCCGGCGCTGGCGGCCTGGTGTCTTCTTATATAGGTGCAGCGGTCAAGGCCAAGGTTTCACTGATTGAGCGGCACCGCATGGGTGGCGATTGCCTCAACACAGGTTGTGTTCCATCAAAAGCACTGATTCGTTCAGCCAAGTTGATGAAACAGATCAGCGAAGCAGAAAAATACGGTGTCAAAAAGGCTAGTGCCGATTTTGATTTCGCACTTGCTATGGAGCGTGTGCAAAACGTTGTCCGGAAAATCGAGCCACACGATTCGATTGAGAGATACACGGGCCTTGGTGTTGATTGCATTCAGGGTGAAGCAACCATAACGTCACCCTGGACAGTTGAGGTCAACGGCGAGACGCTAACTACCCGCAATATTATTGTTGCTACAGGTGCACGCCCTTTCGTTCCCCCTATCAAGGGGATTGAAGAGGTCAACTACCTTACATCCGACACCCTTTGGGAACTCAGAGAACAACCTGAACGACTCGTCGTGCTGGGTGGCGGCCCGATTGGTTGCGAACTCGCCCAGGCGTTCAACCGGCTTGGTAGTGAAGTCACTCAAGTTGAACTCATGCCCAACATCATGGGCCGTGAGGACCCTGAGGTTGCCGAATTTGTAAACCGGAAATTTGAATCGGAAGGCATAAACGTCATGACCGAAAGCAAGGCGGTTGCTGTTGAAACTTCCGGTGGCGAAAAATACCTGGTGTGTGAACGCGGTGGTGAAACTATCAAAATTGCTTTTGACGAGCTGTTGATAGCGGTCGGGCGCAGCGCCAATGTATCGGGCTTTGGTCTGGAAACGCTGGACATCGAAGTCGACCGCACTATTGTTGTCAATGAATACATGCAAACGCGCTTTCCCAACATCTACGCGGTTGGTGATGTCGCTGGCCCATACCAGTTCACTCACACAGCCGCACATCAGGCCTGGTACGCGGCAGTGAATTCATTGTTCGGATTTGTAAAGAAATTCAAGGCAGATTACCGAGTGATTCCGTGGGCCACTTTTACCGACCCGGAAGTTGCACGAGTCGGCCTCAATGAAACCGACGCGAAAGCGGCAAACATCAAATACGAGGTTACCACCTATGGTATTGATGATCTGGACCGCGCCATCGCAGACAGCTCAGACTACGGTTTCATCAAGGTTCTGACTGTACCTGGCAAAGACACCATTCTGGGAGTCACCATCGTGGGTGAACATGCAGGTGATCTGATTGCCGAGTATGTGATGGCAATGAAACATAAAATCGGCCTGAATAAAGTACTGGGCACCATCCATATCTATCCTACACTCGCCGAATCAAACAAGTACGTGGCAGGTGAATGGAAGCGTGCTAATCAGCCCGAGAAATTGCTTGGTTGGCTGGAGAAATTCCACAGCTGGCGCCGCGGCGGGCAGAAAAGCGACTCATCGCTGGCAAAACGCGAAATCACTGGCTAGCAAGCAAGACAATAGTGCTTCCAGATTGTGTCCGCACTGCGGGCACAATCTGTTTCCAAGGGACAACTGAGAGTTAGTGGGAAAGAGCTGATAAACAGTACCTATCCTGATTGTGCGGGATTCTGTCTAGGGTTCCACGACCAGCGGTGATTCAATCTCGTAACCTTGTGCATAGTCAATACCCATCTCACGCACCGCTTCAAATAACAGCGGGGTCTCGACAAATTCCGCGATTGTACGCTTACCCAGCGATTGGCCAACCTGATTGATGGCCTTGACCATCGTGAAATCAATCTGGTCATCCATAATATCGCGCACCAAACGACCGTCGATTTTCAGAAAATCAATGGGCAGGTTCTTCAGGTAAGCAAAGGAAGATAAGCCTGCGCCAAAATCATCAAGCACAAACCTGCAACCAATTTCAGCAAGGCGGCGCATAAATTCAGTGGCCGCAGACAAATTGGCAATGGTGGCTGTTTCTGTCAATTCAAAACAGAGCTTGGAGGGTGGTATACCGCTGTCCTTGATATGCTCCAGCAGGGCCTCGGCAAACCCTTCTTTGGCAAAGGAGCCGCTGGCAAGATTGATCGAACAATGCCGAACTTTCTGCAGGTATCCGGGGTTTCTCTTCAGCCAGTCGAGTGTCACATCAATAACCGTGGCATCGAGTCTGGCAGACAGACCATAACGCTCAGCTGACGGCAGGAAGGCTTGAGGATTAATCAGTTCGCCACTGGGTGATACCAGACGCATCAGCACCTCAAAGTGCGCACCATCATCCTTTTCAACAAGACTCGCCGCACTTGAATCCATGGCAGCATTAGCGTTTTTTAACGGCAATATCTTTTGCCGGGCAATCACGATGCGGTTTTCATCAAGAGCTGAGTTGATCTCTTCAACCCAGTGCGTTTCAACTTTTCGGTTGCTGCTGTTGCCACTGGCTTCGCGATGCACAACAACCTGATTTCGCCCCTGATTCTTGGCAATGTAACAGGCTGAATCCGCCGCACTAAACAAAGCCTCAAGGTGTTGCCAGCGGTCATCAGCAACGACCAAGCCGACACTGATACCCACCATGAAGCGATTTTCTTCCCAAAGGAACTGGAAATTCTCCACTTCACTACGCAACTGATTGGCAAGCTTCAGTGCCTCAGCAACACTACAGTTGTATAAAAAGACACCAAACTCATCTCCTCCAAGCCGCGCCAGTACATCGCTTTTACGAATCAGGTTGGAAAACAAAGATGCCAGTTGGCGTAATAACTCATCACCAGCCAGATGGCCACAGGTGTCGTTGACTATTTTGAAGTTATCCAGGTCCATAAAGAACAAAGCATGGGACTTCCTGTCCTTATGGGCGTCATCGATAGCGACCTTAACAAGGGATTCGAAATGACGCCGGTTAACTAAACCAGTCAGGGCATCGTGATTCGCATGGTAGGCAACCGACTCTGCCTGCCTGTTGCTGGCTGTCACATCTCTACCTGCACCGCGGTAGCCCATGAATTCTGAAGCTGCGTTATACACAGGGATGCCGCTGTAACGCACGACTTTTAACTCATCACCCGACTCCCACTTGAATTCAAAATCACGAAAGGGTTTGTGGTCCGCCAGTGTTTGCAGATGCTGGCGCCAGGAATCATGATCGTTAACATCACCTGCACGCTCAAGCAGATCTTGATGTGTACGGCCTAGTAACGAGTCGACTTTTACACCCAGCACGACTTCTATCTCGCTACTGATGCGAGAGAAACAAAGTGCTTTGTCAGTCTCCCAGAAAAAATCTGCAGAGGCCGTGGCGTAGTGGCGAAAACGATCCTGCTCGAGTTTTTCAACCTGACTAAGTTTGCGTTGCCCGAGCAGCGAAGTTGCTGTGGCTGCACCCGCAGCTGGCGTGTTCGCAGCCAAACTTGTGGTGTTGGAGGTGTTGGTGTTCTTATGCTCGGTGATATCCACTACGGACAACACAGCGGCTGGACTGCCCTGCCAGCTGATTTTGTCGATATCGGCCAGCAGCACTTTCCTGATTCCACTTACACAGATATTCAGAACCAGTCGCGCCGGCAAATTGTTTGCCTTGGCAAGAGAATCAGCTGCAACACGGCGACATAGCCGATGCCAGTCTTCCCTTGCAAATTGTCGCTTCAAGCCATCCGGTTGATGCTCATAGGAAAGCCCCTGAAGTTCAAATATTTCTCTGGCGGCTTGATTCAGGAAAAGCGGGCTTTCACCACGCAGAACAATCGTACCCTGCAAGCCGTGATCAACCAGTGCTTGAAAATCGCGGGGTTGTGGTATTTCGGAAACAGGACCATCAAGCAGGCGAATATCGATTCCATTCACCACACCCTGCCCGGAGACAATCGGGGAGCGCAGCATGATCTGGTTGGCCTGATCGTTATCAAGCGCCAGCGCCTGGATATCCGCAACCCCATTGCCAACAACCAGATTGTCGATCAAAAGCTGTTGACTGGCCAATTCGGGAGGCAGAAGGTCAAAGTCGGTCCGACCGATAACCAGATCAGGTGAACTGTAACCCAGAGCCTTGGCAAACGAGCTGCTGCAAGCACGGTAAACGAGTTGCATGTCTTTTACAGCAACGCGCTCCGCGATGTTTCCTCGGTTTTGGGATTTTCCTATCATCTGCATGATATCTGCGACAGCGCCACTGTATTGCCTTGCGAGCAATCAGGACAGGAAGCTCACACGCAAATTGGAACGCTAGGACCAAAAGTATAGAGCACAGAAAGACAGATGTTTGACTGCATCGGCCGAAAATTGTACTGGTCGTCATAATTGCTGTGATTACCGGCAGCAGTCAGCTCAATTCGCCAACCAGCCGGTATTCCAGCAAGCATTAACGTTGCGATTCAGGAGCAGGAATCAAGCAATAAAATACATTATTCGAGCAAAACCGGATACAAGATGCTTCAGAACGCTTACATACTGCGTCTGTATTTACCACCGACTTCGAACAAAGCTTCAGTCAGCTGGCCCAGCGAACAATGTTCTGCAGCGTTCACCAGAGCGGCAAACACATTTTCATCGCGCATGGCCGCCAACCTGACTTTCTGCAAAGCAGCTGATGCCTCTGCCTCGTGGCGTTGCTGAAAATCACGCAGGCGATTCAGCTGGTCCTGCTTTTCAGCTTCAGATGATCTTGCCAGGGTTATTTCAGGCGCGACTTCCTCTTCCGCATTCAAGAACATGTTGACGCCGACTATCGGCAAGGACCCATCATGTTTCTTGTGCTCGTAGAAAATCGATTCATCCTGAATCTTGCCACGCTGGTAGCCCGTTTCCATGGCACCCAACACGCCGCCCCGTTCAGAGATACGCTCAAATTCAGACAAAACAGCCTCTTCAACCAGTTCTGTCAGCTCCTCAATGATAAAGCTACCCTGACTGGAGTTCTGGTTTTTGGCGAGTCCCCATTCACGGTTAATAATCAGCTGAATGGCCATGGCACGCCGAACTGATTCTTCCGTGGGTGTAGTGATCGCCTCATCATAGGCATTGGTATGTAGCGAATTGCAATTGTCATAAATGGCAATCAATGCCTGCAATGTGGTGCGAATATCGTTGAACGACATTTCCTGGGCATGCAGGGAACGCCCTGAGGTCTGGATATGATATTTAAGCTTTTGACTGCGTTCGCTGGCACCGTATTTTTCACGCAGCGTAACAGCCCAGATACGTCGTGCCACACGACCCATAACAGTGTACTCAGGATCCATCCCGTTACTGAAGAAAAACGAAAGATTGGGAGCGAAGTCATCGATATCCATGCCGCGGGCAAGATAAGCTTCGATATAAGTGAATCCATTCGATAAGGTGAGTGCCAACTGCGTTAAGGGATTCGCACCGGCCTCTGCAATGTGATAACCGGAAATAGACACTGAGTAGAAATTTCGGACTTCATGCTCAACAAAATACTGTTGGATGTCGCCCATGACACGAAGACTGAATTCGGTTGAGAAGATGCAGGTATTCTGGCCTTGATCTTCTTTCAGAATATCAGCCTGCACCGTGCCCCGCACATTTTTCAATGTCCAGGCTTTAATCTCGCGACGTTGTGCTTCATCTGGCTCAACACCGTGTTCCTTGCGGTATTTCTCAAACTGCTGACGCAGCGCCGTAACAAAAAAGAAAGCCAGGATCGTGGGTGCCGGACCGTTTATCGTCATGGATACAGAAGTCGCCGGATCACAAAGATCAAAACCGTCATACAACACTTGCATGTCTTCAACAGTTGCAATGGAGACTCCCGAGTTGCCCACTTTGCCGTAGATATCCGGGCGCAGATCCGGGTCTTGGCCGTACAGCGTTACCGAATCAAATGCTGTAGACAAACGCTTGGCTTCTGAATGTTCGGAGAGGGCTTTAAATCGTGCATTGGTGCGTTGCGGCCCGCCTTCGCCTGCAAACATACGCGTCGGATCTTCATTCTCGCGTTTGAATGGAAAGACACCTGCAGTAAAAGGAAATCGGCCAGGCAGGTTTTCCAGCATCAGGAATTTCAGCAGCTCACCATGGTCCTCGAATTTAGGCAGCGATACCTTTCGCATAAGGGTGCCAGAGAGACTTTCATGGATAAGAGCCGTACGAATTTCCCTGTCACGGACTGTGGTGACAAACTCATCCCCTGCATATTGTCTTTGTGTTTCAGGCCAGTCCTCAAGCAGGGCGGATGAATTAGCATCCAATGTTTTTTGCCGTTCAGCAATCAAGCGGTCAAACATCACCAACTGATCGTCAGCCACTTTTGCCGGTTGCTGCGTGAACATCATTTTGCTCGCAGCAAGCTGCTGCATTTCCCTGGCAACAGCAGCCTGTTGAAGTGAGTTCTTTTTATAGTCACGCACGCATTCCGAAATTTCAGCCAGATAGCGCTCTCTGCCAGCCGGGATAATGGTTGATTGACGCGTACTTTGTTTACCGTCAACAGTATCGAGCTCACTAGTTGCGGTATTCAGACCCTTAGGCTTCAACAATTCAAGCAAGGATTGGTAAAGTGCCGTGACACCATCGTCGTTAAAACGCGCCGCGATTGTGCCGAAGACCGGCATTTCCGATGGTGCTTTGTCAAACGCTTCCCGATTACGCTGTACCTGCTTGGCTACATCACGCAACGCATCACTACCACCTTTTCTTTCAAGTTTGTTGATCGCTATCAGGTCCGCAAAATCGAGCATGTCGATTTTTTCAAGCTGGCTGGCCGCGCCGAATTCAGGTGTCATGACATAAAGGGAGACATCACACAGCGGTACGATGCCGGCGTCACCCTGGCCGATTCCCGGCGTTTCAACAATCACCAGATCAAAACCAGCAAGCCTTGTAGCAGCCACTATATCCGGCAGATATTCTGGCACCTCGGAACCGGCGGAGCGTGTTGCCAGCGACCGCATATAAATATTCGCGTGTTCGATGGCGTTCATGCGAATACGGTCGCCGAGCAATGCACCACCGGTTTTTCTGCGCGTAGGATCAACGGCAAGCAGTGCAATTTTCAGTTGGTCGTTCTGGTCAAGCCGGAAGCGGCGTACGAGTTCATCCGTGAGTGACGACTTACCCGAACCACCAGTCCCTGTAATGCCCAATACGGGCACCGCACTTTGGGCACTGGAGGTTTCACGGATTTTATTGAGGGCAGCAGCACTCAACACGCCGTTTTCTATCGCTGTAAGACGTCGTGCGAGCGCCACAGGATCATTATCCTGAAAATTCTCGATATCCGGCACCGGCATGCTAACGGCAGCTGCGCGCTGTACCATGTCATCAATCATGCCCTGCAAACCGAGTTTCAGGCCATCCTGAGGCGAATAAATACGCGCCACGCCATAGTCGTGCAGTTGCTGGATTTCTTCGGGAATAATAACGCCACCTCCGCCACCAAATACGCGGATATGGGCAGCATTCAATTCAGCCAGCTGGTCAACCAGGTAGCGAAAATACTCAACATGACCTCCCTGGTAGGAACTCACAGCGATAGCGTGCGCGTCTTCCTGAACCGCCGCATTGACGATCTCTCGAACTGAGCGGTTATGCCCCAGATGAATCACTTCAACGCCCGCAGCCTGCAACATGCGCCGCATGATATTGATCGATGCATCGTGCCCGTCAAACAGGCTGGCAGCAGTGACGAATCTCACTGGCGTGGCTGCAACCGCAGACGAACTTGCTATTTTTTGCGTATTACCGGGTACCGACGCCATTACAGCCTCCGTTTGTGTTTCAAAGTAAACTATCGGCGTATTTCAACCTGCCAGCAGCTCAGATTTTGCGAGCAGACCAAGTTTTACTTGACGTTTACGTAAACGTCAACCTATTATTGCGACATGACCGACACCTATTCGATCAGTGAGCTTGCCAGAGAGTTCGCCATTACCACGCGAGCTATACGTTTTTACGAAGATAAACAACTACTCACACCTAAAAGAGAAGGAAATTCCCGAATCTACTCGCGGGCTGACCGCACGCGCCTCAAATTGGTCTTGCGTGGTAAGCGATTAGGCTGGCCGCTCGATGATATCAAGAGTGTGATCGAACTATACGATGCACACGCAGGCCAAGGCGAGCGTTTGCAGCTGGAGGCGATGGTATCAAGACTCCAGCAAACCAGAAACCAGCTACTGAGCCAGCAACAGGATCTTCTGGAGACGCTGGATGAAATAGCCGAGCTGGAAAACACCTGTCTTGAGCAGCTGCAGGCATTCCGCTCACCCTAAAGTAGTGCAACAAATGTAGTGCAACAAATTGCCCTTCTCCTGATTCGCCGCGAAATGCCGATCTTAATCAGAAGGACGACGACTAATCAGACCATTGACCAGGTGTCGAAGATGACTACAACCTACCCGGCTTTAAATTTCGGCTTTGATGAATCGCTGACAATGCTCAGCGATACAGTGTCGGCTTTTACGCGCGATGAAATCACCCCTCGCGCCGCCGACATTGATCACGATAACGCCTTTCCGATGGACCTTTGGAAAAAGATGGGCGAGCTGGGATTGCTTGGTATGACAGTAGACGAAAAATATGGTGGTGCCGATATGGGTTATCTGGCACACACTCTGGTGATGCAGGAGATTAGTCGTGGTTCGGCATCGGTTGGCTTGTCCTACGGTGCTCACTCAAATCTTTGCGTTAACCAGATCTTCAGAAACGGTGACGAACGTCAGAAGAAAGAGTACCTGCCCAAACTCGTCAGCGGGGAACATGTGGGCGCTCTGGCGATGAGCGAGCCAGGTGCCGGGTCGGATGTTGTCAGCATGAAACTAAGGGCCGATAAAAAAGGCAACGGCTACGTGCTCAACGGTAACAAGATGTGGATCACCAATGGCCCGGATGCCGACGTACTGGTCGTCTATGCAAAAACCGATATGAATGCCGGACCCAAGGGCATCACAGCATTTCTGATTGAAAAAAGTTTTGCCGGCTTCAGTACCGCACAGAAACTGGACAAGCTCGGCATGCGAGGCTCCAACACCTGCGAACTGGTATTTGAAGAATGCCAGGTACCACCCGAGAATGTACTGGGTACTGAAGGCGGCGGTGTACAGGTACTGATGAGCGGCCTCGATTACGAACGTGTTGTATTGTCTGGTGGCCCGCTGGGCATTATGGATGCCTGCATGGATGCGGTTCTGCCGTATATCCACGAGCGCAAGCAGTTTGGCCAGGCCATAGGTGAATTTGAATTGATGCAAGGTAAAATGGCTGATATGTACACCACCATGAATGCCTGCAAATCTTATGTCTACGCAGTAGCAGCAGCCTGTGATCGCGGAGAAACGTCACGCAAAGATGCCGCTGGTGTCATTCTCTATGCTGCTGAAAAAGCCAC
>CALLOA010000016.1 GCA_938005265.1 uncultured Granulosicoccaceae bacterium
CCCCATAGATGATGCGTATTCCATTTTGATGTATCCAGCGAGTTACCATCAAAATTATCTTCGAACATCAAGTGATAATCTTCATTCAAAGTTGCCTGAGTAATAGTGTCAGGTGCTTCCTTTTGATAAACACGAATGTAATCCAATTCATACTCAGCCGGCAGCGGCGTCGTGTCATCCGGTGAGCCCGGCCAGTCACCACCTGTTGCCAGATTGGCAAGCACATACATGGCCTGATTCGGTATCACGTAATCAGCATCGGTAATTCGACGTGCTTCAACTCCATCAACATACCAGACAATTTCCTTTGGATCCCAGGACACACCGAAGGTATGCCAATCGGCTGTGAAGTCAGTATGGGCACTTGTAAAGCTGGGGGTCGAAACCTGGTTCCATCCATTCTGTGTTTCGAAATAATGATAAGTATGGTAGAGCGTTTGCTTGTCATGGCCGAGAAACTCCATAATGTCGATCTCCGGCACATCCTCCACATAGAAACTGGTGAGCAACCAGAATGCCGGCCACAAGCCCTGCCCTTCGGGTAGTTTTACGCGTGCTTCTGCATAACCATGAGTGAAGCGGAATGACTCGTAGGAGGTGATAATGCCTGACAAGTAATCCACATTGGCCGGATCATAGAAGGAATCATTCGGGTCTGTAGGGTCATCACCATTGAACCGATATTCAGGGTACTGGTCCCATATCGGATCGTTCTCAGCAGGTCTGGCCGGAATTTCGGCAGCTGACGTGACCGGGGTTGCAATGATCTTCAGGCTGTTACCTGTCATTTCAAACGGGCTGGGAGTGGAACCTCCATTACTCTGCATGTCAGCCGCATTAATACCCAATTCATCAACGTAAAGTTGTTCCTCATTGTTGATAGATAAATACGGCCCCCACAATAAACCCGTGTTCCATTTACTGGCATCCAGTTCAGTACCATTGAATTCGTCAGAGAAAACCAGATTAAAGTCATCCAGATCAGGCCCCGCGGTAGCAATAGCCGGAAGCAGCAGGCTTAACGCCCAAACTGGCAAGAACGCTGTAGGAAATCGAATTACTGTCGAAAGTCGTAATCTGTGCAATAGAGGCATGGAGTAAGCCGTCAGAAGTTGATTGCAAAATATTTTAATGTAATGAGGTCAGATCGGCCTCCTGATATCCCCGGATAATCCGTGTACTTCACAAAGCAAAGAAAGCGTTGCCGAGGTTTGTGAAACGAGCATGGGCAATCCATGGCAGTGACCTGCGTGCCATTTCTGTAGGCAGAAAATCCAGTATGAATGTCTGACAGTAACAACTACTGGCCCACAAATTTTTTGTGGGCCAGTTCTAAGTAAAGTTACGTATTTCCAACTAACTTATACACCTTGGTCGTGAAGAGTTAGTTGAGGTGAGACCTGACAGTTGGTTAACTATTAGCTCGATCAGCAGCTGATCACACAGAAGAAATGGCAATAAAAAAGACAAAAAAAACCTGCCGTTTGGTAGGTGGCAGGTTTTTTGTTCGGGTTTAGTTAAACCGGTTGATGTGACTAAATTTTTGGCATATTACTATTGCTCTAAACCGCCTTACTCGGGTTCGGAGAACTCGTAATCTCGGCATGAGCCTTTACCGCAGCAGTCCCATGAGTCTGCTTCTTTATGGCCATCAGCTTTCGCTGGTAACGGCTCTGCACGATATCGGTCAGAACCAGAACGCCAATCACGAAGTAAAAAGTGCTTTTCGCCATTGGCTCAATCGCATAACCGAAGAACTTGAGATGTGCCAGGTGGCCACCCTCAGAGATCAGCATAATGCCGACAATAAAGAGAATAAACAGGCCCAGCACCTCATACATGCGATTCTTTTCCAGGAATCCGGAAACGCGATCAGCAAGCCAGATCATCAGGATACCGCCGATGACGATGGCCAACGCCATTACCCAGAAAACATCCGTCAATGCCATTGCACTTAGAATGGAATCAAAAGAGAACACCAGATTCATCAGCACAATCCAGAAGACTATTTTCGCAACAGATGCCGGCTTTTGTTCGGTAGCGTGGGCTTCCTCATAGTTCATCATGTGCATGACCTCCTTGGTGGCGGTATAAATGATAAACACACCGCCGATCAGCACAATAATACTGTGAAGATTAAACGTACTTTCAATATAACTACCGTAGTTAATCCCGAATAAAGGGTCCTGAACATACTTTATAAGCGAGACAAGAATAAACAACAGAACGATACGCAGTGCGACCGCCATGCTGATGCCGAGTTTACGAACTCGACTACGGTCTGCCTCTGGCGCACGCTTTGACTCCAACGAAATGTATAACAGATTGTCAAAGCCGAGTACGGCCTGCAATAACACCAACGCTGCCAGCGTTAGCAGATTTTCAATTAAACCTTCCATGCGGAATGCCTGTAAGTAAAAGTTAGAATTTTAATGACGCCAGATGCGACTGTCGACGCCTACAATTTGAAATACCGTAACAATAAAGAGCTTGAAACCGTATCCGGGCACTATTCGTTTTCTACAGTGCATGAAATTGCAGGCTCTTCACCGTCGGCAATGACCACGGATATAACAATAGGCTGGCAACATACCTGACAATCCTCAACATAGGACTGGTTTTCGACCGAGTGATCCACATCCACATTGATAGTCTCGCCGCAATAGGGGCAACCTATATCATGACTACTTAGTCCGGGGTTTGCACTAGGCACTTTTAGCCAGCTTCTCTTCGTTTTTCGCTTCCGCTGAATCTGCTTTGGACTTTACCTGTGTATCAGCACGATCTGCCAACACCCGGTTTACGATCTTGCTGTCATGGCGGGTGTCAAATTTCCGTCCGTACAACTCATTGCATTTCCTGATCGTACTCCAGTCATCAATATCGAAAGTTTTGACCCTTGGTATCGGACCCGGGCGCAAGATCAGGCGGCCATAGTCTTGCGAAACACTGTTTCTGAACCGACTATTCATGACGTAAGTCTGGAAATAGGATTCATCAGGAATAAAGGTGGTTTTCATCTCGGCATAGAGTTCATAGGCAAAGGGGTCGCCGCGCATAGCTTCGATTAACTCGCGATGCAGATTGAACCAATTAGCACCCATGTGATAAGGGTAACGTTTATAAAAGGCCTCCCTGTGCTTATGCAATAGCGGATCTACTGTCCCCACGAAAACCGCACCATCTTCACCAGCTTCAGCAACATCAACCAGGGTGCGAGCATACATTGCAACCTGAGGGTTTATAGCGCCGGGCTTGGCGTAGACCTTGGTATGACCGCGATCACCCCACATGTGACTCTTCTTTCCCTTGTTGGCAATCTCGACTGTCTCAAGGGCAACGTGCGGGGGCTGGAACGTGCGAATGAAGTTAGTTTTGTGCCTCGCTCCCTCCGCGAGCACCGACTTGATGTGTGCGTTACTCTTTAGCGGCAGGTCCTGCCCGCTTAATACGACATAGTATTGCCAGGCATCATCCAACTCCAACAGATGGAATGCACCCTTGATTGTTTTACGCAAGGTACCACTGGCACCCCAACCAATATTGGAATCCCGGACAACATGGACATTGTCTCGCTGTGACCAGTTTTTGATTGCATCGGTTTTCGGTTTTTTACCATCATCAATGTCAATCAGAAATACATCATTAGCCGAGTATAAGGACTCCAGCAATCTGGCGACCTGTGCAAAATTGTCATGACACAGAATATGGTATGCAATCAAAACTTATACTCCAAAAATCAACACAAAGGGCCAAATAGCGTTGACCCGTACAACTTCAAGACCTTACCCGGCGGTAACGTAACACTCGTCATGCTCGACCAGATTCAGCTACTCCAACCTGCTTTAACTTGCAAAAAAGCAGCCATAACGCTGTCAGAAAAATAATGCTGAACCAGAAAAATGACCAATCGGCTATTGATAGTCCCAAAAATTTCCATTGAATTTCCGCACAATTACCATCGCCCTTGAACAGTAGCTGCAGAGTCTCGACAAACGGTTTGTTTTCCAGCCAGTACTGTAATCCAGTACCACACTCCGGAACCTTATCGGGTGGCAGGTGTTGCATCCAGATTTGCCGACCGGCTGTCACCAGGCCACCAATTGCAGATAACGCAATTAAAACTGCTACGATCTTTTGCCATACCCTGCCACGCAGTGCAAACAATCCCAAAACGGCAAAACCACCGACAAGGTAATAGAAAAATCGCTGAGTCATGCAAAGCGGACAGGGATCCAGATATTCAACATATTGCAGATAGTAGCCGTAACCCAAAAGCCCACTAATCAGGGCTACCAGAGCGATCAGGCTCCATTTCCGTTGCTGTGTTGAAATTTGCAATTTAGACTCCCAAAACCAATTTCAATCCCTACAGATCAGCTCGCATGTCGAACTGGTCCAAATATTCAGCCATGGCCTGTGCAAGGGGTGCGCTTACCAGTATTTATAGACAGATTATTAGCAACCTGCACACCAAATGCCATTGACACGCATTACGGGTGACCAGGCAACGCCGGAGCACAGAATTCAAGGCGAAAAAGCAAACCCGCACCTTGTGAAGCAGGCTGAAGGAATTAACGATGGGAGCCTTTCGATTGTTGCAAGAGCAGAACCAGGAGACAGAAGAGACTTTGTGGTTCGGACACCACTGACTATAGCGCCCGGCACCTTGTGCGGGCCAGGCTATTGCGCAGGAAGAACAGCAATAGCAGGAAAGAAAACAGGTAAGACTGACACATCAGGGCTGACGAATCAGTCAGCCACTACCTGTAGAAACAAGATAACACGTCACTCGGCATCAACAACAGACTTATGCTGGTTGATCGCGATTCTGTTTTCCCATTTTGTATCCGCGATACCACTCTTTTTCCAGCTCCTTGTTCGCGAAATAGGAGTGATGGCAATTAGCAGGCGTAGCGCCCTTCATACCGGCATCCATACCTGCTTTTCGGGCAGATGCGTTAGTTACGTGATGTAGTGGCTTGAAGGCTTCGGATATCACAGTATTCAAGCCTACAAAATCGAAATTGTTTGTCATTGGAGTCATAGTTTCCGTTTAGATTGCGATTACCCATCGGTATCGACCTGAACGAAAGTTACCACGCTGATGCAGCTTGTTAGAGTAAGTAGTTCTCAGTATCCAACGTGTATGCGAAAATATGAAATCGCTCTTCCTGAAATTGGAGGAAGTTGGCACCAAAGCGCCTTGCAGAAGCTCGGTCGTTGTTGATCGCGAACAAAAAGGTGAAGGTAACGTGAACCCAGTCACGCCGCCTTGCCACGCCGCCACTTTAAGGCTCGCGTGCAGCAAGGATGGCTTGCATTCGGCAAGTTATCATCGTCCATCCAATTTCGAGGCCGCGAAACCATCATTACCGCCAGGACGGTCACACTGGAATTGGTATAAACAGCTTAATCGGCATTCATCATGTCAGCGCGAACCAGTTAGCAATTCAGCTAAAGAATCGCGTCACGACGCAATCAGGCAGGAGTCATTCTTAACATGAATCACAATTCCATACAGAACTGGACCGTGTACCTTTCCGGCGAGATTCACACTGACTGGAGAGAGCAAATAAAACAAGGTGCTGACGCACTGAAATTACCGGTCATTTTCACTTCAGCCGTAACGAACCACGAGGCTTCAGATGCGGCAGGGGATGTTTTAGGGCGTGAGGAAAACAACTTCTGGCGTGACCATAAATCTTCAAAAATAAACAGCCTGCGAACCCGCACAATGATTGAAAAATCAGATATAGCGGTGATTCGTTTTGGCGACAAGTACAAACAATGGAATGCTGCGTTTGATGCAGGCATATGTGCAGCACTTGGTACGCCCTACATCACACTCCACGACGAGGGCATTATCCACCCGCTCAAGGAAGTGGATGCCGCAGCCCAAGGTTGGGCACAGACACCCGATCAAGTGGTTGAAATACTGCGCTATGTTATTGCGGCATAGGCCTGTTTATTACAGTGTAGCTGCCAGGATGCTTACAATCCTGGCAGCTGGCCCCGTTAGATGATGAGGCTGATCTCTTGCTGGTCAGTCTGGTCGGGCAGACTTTTTTTTGCCCGGCAGATCAGTTATTCTTCCACCACTGTTCAACTTCTGCATTCATTTCGGCGTGATGAAAACGGGCTTTTCGATCAGCAGGTTCCAATGCTTCAGTGTAGAAAAAATCCGGCAACTCATCGTCATCGCTATTAAAACCAGCCGCTTTGTTGAATTCACGCTCCATACGTAACGCTTCCAGTCCGAGTTTCTCAAAGAACGTTTCTTCAAGCTGGATACCGTGCGCATCATTGATAGCCTGTGCCAGGAAATCAGTGTGTTCGTTGGTTACCGAACGCCCAAAAATACATAGCCCCAGTGAATCAGCTGCCGCACTGACCACCTGAATTCCCATGCTTGCCTCAACAAGCTCCGAGGCTGGCTTGTCTTTGCTGTCGTACTGCGGCAAATTACCTGCCGTGTGATCCGCACCCTGCGCAGTCATCATCATGGTAAGCCCGGTGACTTCAATGACCCGCGGGTCGTAGGCACTAATGGCTTGCCGTTTGATCACCGGCACCCGCTTGACATCAAAATGTTCACCTACAGCCGCAGTACCCTGCGCATATACTTTGCCGGATTCCGTTCCTTTACGGATATCTTCCAGCACTTCGATCATAAATTCCTTGTCACCAAACTGCCCTTTTCCGGCATCCATCAACACACCGATCATGCCACCCAGTTCAATGGTATCAATTCCCAGATCGTTGGCTATCCAGTTCAGGTCAGCCAGATCATCGGGTTCCGTCAGACCACAATTGGTGCCTAACAAGCCAATGGTTTCATATTCGACAGGCGACACGACTTCCTTGCCATCCTTGTCTGCATACACGTTGCTACACTGTATAGTGCACCCCGGCATACAGGCGTGCGTATGTTCGCCCCCTCGTGCAATGTTCTGTTCGCGCAGCGCGTCACCGCCCATTTTAAAAACTTCCTTATCGGTATCAACCGCGCGACCAACGCTGAAATTCCTGACAGGCAGGCCACCCACGTGATTACAGTAGTCCGCCATCATTGCGGTACCGATATTCTGGAAGTTATGTATTGCCGGTGTTTCATCCAGCATTTTTTTGTATTGCTTGACCGCACCCATGACCTTTTTGCGATCGTGCAGCACGGGCATCTTGTTCAGATCCAGCACAATTGCTTTCACTTTCTTGGACCCCATGACAGCACCAACCCCACCACGAGCTGCCAATCTTGACGGCCGCAGATCTTGATCACTGAACGAAATACCGGCAAGCAGTCCCTGGTATTCACCCACCTGGCTGCACAATCCCAGGCTGACTTTTTTGCCATACTTCTCATGGAGTTTCTCAGCAGTCTCGAAGTTGCCCATCCCCATGTAAGGAGTCGCATCTTCAAACAGAATTTCACCATCCTTCGTCATACGAATGATGACCCAGTCTTCAGAAGCATTTTCCAGTGTAAATCCTGCGACGTGAAGCTGCCCCATTGCAAAGGCAAACGTGCCCCCGCCATTGGCTTCTTTAATACCGCCGGTTAGCGGGCTCTTACACCCAACACTGACGCGATTGGCATTCGAGAAATTGGTGCCGGCAAAAGGCCCGGCAGAAAATATGAGGGGATTTTCAGCTGACAAAGGGTCGACAGTTGCTGCACCTGATTTCAACAGCTTTTCAGCGATCAGGTAACGACCGCAGCGTATGATGTCTTCACCATGCAACTCTTCCGTTGCAATGCCGCGAGTTTTCAGATCAATCCTGTGATAGTGACGCATTCTGGAATTTCCTTGGAAATAGCAATAGATATAACTTAATTGTATGAAATTTAGCGCCCTTTGTGTTGGAATTCACACCGGCGCGCTTTGCAGTATCAGGGCATTTGCAACGGTAACGCAGCATCCAGCAATTCTATCCAGTGCATCACCGGCACCTTGCTCGCAGACTGTAGATGTAACTGGCAACCAATGTTCGCTGAAACAATTACTGAAGGGGCTGATTTATGGATATTTGCAAGCTTCTTGGCTTTGAGCGTGGTTGACAATTTGGGCTGAAAGATTGAATAGGTTCCGGCGGACCCGCAACACTCGTGCGAATCATCAAAAGGCACCAGATCCAACCCCAAATCGCTCAGCAATTTCTCCACCTTGCCTGCCAGCTTCTGGCCATGTTGCAAGCTGCACGGCGGATGGAAAGCCACCCGAAACGGACCAGATAACGATTCTGATGCAACCTTGGCCGCAGTTTTCTCCTCCAACGCAACACGACGCGATTCAACCAACGCTTGCAAATGATGCGTGTCGATGCTGTCACGACCGTATAGTTTCTGACACAGTCCATCCTCAGCCACGGCCGGTTCAAGCCTACTGGTAGCAACATCAGCAACAACTTCAGACAAGTCTTTGGTCAAGGCGCTCACCCTTGCAGCTTTTTCAGAATAGTCAGCATCATTTGCCAGAAGCTCTCCATACTCCTTCACCATGGAACCACAACCACTGGCAGTGATCACGATGGCTTGTGCCCCCTCCTCTATGAAAGGCCACCACTGATCAATATTTCGTCTTACGAAATCCAGAGCCTCAGGCGTATCGTTCAGGTGGTGATGGATAGCCCCGCAACACACTGACTTGCCATCCAGCAAAGTGATACCCAAGCGTTCCAGCACCCGCGCAGCGGCGTGATTGGTCGCAGGTGCCATCGACGGTTGCACACAACCATCAAGCAACAGCATCGTCGCCTGCCCGCTCTTGCTTCCCGATGAGCGCCGGATTCGGGCCGGCGCCGGCATAAGCGCCTGCACAGGTGGTACTGAAGCGGCTAAACGCTCAGGTAATAATGGTCGGAAGAATTGCCCCAATCTGATCAACGGCCCGATTCTCGACGGGTATGGCAAAATCAATTTAACCAGACTCCGCATCCATTGCTCGCTAAGCGGCCGGGTTGTCTGTTCTTCCACGATGTGCCGACCAACGTCCAACAGCCGCCCGTATTCGACGCCAGATGGACAGGTAGTCTCGCAATTTCTGCAGGTCAGACAACGATCGAGATGAGTCCTGACTTCAGTGGTCGGCTTTTCACCCTCCAGGATTTGTTTAATCTGGTAGATGCGCCCGCGCGGGCTGTCCAGTTCATCACCCAATATGTTGTAAGTCGGACAGGTGGCCAGGCAGAAACCACAGTGCACACATTTGCGCAAAATGTTCTCAGCAGCCTGCACCTTGGGATCGGAGCTGTAGCGTTCTGCTATGTTGGTTTGCATCAGTAAATTTCAGGCTTCATTGTCATACTTCGTAACCGAATACACCCGGATTCAGAATGCCAGCCGGATCAAAAGAGTCTTTTATTCGCTGCTGTAATCGCAACATGGTCTCTGTGCTGCGACTCAGTGGCTGACGCTTGCCATAGGCTTGCACGCCTAAGGGACCACATTGCACTACCTGGCCGGCCAAGGAGGCAACTGCCTCTTGCATCTCATCGCTGCTGGCCGCTGATCTGACCCAGCGCAATCCACCACCCCAATCCACCAGACAGTTTTGCGGCTGCAAACCCGGTATTGCTTCAATAAAATCGTCGAGTGGCAATGCTGCAGGTGCTGTAATGCGCCACAGATTGCCGGAACCATCAGGAGATTGAAAAAATGAATGGCTCAGATCACGCATCGAAGACCAGAACTGCTGCTCTTCGGCAAGCACATCACCACCCTCATCTTGCACAGCACGTTGCACCGCGGCACTGCTGCCGGCAAAACGAACTAATACCGACACCTTATCGGCAACTCCTGCGGGCAGAACAGCCGAGGCCGCCAGTGGCAAGGGTTTGCGCGCAAGTTGCTCCAGAAATCCGATAGCGGTATTGGCTGTCAATTCAAAACATCGGGTTTCACGGCTTTGCATTTCCGGTAAAACCTTAAGCGACACGTCAAGCAAAACGCCCAAGGATCCACAGGCTCCCACTTGCAGTCGCGACACGTCATAGCCCGCGACGTTCTTCATCACTTCACCGCCAAACTTCAGAATTTCACCCCTGCCGTTGACTATCTGCGTACCTAGAACAAAATCACGTGCCGCACCACTATAAGGCCTGGCCGGGCCGGAGACCCCACAGGCGATGACACCACCAAGTGTGTCCGCCGATGTATAGGCTGGCGGGTCAAAGGGTAAGTGCTGCCCTTTAGCCGAAAGTGTTTCCCTGAGTTCCGTGATCTTTGTACCCGCACGTGCTGATATAACCAGTTCAGTCGGTTCATAACTTAACACTCCCGCATGACCTGAAACGGGCAGCTCAACAGCATTTTCAGCCGCAGCGTTAACCAGGAAAGACTTGCTGCCGCCACCGGCGATGGCAAGCGGTGTTTTATTTTCGTAGGCTTGCACAACCCGGGCAGCAATTTCTTTAGCAGAGTCTTGATTGGCAAAGTCCATACGTGAGTCGCTTCTTGTCTGGCGTTTGTTGGTTGTTAAAGGCTTGCGGTGTCAATGCGAATATTTCGGCAACACCTTGCTTAAAAACGTTCCAGTTCGGGGAATGGCAGTTTGCCGCCTTTGACATGCATGGCACCGAATTCGGCGCAGCGCTGCAAGGTTGGGATAGCTTTACCCGGATTGAGAATGCCTTTCGGGTCGAAAGCTGCCTTCAGTGCGTGGAATTGCTCAATGGTGGCGGAGTTGAACTGCACACACATCTCATTAATCTTTTCGAGGCCGACGCCGTGCTCACCCGTAATTGTGCCACCAACCTCCACACATAATTGCAGAATTTTGCTACCCAACTCTTCGGTTCTCTCAAGCTCACCCGGCTTGTTGGCATCAAACAGGATCAAGGGATGCAGATTGCCATCGCCCGCGTGGAATACATTGGCGATTGGCAACTCATATTGCTTCGACATTTTGTCCATGCTGGCAAGCACCTGAGGCAGCGCTTTGCGTGGTATGGTGCCGTCGATACAATAGTAGTCTGGCGACAACCTCCCCACTGCCGGAAACGCAGACTTTCGTCCCTTCCAGAGTAACAAGCGTTCTTCATCACTGGCAGCTACATGCTGGGTTTCAGCCCGGCACTTTTTAAATACTTCCTCGACCCTCGCTATCTGCGATTCGACTTCCTCCTCCAACCCGTCCAGCTCGCACAGAATCAAGGCTTCAGCATCTACCGGATAGCCACATTGCGCAAATGCTTCAGATGCACGTATCGCCGGGTTGTCCATCAGCTCCATGCCTGCTGGAATTATTCCGTCGGCGATGACCTCGCCGACGGCGGCCCCTGCATCCTCCACTGAAGAAAAAGTGGCCATAACCAGTCGTGCCAGTGGGGGCACTGGTAGAAGCTTGACCTTGATTTCCACGGTAATTCCCAGCATCCCTTCAGATCCTGTAAACAAAGCGAGTAAATCGAGACCGTTCTGTTCCGGGCTTTCGCCACCTATTTCCAACAGCTCACCACTGGCGGTAACCACCGTCAGAGAAAGTATGTTGTGCACAGTCAGGCCATACTTGAGACAATGCACACCACCAGAATTTTCCGCAACATTGCCACCGATGGAGCACGCAATCTGGGACGAAGGATCGGGTGCGTAATAAAGACCGTGAGGCCTGGCAGCTTCCGATATTGCAAGGTTTCGAACCCCCGGCTGCACCACCGCATAACCGCCGCCCGGATTCAGCTCGAGTATACGGTTAAACTTTGCCAGCCCCAGCAGAATGCCGTCCGGGTGCGGTGAGGCTCCACCAGACAGGCCGGTTCCGGCGCCACGCGCCACTACCGGCACCTCCTGTCTGTCGGCCCAGCGCATCACTGCCTGCACTTGCGCTACCGTTTCCGGCAAAACCACCAGCAAAGGAGTTTGTTTGATAGCGGTAAGTCCGTCAGACTCATAGGGCGTTAGTTCGTGTGGACGTGAAAGAATGGCTTTTTCAGGGACCAGTGATTGAAGCTCATGCGCCAATTCCAGGCGACGTTGCTGGCGGGCTTTGTCGACCTGCAGATCAGCTGAAGACGAATTGCCTTGGTGCGTTTGAGGAGAATGCATTGCTTGCGATTGCTCAGGTCGGTTTTATGTGGTTACGACAGTTGATATCCAGGTGCCCGCAAAAGGCATCAAAATCCATTTCGGCCGCAATTACTCGAACGGCTTCAGTCAAAGAACACTACGCTCATTATAGCGGCCCTTGAGAGCCCTGATGACCTTCTGCTTCGATACAGTCTCTGCGACCGGCACAATTGATCAGGATGGTAGCAGTGATAGACAGCACGTTACCAGTCTGAACTGGTCACCGCACTATGCGCGTGTAATAAAATTACGTAGAATTGTAATCAGAAACATTAACCAGATTGCTTCGCCTTAACACTCCCCTTCGAATACAGAGATCAAATGAGACGCAAAAGAAACGCGAAGATCATCGCCACGGTTGGCCCGTCCAGTAATACACCAGAAATGCTATCTGCCTTGTTTCACAGCGGCATTGACGTTTTCCGGCTCAATTTCAGCCATGGTAGCCACGACATACACGCCCAGACCTACGCTGATTTGAGAGCTCTGGAAAAAAAGGTTAATCGCCCAATTGGAATTCTTGCTGATATGCAAGGTCCGAAATTGCGCGTTGGCAAATTTACGAGCGAGAGCCTGCTGCTGGAATCAGGCCAGTCATTCAGCTTCGATCTGGATGAAACTCCAGGCGATCAACATCGAGTTCAGCTGCCTCACCCCGAAATTTTCGAGTCACTGGAGGTTGGTTCCCACTTACTTGTCAATGACGGAAAGTTACGTCTCAAAGTAACGCGATGCGACAACAAATCAGCAGAAACCGAAGTCATCGTTGGCGGTGAAATATCCAATAACAAAGGGGTCAATGTCCCCGATGCCTACCTGCCCATCTCGCCGTTAACGGAAAAAGACAAAGCCGATCTGGAGTTCGCGCTGTCACTGGGCGTCGATTGGGTAGCCATGTCGTTTGTACAACGCGCAGAGGACCTCGAAGAAGGACGCCAACTTATCGGTGAGCGGGCATTGCTGATGGCCAAGCTCGAAAAGCCGTCTGCCATCAGCCATCTTGACGCTATTGTCGAAGCCTCAGATGCTGTCATGGTGGCACGTGGCGATCTCGGTGTGGAAATGCCACAGGAGAAGGTACCGGTATTACAAAAAAGAATCGTTAAAGCCTGTCGCCAGGCCGGAAAACCGGTTGTGATTGCCACTCAAATGCTCGAGTCCATGATCCATTCCCCGGTGCCCACCCGCGCTGAATCCTCCGATGTCGCCACAGCCATATACGACAGTGCTGACGCCGTAATGCTGTCTGCCGAAACCGCAGCGGGTGAATATCCTGTAGAAGCGGCAACCGCGATGAACCGCGTTATCAATGAGGTGGAGCAGGATCCACTGTATCAACGAATGGTGGATACCTCACGACCGGAACCGGGCGATACCGTTGCCGATGCCATTTGTTCATCGTTGCACCATGTGTCTTCTTGTATGCCTATCTCAGCCACATTCAGTTATACCGAATCCGGGTTCAGCTCCTTTCGAGCCGCGCGAGAACGCCCCGAAGCACCCGTAATCGGTTGCACACCGGACCTCAGAATTGCCAGACGCCTGGCACTGGTCTGGGGGGTACATGCAGTCGTCTCTGATGATATGTCTGATGTGGATTCCATGGTGCGTAATGCCATAGAAGTCAGTTTGCGTGAAGGTTTTGGAGAGCTGGGAGACATTATCGCCATTACGGCAGGCATGCCTTTCGGCCGTACCGGCACCACCAATCTGCTGCGATTGACACGTCTGAAGGAGTTTGATGATTAGACCGGCCAGTTTCACATCGGAACCAGCCACACACGCGTTAGGCGTTATCGCACTTGAATACTACATGAGCACTGCAATTGGCAATAACAATACTGGCTTTCGATATAAAACCGGCTCTCGACATAACAGCTGAGCAGAATCGATACTTGGCTGATACAGCAGCCTCTCAAATCAGCAAGTGGAATCAGCAAGTGGAATTGCCAGCCTGCCCCCAAAAGTAGCGCCAAGCATGTAAAGAAGTGTGGCAACGGTGCCAGATTAAAGGCTTATCGGGCGAAACAGGCGTATCGTTTAACAAACCGTCGTTGTAGAACAAGCGAGTTCTGACATATTGAACCGGCGAGGCTAGTGCAGTGTCAAAAGAAACAGCTGTAAAAGGAATCAAACAGAAACCTCACGGAAAATACAAGGACAGGATTTGTTTACTATCGATGTTTTATTATTGATATGTTTTACTGTTGATGTTTAACCAATCAGATCAACCACGTTTAGCCTAATGCAAAAGCAACAAACAGTTGCATCCAGACTTACCAGTAGTCTGCATGCAATGATCAGCGCGCTGACAACAGCTCATATTTCCAAACGCGTGAGCGAAATTTACAAGGCCCTTCTTCGCGCTGCCCCTATCTGTAGTCCTGTCTGTTGCGCTAATACAGGCTCAAATACCAACAACCGAATTCTGTGTGGGCTGATCACTGTAGCGGCGATCATGGCTGCGCCTGTTAGTGCTTACTCGTCACAGACAGACGGTACCAGTTACATTATCGAATTACGCAGCAAGACCGTAACCGTAAAAGCCGGCGAAACACTGGTCGATATAGCCAAACGGGAGTTCGGTTCAGCCGCCTACCGCCGCTTGATCGCCGAATACAACCAGCTGAAACCCAATGTTGCTCTTGTTGCGGGTCAGATCATTAATCTTCCTATTTTCCTGGAGCGTGAAAAAGAGTTTGCGATAGTCGCTTTTTTAAAGGGCGAAGCAACACTTTTGCGCAAACAGGAAACACCCAGAGACCTTGCTAAAGAAGATCGGATTTACGCTGCAGACATAATAAAAACCGGAGACAACGGATTTGTCAGCATCGAGTACAAACCGGGTACCGTAGTAAACATACAACCAAAAAGTGAACTGGAATTCGAAAGCATTCGCTGCCTGCCTGACGACGCTGTCTGTGAATTGTTGTTGCGCGCCAATACTGGAGAATTTTCTTCAGACGTACGTCGCCGAGACGGCCAGCCAACTGATTTCAAAATACTGACCCCCTATGCATCTGCCGCCGTTCGCGGAACCGTGTTTGACTTTCAGGCCAACCCTGATCGCATGTTGGTGGGCGTGACTGAAGGCAATGTAGCAGTAGGTGCTAACAACGAACAAAGCGCCGTTGGTGTAGGTTTCGGCATTGTTGCAGCAGAAGGTGAAGCACCTGGAGATCTGATTGAATTAACCGGCCCTCCCACCTTTCGTGGCGTACCGGCGAGATTTGCAGCGGGGGATAAAATCAGTTGGTGGGAAGTGCCGGAGAGCTCGCGCTACATCGTGAGCATAGCAACAGACGCTGCATCCAATCAGATCGTTCAACAAATCAGGCAAGGCCAGCAGGTATTTCAGTTCGAGGAAATCTCAGCCGGAGAATATTATATCAGCGTAAGACCTGTGGATAATCAAGGCCTAAAAGGTTTTGGTACGACTCAGAAAATCAAACTTGTCGATATTGATAACGACTCACCCGTATTCCCTCTTAATACATCAAGGTCCGGGGAAGAGGTTGTCATCAGTGTCAGCGAACCTGACAGCTCAATCGGTGGTTATGAATTCCAGATTGCCACAGATGATTCCTTCAACGATGTTATTTCAATCGATGTTGGCACCAGTGGCAGTGCCATATTCAAAACGCCGTCATCAGGCGCTGATCAATATTTCGCCAGAGCAAGGGCGCTGCTGGAAACCGACCGGGTTTCACGGTTCGGCCCGGCCGTCCAACTGAACTGACAGATTAGCGGCAATCGCGATTCAGCTTAACGACATTTAGCTTAACGACATTCAGCTTAACGACATTCAGCCCTCAGACGAACTTGAAATCGATTGCCCGGCGGGCTTTGCTCAAGCGGCGAATCATTTCCTCGCCACCTCGCACGGCAATCGTGACGGATAGAATATCCAGCAACACTATTTGCGCCAGCCGGGATTTGATCGGTGCAAAAACATCGCTGTCCTCCACTACATCGACATACAGATTCAAATCCGCAATATCAGCCAGTGGCGACCCTGTTGCACTCACGGCGATGACCTTAGCCCCACAATCCTTTGCCAGACGAGCCGTTGTTAGCAAGTCCTCGTTTCGTCCGGAAGATGATATGGCAATAGCCAGTGATTCGCTGTCCAGCAGTGCTGCAGAAGCATGCTGTATATGAGGATCGGAATAGGCTACTGCAGGTATGCCCAGTCTAAAGAATTTAAGCTGCGCATCTTCCGCCACCACGGCAGAACCGCCCGAGCCGTAAAACTCAACCCGTTTTGCTAGCAGGTAGAGCTCTACTGCTTTGTCTATGGCCTCATGGCTGATCTGATTCCTCACCTGCCCCATTGAGGCCATGGCACTATCCAGAATCTTGTTGCACAGGGCCCGTGTCGTGTCCTCCTGAGAAACATCCTGATAGACGAACGTGCCGCGACTGGCCAGATCTCTCGCCAGCTTGAGCTTGAATTCCTGAAAGCCGGCACAGTCCAGCGCACGGCAGAAACGGATCACTGTAGGCTCGCTGACCTGCGCCAATTGCGCCAGCGTCTGAATTGACGACTGGACACTGCGATCCGGGTCTGCAAGCACGACTTCAGCCACCTTAAGTTCAGACTTTCTCAGCGCCTCTCGGGCCGATTTAATTCTCGCTAACATGACGCCCAACCTAATTCACCTGAAAGACCAGGTAATCGGGGAAAGGAAAAACCTAACCGTATGGAGAATGTACTACCACGGCAGGACGGTTAGCAACAATCTAAGTGATGAGACTGCACAGACAGAGAGGAAACAGGCAGTTTTGCGCCCGAATCAGACAAAAAAGCCAATCAGTAATTTTTTTGACGCAGCCCACCACAGGTAATAACACTCTGCCTTGGCGCGGCGACGCAGCTGTAGCTCACGCAGACCAGTAAACAACCGGCTCGGCAGCACGATTCGGATGGGTAAAGACCGCTGCCACAGGTGTTGCCATCGGGTCAGCTGATTGCACTGCATTGACAAGCACCTGCCGCTTCGACTCCCCGGTAATATGCAGGGCAACATTTCTGCTCTGAATTATTGGCCCCAGAGTCAATGAAATACGATTATACGGGGCTTCAGCGGGAACCATATGGCAGCACAGGGCAGCATCTGGCGATAGGGCAGCGTTATCCAGCTGCAAGGCCTGCCTGAGTTGCTCGCGATTACCGTCATGCGCTGGAAACAATGAGGCTGTATGGGCGTCTCCTCCCATACCCAAAACCACCATGTCAAATTTACCGCCATGAGTCTGCAGTATTTGACCGGCCGCCTGCTCACTCGCTCTGACGGCCTCAGTGACTCCCCCTTCCTTGTACATTCCAACAAACTTGGCAGCAGCCGCAGGCCCGACCAAAAGGTGCTCACGAAGCAGGCGCTCGTTGCTATCAGCATGATCTGGCTCCAGATATCGCTCGTCTACCAAACCGATCGTAACCTTCTGCCAATCGATCTTCATGCCCTTAAGCGCGGCAAAAAACGGATAAGGTGTACTGCCACCTGAAACCATCAGACTGGCCGCTCCGCGATGCTCAATCGCGCTCTCAATACAGCTTTTTACATCTTCCGCCAATCTTTGGCCCAACAATTCAGCGGATTCTTCCACCACAGTATTAAATTTGTCTGTCCATTGCACAGTCATGAACGTGGCCCTCTTTCTGTTGTCAGCCCTTGCTGCCCGGATTCAATCTTCATCATGCCAACTGAGATTATCGCGACTGATCAGTGCATTGGACGCTGTTGGCCCCCAACTACCGGCTGTATAACCTTTGGGAGGTTGCGGGGACTGCTGCCAGGCCTGACGAATCGGATCTATCCATTCCCAGGCTGCAGCAACTTCGTCACGGCGCATAAACAAGGTCGGATTTCCTCTGATTAAATCCAGCAACAGACGCTCATATGCTATTAGCTGGCGTTTTTTAAATACATCGTTGAAATCAAGATCAAGAAATACAGGGTGCAAATTCATATCATCACCCCAGGCTTTAACATAGATTCTCAAGCGGATACTCTCTTCAGGCTGCAACCGTATAATCAGTTGATTTGGAGTAGAAAACCCGTCCACCGTGTCAAATATTGAATGCGGAACCTGGCGAAAATTTATGACGATCTCGGTAACCTTGTCGACCATGCGTTTGCCAGTGCGCAGGTAAAAAGGTACACCTTCCCAACGCCATGAACCGATTTCAGCGCGGATAGCAACGAAGGTTTCAGTCAGACTGTCATCTGGGACGTCTTCGTTCTCCAGGTAACCCGGCACCTTGCCATCGCTGTATACACCTGCCTTGTACTGGCCACGCACGGTGTTCTCCAGTGCATCGCGCCCGACCAAAGGCTTCAAGGCACGCAGTACTTTTATTTTTTCATCTCTGACAGCGTCCGGATTACTGCTCACCGGAGGCTCCATGGCAAGAATCACCAATAACTGCAACAAATGGTTTTGCACCATATCCCGCAGAGCACCGGTCTGATCGTAAAATTTGCCGCGCCCTTCAACCCCCAGGTTTTCCGCTATGGTGATTTGCACATCCTTGATGCGTTCGCGGCGCCATAGCGGCTCAAACAGCACATTACCGAAGCGCAGCGCTAACAGGTTCTGCACAGTTTCCTTACCAAGATAATGGTCGATTCGGTATATCTGTGATTCTTTGAACGCATTAGCTAGCTGGTCGTTAATCTGCTCGGCGGTTTCCCAATCGCGCCCCAAAGGTTTTTCTACGGCAACCCGGCTCGCTGGGGTGATCAGGCCAGAGTCTTTTAGACCTTCACATATCGCTGTAAAAATTGCAGGAGCAGTTGACAGATAGAACAC
Organism: uncultured Granulosicoccaceae bacterium; assembly: GCA_938005265.1. GTDB lineage: Bacteria > Pseudomonadota > Gammaproteobacteria > Granulosicoccales > Granulosicoccaceae > CALFCE01. Next base: position 18,884 of record CALLOA010000016.1, read on the forward strand.
TCTTACACGGGATTCATGCCCGGACAGTTCTGCTGCCAAAGCACGGTAGTCGTTTTTCTGGGTCGCATCGAGTTTGAGATAGGTGATACGCGATAGAAACATTCGCCAGTGGTCTTCCTGAAACTCCTTTTCATTGATGTGCGGACGTGCCTCTTGTTCCATTCGCTGCAGGAACTCTTCTGTGCCAAGGTCACTGCGCGCCACACCAAAAATTCTTCCATGTTCTGGCAACTGCCCTTCGCAGTGCCTGAAATACAAGGCGGGCAGCAGCTTGCGCATGGCCAGGTCACCGGTTGCACCAAACAGTACAAAATCGAATGGCTGCAGCTCGTCTGCCGATTGTAAATTCATGAATAACCCTTAAAGCCTGATACGTTGTTGTTTATATAATTAGCGCTGGATAGTGACAGATTAGTCGATCGCCGACAAAGTTACTCGCACCATCAAGTAATTTTACTACATAAATTAGAAATTCATAGCCTTATGACTTATACTCACAAGGTAATCCATTAGCACAGAACCTGTAGAAGCTTTGTTTAACATAACAAAATTAGTGTAATTTAATTACAAGTATTAGCTTCCCGGCACAACTCCTTCCCTAAATCCTCCGTGAGGATCAATCTTTATAGTGAACAAGCAACAAGAATTAGAAGCGATTACGCTTGAAATCGAACGACGCAGCAAAGAAACCCGCAAGTTGTTCGAAGACCGATGCAATCAGGCCAACTCACAGGGCCTGCAACGCCAGGCTCTATCCTGCACCAACCTCGCCCATGCAGTGGCCGCGGTTCCTGCCAATGACAAGTTGGTCTTACATGCTGAGCGCCAACCAAACCTGGCTATCGTAACTTCTTATAACGATATGTTGTCCGCACACCAACCGTTCAAGGATTACCCGGACATCATCAAAGCAGCTGTCCGCCAGCAAGGCGCTACCGCGCAAGTAGCAGGGGGTGTTCCCGCCATGTGCGATGGCGTCACGCAAGGCCAGCCAGGTATGGAGCTATCACTATTCAGCCGCGACTCTATTGCCCAAACCACGGCAATCGCACTATCCCACAATATGTTTGATGCCGCGGTGTATCTGGGCGTTTGCGACAAGATTGTGCCAGGCCTGCTAATCGGTGCACTTAGCTTTGGCCATTTGCCCGCCGTATTTGTTCCAGCCGGCCCAATGACAACCGGGTTATCCAACAAGGACAAAGCACGTACCCGTCAACGCTTCGCAGAAGGCAAAGCCAGTCGTGAGGAGCTACTGCAATCTGAGAGCGCCTCATACCACGGCCCTGGAACCTGTACCTTTTATGGCACGGCCAACAGCAATCAGATGCTGATGGAGTTTATGGGCTTGCACCTTCCAGGTGCTGCCTTTATCAATCCTGGCACTGAAATTCGCGAAGCCCTGACAGCTGCCGCAGCCCAAAGAGCCATTGCCATAAGCCAGGCAGGCAAAGATACTTTTACGCCTTTGTACGAAGTTGTTACCGCCAAATCTATCATCAATGCCTTGGTGGGACTGATGGCGACTGGAGGCTCAACCAATCACACACTGCACTTGGTAGCGATTGCCCGGGCCGCCGGATTGATTGTTAATTGGGATGACTTTGCTCGCATCGGTAACATCGTACCTCTACTGACCCATGTCTACCCCAGCGGCAAGGCAGACGTAAACCAGTTTCACGCAGCCGGAGGCCTGGCGCTGGTGATTCATGAATTACTGCAAGCCGGTCTGTTACATGAAGATGTCAAAACGGTCGCTGGCGATGGCGGCCTCAGGCGTTACACCGAGGAGCCCTACCTGAGCCGGGAAAAACTCGAGTGGCGGGCCGGCACGACCAAGAGCCTGGACCCGGAAATTATATCCACAACTGCGTCACCTTTTCTCAGTGACGGTGGCTTGATTCTGTTACAAGGCAACCTTGGCCGCGCAGTGGCTAAAGTATCAGCCGTGCGTGAAGAGCACAGAGTCGTCAACGCACCTGCTCGTGTATTTACCTCGCAACAGCAGCTGGTCGATGCCTTCGATCGGGATGAACTCAATCTCGATTTTGTGGCCGTGATAAGACAACAAGGACCACATGCCAACGGCATGCCGGAGCTGCATCGCCTGACACCAATACTGGGCGTTCTGCTAGACCGCGGGCACAAGGTTGCATTAGTGACTGACGGGCGCATGTCCGGAGCTTCCGGCAAGGTGCCCGCAGCGATTCACGTTTCACCCGAAAGTGCTTTAGGCGGAGCGCTGGGCAAAGTGCGTGACGGTGATCAGATATTGCTTGACTGTGATCGAGGCATTGTTGAAGCTCAAGTAGATGAAGCTGAATGGTCGGAACGCCTGGCCGATGATGAAGTTGATAATGACTCCAGCTACGGTTTCGGGCGTGAGCTGTTCGCCAATTTTCGCCGCGTGGTCACCAACGCCGAACAGGGTGCAAGCAGCCTTTACCCACCGCTACCTAACGATTAACGTTGATAACCCAAGCAACCATTTACGCGCTGACAAAAACACAATTTCATGAATATCCGAGAAATCATGCAGGTCGCACCCGTCATACCGGTGCTGGTGATCGAAAAGCCTGAAGACGCAGTTCCACTGGCAACTGCACTGGTTGAGGGCGGCTTACGCGTGCTGGAAATTACGCTTCGCTCCGATGCCGCGCTTTCAGCGATTGAAAGCATGGCAAAGGCCCTGCCGGATGCGATAGTCGGCGCTGGTACGGTTAACCACCCGGAACAAATGCAACAGGTGAAGAATGCAGGAGCACAGTTTGTAGTCAGCCCCGGATTTACAAAATCATTAGGACAAGCAGCAACGGAATGTTCGATGCCCTACTTACCCGGTGTTATGACGCCAGCAGAAATACTGGACGCCAATCAGTCCGGTCTTGATGCGCTTAAATTCTTTCCAGCCAGCCAGGCCGGCGGGCCTGCATTTATCAAAGCACTGGCCGGCCCCTTCCAGAATATTGTTTTTTGCCCTACCGGCGGTATCAATGCTGACAGTGCCCCTGACTACCTTGGTCTGGCCAATGTACTGTGCGTTGGCGGCTCCTGGATAGCACCGAAAGATGCCGTGAAAGCCGGAAACTGGCAACAGATAACAACGCTCGCAACAACCGCCTGTGGATTGCGGTAGCATTGACTACCAGAGCAACCACAGCCGGAGATACCTGTGCCACCAGATCAATCGCCGCCACACGCCACTGACTACTGTAATGACAATCAAAATGCTGCCTGCTATTTTGTGGACAGACATGCAGATAGTCCGATCGGGCAGAAAAACGTATTCATCGAGGCTGATGGAGCCAAACGCAGTTTGACTTACAGCCGCCTGGCTGAACAGTCATCAAAAATGCCTGCCTATCTGGCTGAGCTTGGACTCAATCGCGAAGACAGGGCAGCCATGTTGCTACTCGACCAGATCGAGTTCCCGGTAATTTTTTGGGGTTGCCTTAAAACCGGAGTCATTCCTGTCGCAATCAATACGCTATTGTCGACGGAAATTTATGCGGCCATTCTGAACGACAGCCGGGCGCGTGTTCTGTTTGTTTCTGCACCGCTACTACCCGCAGTCGAAGCGCTGCTCGATGACCACCCTTTCCTGCAACAAGTCATCGTTATTGGCGACCACAACAGCAAACATGCCAGCTTTGATCTCGAACTGGCAAATTACCCGGCTTCAACAACGTTGAACGTTCAGGCCGATGAGTCCGCCTTCTGGCTCTATTCTTCAGGTTCAACCGGTGCGCCCAAGGGCGTGCGGCATGTACACAGTTCTCTGCAATGCACCGCTGACACCTATGGCAAACAAGTGCTGGATATTCGCGAAAGCGATGTTGTCTACTCCGCTGCGAAGTTTTTTTTCGCCTACGGTCTGGGAAATGCCATGACCTTTCCGATGTCTGTGGGGGCCACCACCTTATTATTCTCAGGTCGTCCCACGCCTGATGTGGTACTGGAAATACTCAACACACACAAACCGACTGTATTTTGCGGAGTACCCACTCTCTACGCTGCAACCAATGCATTGCTGGAGAGCGGCGAAAACCAATGTCTCGCAAAATTGCGCCGGTCAATATCTGCGGGCGAAGCATTGCCGGCTGAAATCGGCAAACAGTGGCAAGAGCACACAGGTTGCGAAGTGCTCGATGGTGTCGGCTCAACCGAGCTGTTGCATATATTCCTGTCTAATGTGCCAGGGGATGTTGTCTATGGCAGTTCAGGAATTGCGGTGCCTGGCTACGAACTGCGTCTGGTTGACGAGCACGGTGATGAAGTCGGCACAGGTGAAGTGGGCGAGCTTCTGGTGCGCGGCGATTCAGCAGCTACAGATTACTGGAACCAGCGAACTAAGAGCCGCCAGACTTTCGAGGGCGAATGGACACGCACCGGAGACAAATATGAACGCGATTCGGCTGGTCGCTACATCTACTGCGGGCGCACAGACGACATGTTCAAAGTTAGCGGAATCTGGGTGTCCCCATTTGAAGTGGAACAGGCTCTGGTTTCCCATGATCGCGTGCTGGAAGCCGCCGTGGTAGCTGCCAGAGATAACGACAATCTTGAAAAACCCAAAGCTTTTGTCGTATTAAAAACTGACGCACCTGACGACTTTGCTGAAGAACTTAAAGAAACAGTTAAAACACGCATAGGAAAATGGAAATACCCTCGCTGGATTGAATTTGTAGACGAACTACCAAAGACTGCTACAGGCAAAATCCAGAGGTTCAAATTACGCGACAACCTGAACTGAATTTGCTCATGTCGACGATACAAACGCAGCCAGATCAGTTGGAAGAAAATCAGTTGGAAGAAAATCAGTTGCAAAAAAATCAGTCGCCAGAAGTTCAGTGGCAAGACAATCGCTTGCAACATGTCACCGTCCGGCCAGATCCGAATAACAGCAATGTCGCCCAAACACTTGAAGCATTGACTATCGGGCCATCACCTGAAAACGCGCCTACTATTCTTCTGCTGCACGAAGGCCTGGGGTGCGTCAAGCTATGGCGCGATTTCCCCGCACAACTAAGCCAGACCACCGGACTGGGTGTACTGTCTTATTCACGCTGTGGTTATGGCTCGTCCAGCGGTATCAAATTACCCAGACCGCTTGACTATATGAGCCAGGAGGCTGCAAGCAGCCTGCCGGCGATGATTGAGGCCTTTAATCTCGACAAAGTCATTTTGCTTGGCCACAGCGACGGTGCATCCATTGCCGGCATTTATGCCGGAAGCCTTGCTGACGCTCGTGTGCGCGGCCTGATTCTCATGGCACCACACTTTTTTACTGAGACTAGCGGACTCGAATCCATTGCCGAATCCCTGCAAGCCTACAAATCAGGCGATCTAAGAAAGAAACTTGAAAAGTACCACGACAATGTGGACATGGCCTTTCTTGGCTGGAACACAGCCTGGCTGGATCCGGGTTTTCGCGCATGGAA
>CALLOA010000017.1 GCA_938005265.1 uncultured Granulosicoccaceae bacterium
CCACAAGGGCCTGTTAAGGCATTGACCAGCTGACCACAAACCAATATCGACAGCAATCCGGCTGCAACCGTGTATTCTTCACCAAATATTCTGAGTATCTTCTCACCAAACAAAATAATAAATATAAATAGTGCAGTACAGACCACTGCCAGTAGTTTGAGTGATTGGGATAACACCTCTTCGGTTTTTTCGGTTTCCTTTTTGTGTTGCAGCGCCGCAAATTGTGGAGACACCACCATATTGACTGCATTTAAAACCATCGGCACGAGCAATGCTATTCGCATTGCAATAGCCAGAACAGCTATTTGTTGTTCTGACACATAGATTGAAGAGATAAACTGAGCACTCCACTGGTTTAATTGCTGCGCAATGACAACTATCCACAGCGGCAGAGATGTTTCGTACATCTCTTTATGGTTTGTATCCTTAAGTCTTACTGTTTTCCACTGCCCGGTTGCAATGCCATTACTCTTATATGCATAGATGCAAAGTACAACTTGAAAGACAAGAGCAATCGAACAGGCTAAAGCAAATAATTTTATTGCACCGACGGCATCTAACGGAGTTAGCACAGTCACTAGTATTGAAAACAACAGATAATTTAATGAGGTGTCAGTAACTGACCCCATAAATACAAAGCCAGACGCATGTAATGAATGAGCAATTATTCCTAACAATGCCGCCATAACGGCTATCGGGAAGGCATAGACGAGATACCAGATATATTCATACGGTATTATGTTAGCTAACGAAAGCAGAGCCAGAAAAAGCAAAAAGCTGGCTAATATGCAGAAAAGCACACTTACAATAACAACAGAGAGAAATTTTCGGGGGTTAACGTCGCTTATATATATTGCACATTTTTTTAGAACGTAGTTGTCCAGGCCGTACCTCAGAATGTGAGACAGGAATATTACGAACCCCAGGGTCAAGAAAAACAGACCACTTTCTTCCAGGGTTAAAGTTGACGTAATAGAATAGGAGGCAATTAAAGCACTGATCGCGCTTATTACACGACCGGTAAAGCTGCGCATTGCAGCTTTTAGGAATCCTTGCATTTCAGCACTTAAATGATTGCATGTTTCGAGTCAACATATAGAAGGATTTCGGATAATCTACCAAATATCTTAGTATTGTCGTTGGCTCTTTAACCATTCGATACACAAAACGCAAATTTAATTTATCAATCCATGCAGGATAATATTCACCACCGTTCATTGCGGTCTGATGTATAAAGCCTCCGCAAGTGTATATTTTCCCTTTAAAGCCGTTTTCAACCAGGGTATTAGCAACTTCTTCCTGTTTGACAGCACCCATACCTATGACAATGAATTCATAGTTCGAGTTGGCCAAAGAACCCAGCAAATCTGCTAAGTCTGCATCATCATTAAAATAGCCAGAGCGACCTTCGAGTTGGATTCCACTGAAGCTACTATGAATTATATTTATGAATTTTGAATTCGATTTAACATCTGAACCCAGTACGAACCCACTTTCTTTGTTCGCAGCTGCTTTTTCAAATACATGATTTGCAACTGAAGTAAAATCGAAACTAATACGTTCAATATCAGAATTTTTGTATACAAAGCCAAGAAATATTTTGAGGGCGATACCATCAATACATAGCTTGTCAAAATGCTTCAGACTTGTTTTAGATTCACTCAGTTTTAGTATTGAATACGGATTTAAAAACGTCACTACCCTGGCGTCCAGGCACTCATCAATATTCTTGCAGATTTGGTCTTTATTAATCATGTTCAGTCACTTTTTATTATAGTTATTATGGCTTGACTGCCAGAGAAATTATGGAGCAGATCTTATCATCTGAAACTAGTAAGCATTCTTGCCCCCAAAACCCTTAAATACTGTAAGAAATAATATTTGAATATCAAGCCATGGAGTCCACTCCTTGATATATTTCAGATCGTATTTGACTCGTTGGCGCATCTTGAACGCTGTTTCTGTTTCACCACGCCAGCCATTTACCTGGGCTAAACCAGTGATACCAGGCCGTACCTTATGACGCAGCATGTAACCAGATATTTTGGTTCTCCACTCTTCATTATGTACAACTGCGTGTGGACGCGGCCCTACTAACGACATGGAACCCTCAAGTACATTGAGAAGCTGAGGTAATTCATCAAGAGAAGATTTTCGAAGGAATCCACCTACAGACGTTACGCGCGTATCATTCCTGGTAGCTTGCATAACCTTATCATCCGAATGAGCTCTCATAGTTCTGAACTTGTACACATCAAACTCTCTACCATCCACACCGTATCGCTTTTGGCGGAATAGTGATGGGCCACGCGAATCAAGCTTAATGATAAGGGCTATAAGCGCCATGGGTACCAGCAATATGAGCAACAAGATAGAGGCAAAAAGAAAGTCAAAAACACGCTTGAATCGATCAGCTGCAGGAGGAAGTGAGACTTCAGAAATATTGACTATATTCGTGTCACCTATAACCGTTGTGTCACCTTCCAGTAATTTTTCAGCATAAGTATCGGGAACAACACAGACATCAACCGAACTATCGTGCAGTGATGCAACGACCTGATCAATAATATCTGATTTATTTGACGGTACAGCAACCCAAACCTGCTCTACCGGGATGCCTGCTGCGCGCTGGTTTTCTATATAGTTAGAGATTGGTTTACCAAATAGCTTTAAGCGTTTTCTTGTATCAACGATATAATTTTCGCTATTCTCGAATTCAAAAATGCCTGATATATTGATGTTGGCTATTCCGTTGCCACGCAAAGTTCGAACAATACGATCGATGTCTGCTTCATAACCACATATAACAATATTCCGCGCGTTTTTATTAGCGGATTCGACGAATCTAATTCGAGATATTACCCGCGCAAGTGCAAGTAACACTAAAGTGGATACCATGGAGATTGTAAGCCACACACGTGATATATCGTCGGCTGTTTTCGTCAGGAAAGCAAAGAGTCCTACACATGTAAAAGCAGCAAACCAGCCAAAAGCAAGAATGCTGATTTCTTTTCCGAATCTCTCATTCTTGGTTTGAGAGTAGGCCCCGCCAATAAAAAGAAATAGAACAAGAGAAAGTAACGCTACAAAAAACGCCAATGTTCTCGGTGATGACAAATTCAAATGCCCCAGGTACAAGAAATGAACTGAAAAGAAACAGGCGATCATCGCTATCAGATCATAAGCCGCCTCGTTAGCTGACTGATGACTAGTGTTTCCAGCCTCAAAGTACTTGCCAAGCCAGGTCAGCATTTTCTTGGGGTGCTTAATAAGCTTTGAACTTCCTTCCTCAATTTTTGATGCAGCATCTTCGTTCAGAGGAAAAAGGCAATATTTGCTCTCATTAACATGCACTGGTGACAACACCTGTGCAGACGAGATATTGATAGGCATGTTTTGCGCACGACCAGCGTTTGTTCCAACAACGTTAGCCTGCTTGTACATGTTGCTGATAGAAGCCGAATGGTTCGGCTTCATATATGAATTAACAGCGGTTCTTTCTTTGGTGATCATAATTAGCTCTTTATTATTTTTTTTATCAGCTAGTTCTGATGCAGGGTACTTTATTAAAAAAAAGAGGAATATTTCTTGATCTACTTCTCCTTTCTCTCTTTAAGAATTTAAATATATGTTACGCAATTAAATTTGCTAAATAGTACCGAATACGGCATTGAGAGGAGCATCACAAAAAGAATGTGAAGTTGTGCATTGGATATTCTTAATAGAACCGGGTAGCAAACAATTACCCAAATATGCCGACAACTCTTTATGTCCCAACAAGCTCTATTAGCAAGACAGAATGAATATCCAAGAAAAAGAAATATCTAACACTCAGGATATAAAAATTGCCTTTATCGGAGGATGGGGCCGTAGCGGAAGCACACTGCTTGCGCGAATACTTGGAGAGATCCCGGATTTTATCGCTGTAGGCGAAGTAAGAGATGTATTTCTTCGAGGGATTATTGAAGATCGTGTTTGTGGATGCGGTAATCGATTCAGCGAATGTGATTTTTGGCAATCGGTAGGTAAAGATGCCTATGGTGGATGGGACAAACTGTCAGTTAAACGACTGCAAGAGTTGAGATTGGCAACGGATAAACCATGGCATGTCCCTGCACTACTTTTACCGGGAATGAGAAATAAAACCGAGGAAGCGTTGGATGAGTACGGCGATATTCTTCGACATCTCTACCAATCAATAAGCGTCGTCTCAGGGGCTAAATACATAGTTGATGCCTCCAAAATTGCCTCGTATGGCGCAATTCTTCATAGAACAGAGGGGCTTAATCCTTACTTTATTCATTTGGTTAGGGACCCGCGTGGCACATTAAACTCATGGATGAAACAGGTCCATATGACCGATGACCTCGATCGGGTGCGATATATGCCGAGGTACAACACTATCTCGGGAATAGCGCGTTATCTCGGTTATAACACTGAAATGCATGCTGTTGGCAGTAAGTCCCAGCATATGCTGATGAGATACGAAGATCTAGTAGAAAATCCCGAAGATGAGATTCGAGCTGCTTTGGACTTCATCAATGCAGAAAATGATATTGATCTATCAAATATTATCAGTAACGATCAAGTAAATCTTGGTATGAACCACACGATTGCTGGCAACCCCATGCGTCACTCTTCCGGGTGGATTGAACTAAGGCCCGACAATGCATGGCGCAATAAACTATCTAAATCACAGCAGCTTCTTATTGGTACTTTGGCTTACCCTCTTCTAAAGAAATATAACTACAACGTTATTGTCTAGGTTATGGGGGCGTCTTGATCTTTTAAAAAAAGTGATATCCTGAGATGAATTCAAGACAGTTTAAAGTAACTTTTTTTTGTGTCGGCGTAGCCAAGGCAGGAACGACAACACTGCATGATTTACTTTGCCTTCAAAATAACATTTCCCTACCCAAGCGAAAGGAAACCAACTACTTCAGCTTTGGGCAAGCAGGCGCTCCGCAATTCACAGGCCCCCTGGACTCAACAAGTGTCAATGAAACTACTATCACTTCGTTAGAAGAATATATAAATGATTTTGATTACACAGACAACGATGTCATTGGGGAAATATGTCCATCGTATATGCTGGAAGGGGCTGCTGAAAACTTATATAAACACAATCCTCAGGCCAAGATAATCATATTGCTAAGAGAACCAGTAGGACGAGCACTCAGTAACTATCAACATCTGGTACGTGACGGCCGTGAACAGCTTGACTTTGAACATGCCTTAGATGCAGAAGCCGAAAGACTGGATAAAGGCTGGGAATGGTTTTGGGGAATCAAGAAAAACAGTATGTATTTTGATGCTGTAAATAGCTATATAAATATATTTGGCCGGAACAATGTAAAAATCATATTTTTCGAAGATTTTGTAAAAGACCAACGATCCCATGTTGACAGCATACTCGAATTCATCGGGTTGGAAGGCTCTTCGTCAGAGCATGAAAGTATTAAATCAAATAAATCCGGCGTAGTGTCAGGCAAATGGCGTTGCATACACAGGCTTGTTCTATCAGAAGGGATAGTGAATAGCTTGTTGAGACGCTTGATACCCCCGCCCTTGCGAAAAAAATTGGGTGCAGCATTTAAACGCCTGACAACTGTAAAAAGTCAATTACCTGCTGAAACCAGACAAAATCTACTACTCGAATTTTCAGATGATTTGACTAAGTTAAACGAATTGGTTGGAGGCAATGTAGGCAATTGGTTGAAAGAGAAAAATGTTTCATAAGCTTCTAATCAACTACTTCATGTTTTTTGCTCTATTCTGGGCACTAGGCATAGATCAATTGTTTTTTGTTGTGTTCTGCGTTACTGGATTCTTCTACTACATTACCAGTGCGAAGAAACATTCAAGTCGCGAATTCGTTTTTTTCGGAATATTTGTTTGTGTCTCATTTATTTCCATATTGCAAATATCCTCCCCAATCAGATATATAACCTTCTTGCGCAACGAAGGTGTTTATCTGTCCATGCTATTCATTTTTCTTTCTTCTGCTCTCTATTCAGCAAGAGATGTAAGAGTGACAAGTAAACTTTACTTTGCACTTCTTGTTTTTTCCATTCAGTGTTCCTTGGTAGCATTTCTTGCCAGCAATGGGCTCGGAATCGCTTTTAAATCTTTGGCAGCCTATCTAATTCCAGATCTGGGCTCTGATTACATCAAGGGGATGTTGAATAAGAGTTCAATACAAGCGGAAGCCTTGTGGTTTGCAGAGGGTTTTCACCGGCCACGAGGCCTTATGATGTATCCCAATACTATGGCTGGTATCCTTGCCTCGTCGCTGGCCATAAAGGCTTATTTTGCGCGTAAATTTCTATTACGCAATCAAGTTCTATTCTCCTTTATATGCGTTCTGGCGATGTCTATGGATATTTTCAGTATTTACTCGTCACTCAGTAGAAGTACCTGGATTGGTTTATCAGTAGCGCTGATAATTTTCCCATTCGTATACCAGACCGCTGTTATTACCAAGGTCTTTACAATAGCGCTTAGCGCGCTTCTTGTTGGTTTTGTTTTCTTGAGCGGCTTGAGTTCCGGTATACAGGCACGTCTTTTTGATAAAACACATTCCAATGAAGGTCGTGGATTGAACTACCAGCTAATTTGGGAAGAGACCACGTCATCCTGGGATAAACTACTTTTCGGCCATGGAACACAGGTCGATCATTGGTTGCTCAATATACCACTGGGCTCCCATAGCACATACCTGGGTGTTTTCTTCAAGTATGGCGTTGTGGGGTCTTTCTTTTTTGGGCTTTTTCTTATTTTTCTGTTTCTCAGGACCAGAAATCTCACAAAAAGAGTGAATACGGTCAATCAGGCTGGCGGACAATTCGCAAGGCCTTACTTTTTGTCATTTGCCTTGATAATACCGGTAGTACAAATCATGTTTATCGAAGTTGACGTGGATTTAAGTTATGCAATCTACTTCGCAGCTCTCGTTTTTCTGGTTAGCCAGGAAAGTCAGTCATTCAGCTCCGTTAAAATTATAGAACGGATTCGTGAGATAAAATACATAAGAGCACGTAGACACGCTTTCCAGTAGCAGTACTCATCGTAAGATTCAGTGAAACATCAGGATGGCGCGCAAAGCGTATTAAAACATGTATATGCTCACTTATAGGCTAATCTGTTTGTTTGCACTTACTGTTTTGTCAGCGGGTTGCTCTACAAATCAAGCTGATGTTGATACCGCTGACGTTCAGAATTCTTTGGCTGAAGTACGACAGTCACATACAGTTTCTTCGTTCCGGCCATCAAAAACACCTTCTCTACATAGAGCTTCAAAACAACCTCTATCTAGCAGTGAGGCTAAAGTTCCACAACTAAGTGCAGCCAAACCTGTTCAACTTGTGGTTGAAAATAACAATATTAGCGGTGGGGGATTTCAAAGTGACCTGGCCATTACGGCTGATGGATTGACCCTTTATTCAGCAGCTGATGTATCCGGGGTATTCAAATCAACAGATGGCGGGAAAAGTTTTGTTAACAGGAACCAGGGGCTTGACAGCCTGAAAATAGCTTCCGTTGTCATAACCCCGGACAACAACAATATTATTTACGCTGGCACCGGGGATAAGGGAAATACGGGTGGCTTGTATCGTTCTGTAAATGGTGGAGATAGCTGGCAGATAACATCCGCTGGAGACAGCGCCAAGTTTGCTGGAAATCATACTTCAAAGGACCATCCTTTAGCTCCAGGCCATCCCAGATCTAATGGGAAATTACTTGCTATAGATGTAGGTAACAATCCCGACTCCTTCGATGACGATATTGTCCTAGCAGGAACCTACAAAAATGGCGTTCACATTTTTACTGGCGGTGGCCAGACACGGGCTGCCGTTGTCAATGCTTCTGGTTTTGTACGTGAAATTTCATCTCACCCGTCCATTCCTCGTCTAGCATATGCTGCCATTCAGTTTAACGATCCCAGTAAAAATGGAATCTATAGAATTAGTTTCGAAAACCCTGTGGCACCCATCTCTTCGCTGGAATACCCAACAATGCAACCAGAGGGATTAACGGTGTTAGGCAATGGTCATGTGTATGGTGCTATCGGCTCACAAGGTGTTGTCGGCTATGACGGTATTTCCTGGCAACTGCTTAATACCGGGCTTTCGATCAACGATTCCAAACGTAGCTGGACGTCTGTTTCTGGTTACGTATCCAAGGGCAAGGATATCGTCTATGCCGGTGTTAACAATACTGGTGGGTTTAAAAAGGGCCAAAATTACTCCAATATCTGGAGGTCTAAAAACAATGGAAAAAACTGGATTCCACTGGTAGATGCGCAATTAAACGTGTCACCGAGGGTTTTTGGTCAACCCTATAACTGGTGGTTTATCGAACAAGCTTTCAAACAGGCCGGATTGGGCCGAACCAACAGCATCGTCAGCTCCATTGCTTTATCGACTGGCCCTTTAAAACACGACCTATCAGATGACAAAATCTTTGTCTCAGGCAGGGGTGGTATTTGGATGTCAGCTAATGGTGGTGATTTATGGCAACCGGCTGTTAATAACATGCAGGCAACTTCCAATAACTCCGTTACAGTAAACCCGGATAATCCAGATCAAGCCGTATTGCTGAACACTGACTATGTCTTGCTGGAATCTAAATCAGGATTTAGTGGCGCCGACCTGTCGCGTAACAAACCAAAGGGCTCAAAATCGAAGGGATTTGATGCCATCTTCGATACAAAATCTAAAGAACTAATCCTTGGGTCAGGTAGTAGAGACTCAAACAATCCTGGTGGTGGTGCAGTATTTGTTAAGCCGACAGTTAAATTAGGGGTTGGTAGTTCCGGAGAATGGATAGATACAAAACTGCAAAATGCGACTTCCAAGCAAAACGGAAGAGTACGCGCCGTTACCTACGGTTACCATAGTGGTACTTCCGGCATTTCCCGCATAATTCTGGCTGCTGTAGAAGGTGAAGGTGTTTTCAGGCATCACAATGGCGTTTGGACTAAAAGCAAAGGCATCGAAATCGGTTCAACACGTCGCAGTGATTTTGTATGGCCGGATCGCGAAAATTCCGGTCTGGTTTATTTGCTGGACTTATCCAGCGGCTTATACCGTTCTCACGATAGCGGCAAATCCTGGAAAAATATCTGGCCCGAAATGTCTTTCAGAAACAAGGATTTCTATAGAACCGGGTACATAACTGCCGATGATCGCGACCCTTCTGTTTTATATATCTCCATGCAAGGAGAAAAAATGTCTCCTATTGGTACTAAATTCAAGGTCTATAGAATGAGGGGTGCCGACAAAACGATTTTCAAAGCCTCCGGCAATCCGGGTATTTCCAATATTGCAAAAATATCAAACAATCGATCTATATCGCGCCCGGGCCCCCTGATCATAGGGCCCGAAGGAAAACTTTGGCTCGCTCAGCAGCAGGACACTAAAAACAAGGTCAATGCAGGGCTATTTGTTATGGAGAATCCAGCTACTGATACGTCATTCATTGATGTGACAACACCTGAATACCGCAGAACAGCTTCATCTCCAACCGGTATTGCTGTTTCGGGAGACGGTACTGTTTATGTGTCACAGAGCGGGAATGGATTAACGAAACTCAGGCATAGGTAAACTTTTAAGCTTTCTTTGCCAGAGACGGAACAGCGGGTGTTACAGATGGCTTGCGGAAACAGAGTACCAGGAACTTAACGTATTAATGCTGAGAATAACCCTGGAAAGTATGTCGTTGGAGAGTGTGGCGCTGGAAAGTATGGCGCCGGAAAGTATGGCGCCGGATATAGTACGTTTTACCTGCTTGACACTTAAATGGATATTGAGCACGGCTTTCGCCGGCTCAATATCAATGAGTGAGATCGCTAAGGTAAATTACTGTGCATAGCCCATGACCTGTACCTCAGCAAGAGAAAGTATACCGGACAACCCACGCAACTGAACCTGTACGGTAGACCCGGAAACCCCGCCAACATCAATAGAAATTGATGGATTGGGTGCTGCATCGAAGTCGCGAGTGAAGACAACCAGTCCGTTGTCGTTCAAAACCCTTACGGTAAAGTTAGTCAGACGCTGTGTACAACAATCGTCAGTACGGTTGAAGAGTACTATGGTGTCCAGCACGCTTGTCTGGTTCAGCTGAACCTGCCACAAAGGCTGATCAGAAGTGGCTGTGTGCGTTACCGAGCTTCGTCCATACCTGCCATCGGTATTACCATCAATTGCGCGACTAGCGTCACCGCCAAAAGCGGTCGAGGATTGTGAGGCAACACCGTTAAGAGCAATGTTGCTGATGTCCGGTGTGATCTCCGGTACAACAGGCGCTTCCGCAGATGTAGTGTCTATAAGTACAGAGTAATCTATATCACCACTTTGTATTGCAACACCAACTGACCATGTTCCGCTGGTAGTAGCGATACCAGTGGTCAAGGCTGGCGAACCATTACCGACGGTGTCGCGAGCTACTTGTGAATTATTCTCATCACGCAGGAACACATTCAAGTCACCATCAGCGTTGTCCCATATAACCCGAGCTTCAATCAGGTCACCAGCTTCGACATCAAATCGGAATACCTGCCAACGCCCATCTGTCGTCGAACCATTACTATTGAATTCAATACTAGTAGTAGTTGGCTCGAGTGTGTCAACAAATACATTGTAGTCAACGTCACCTTCGCGCACAGCTATGCCTACAGACCACAACCCACTTGATTGAGCAACTGTCGAAGCTGAAGCAATAGAACTTCCACCATCAGCGTCACGAGCGACTTGTGTACCTGTCTCATCACGCAAAAACAATGAAACACTGCCATTGGGATCATCCCAAAGTACTGAAGCTTCAACTGTTTCACCCGCATTTACGTTAAAACTAAATACCTGCCAACGACCATTAGTTGGAGTACCGCTACTGCTGAATTCAAACTCTGCCATGGGCTGTTCGATTTCCGGCAGTTCTTGCGGGTTTACTTGCAGTTTGTACGCTGTAGCACCCGTTGTAACCTGGATCGCCGCAGTGTAGAAGCCACCAGGACCTGCTGGTAATGTCAGTATTTTTGGCGAACCGACCTGAGAATTATCTGAAATAACGAAATCGTTATTCGCATCTCGTATAAAAATATCAACATCGGCTGATGGTACGTCCCACTCAAGAAGCAACACTGTTTCTTCGCCTGCAGTTACCGGAAACTGAAAGCGTTGGAACCGATCGACAGTCTCTGAACCAGAAGATTCAACTACAAAATCAGCAACTGAATCTACCTCAAGAGTATCGCCATCAGTCGCAAATGCGAGCATGTTGTTGTTCCAGTTGCGCCCATCAATACCCGGGCCACTGATTATTTCAGTTGTACCACTTAAAACCGCTGCACCCTCTATTTGAGCGCGATACAAATTGCCATCGGTCTGGCCGAAGTATAGATATCCGTCAATAACATCCATACCACTGACATTACTCCATTGAATATCCGCTTGCACAGTGGCAATCGATTCATCATTGCCAAAGTAAGGCCCGTCAGGAGTGAAAGCGCGATAATACAATTGTGAGTCACCTTGAATTGTGTAGTACACACGCCCAAACTCGTGATCGAAGAACATTCCGCCCAAGCGCGAAAGTGCCCAGTCGCTTTCAACAAGTCCGAATAGGTCGACCGGACGCCTGGGTTCAGCTGTACCGTTGGCAATCTGTGTTCTCCACATCATACCGTTGGAGTCAGCATGGAAGATCTGTCCTCCGAGAGCAACTGCGCCACGAACATCATCCCATCCATTGTTGACAAGACCGTTTGATGAGCCGAAGTTGGCACCATCGAAGGATTGAGCCACTAATACCGAACCGTCCGGGCTAAGAACTGTAGTCGGCAGACTTGCGATCTCAGGGCGTTGAATGGTGTTAGTCGTTATAGGCAAGAACTTCAGCTTGGCGGCTTGTGTACCGTTCATGAAATCCGTGTCGTCACCAATGTAAAGTCCCTCTGGTTCTGCTATCAGCGCAAAAGTACCCAATCCTCTTGGATTGCGGTCAGAACGCCAGTTCAAAAGCGTCAGCCCGTTTTTAGGGTCGACTGCGGCCATGCCAGCTCGTTCCGTTGCACCATTGGCAGGAGTTCGGCCGCCGTCAGGCGATGCATCGTTATTCAGATTTCGAAAATGCCCGCCAATATAGATTGCGTGGTCGGTCGACACCACATCATAGATGGTGTCTCCACCGGTAAAGTTGGTCCAGGTTGGTTGAACGTTTGTGTCCGATAAATCGCCAAAGTCAAATCGATTTAACGTATCACATGCTGGATTGCCAACAATTCGGAAACCAGTCGTTCCAACAGCGAAATAGCTATCATCAGGCGCTATATCTATGCCTCTGATATATTGAGGGAATATCCTTGCAGGACACTGTACGTCATAGATATCGGTGTTCCAGTCCGAGACGCGTGCCTGCCCATTCAATTCAATGACTGCCAAGCGAGTCCGGCTAAACCCATCAACCGACAGGAAGTTACCCGCTGCCACCAGAATAGATCCATCAGATGTGATATCTATATCCTGAACACCTTGTACACCATTGGTTCTGGTAGTCGAGATAACACCGTCAAAATCAAGGTTCAAGTTAGCATCCACTGCGCCTGTTACAGTATCAAGCGCTGCAAGATTCTCAACAGGAACTGAACTGATTACATCGAAGTTGCCTCCGATAAATAGTTTGTTACCAAGGCGCACCATCGTGCGAACCAGTTTATTAGGTTTAGCAAAAAAGCCAGGTACCCGATCACCATTATCATCCAGCTTCACCAACCCACGGTTATTTGGTTCGCCATTGACCACACTAAAAACTCCACCAACAAATATTCCTTCGCCTTCTCCTGTCGTTTCAAGGATGAACACCTGATTATCAAGAACCGGGTCGAAATCACGTATGACGTTACCAGTTGATTTGCTGTAGGCAAAAAGATAAGGCTGATCAATTATTTCACCACCCAAAGGATCCTGAACCTGGGAGAACGTTCCACCAACAAATACGGTGTCACCGTCTATCGCAATAGACTCAACACGACCATCCAGAACATCGGGTGTATTGAATGAAGGGAATTCTGATACAAGAGAAGTATGGGTTGCACCAATATCTGCGTTTGCAGCACCACCGGAAAGCAGCAAGGAAATTCCAAACAATACTGATCTCAGTGTGTTATTTGGTACGTTATAACTACTGTGTTTGTTGCATAAAATGGTGCGTTTGCAAGTCGTCACTTGGGGTATTAGTCTTTTTTTCATAATGTTCACCTGAGTGAAAACAACAAAATGTGATTCAGAAGATTCTGCATCAGCAAAGTACTGCTTTCGCTCTTTTGTTTGCTCCATTTATTATTAATATTTTTTTTCTAACCCGACGAATTCAAAGTATCTATTGCTTGTCAGGTAGTGCAATGGCCAGGAGCTAATCCAGCTGGGCATAGTCTCTTTAAAAAGCTCCCCTTTTGTATTGAAATATGTCGCAGATCTATTTTCATTTTGTGAACTACATAGAGGTTAAAGCCTAAAGTACAGAGAAAGGTGAGTCAGATCACGTAAATCCTTTTAAGCAAAAACCCCAATCCAAGCGATAACCTGTTATGCAACTAGCTAATCCGAATAGCATTTTTCATAGGTCTAGTTGAAGGGGTCAATTGAATAAACAACAATGGGAAATAGCTTGTTCAGGATAAAAACAGGTCGTGGCTAGCGCTCTTGGGAGTGACGCTCTCGGTAGTGACATGCTTGGTAGTGAAAATCGTCTTTCTTCGGTGAGCATGGTACTCGGCGGTTACTCGGGAGGATTTGAACTGGTCGAGGGCGCACATGATGAGGCGCTTGAAAGATTTTTTCTGCTCGGCAAAAAAAATTCGCCGCGCCTGCTGCTGCCTGTGAACAAATCACTTCTTCTGCCAGCAACAAATGGTTTTTTAGTAGGTCGGCGCTTTGCTGGTTTTATTCCCCTTTTTGTGCGTATGTCGGCTTTGATAGGAGGGCCTTTCACTAGGTATTGCAGTGAATATTCTCTGGTATCAAAAAAACAGAGTCTTTCCCCCATACGGCAATTACTATCAGAGGTGCTAAAGAGAAACGATTTTCAAATAGCACTACGTTTCAGTTTCGGCCGTCCTAACGGCAAAACCGTGGCAATGGCAATATCTAACGATGGAGAGATCTTGTGTTACGCGAAGATTGGCTCTGAATCAGTAACTAGTGGTCTTGTATCTCATGAAAGTATGGTTCTGCAGAAATTTGAAGAAACCAATATACCTATGATCATACCCCGCCGCCTCTATTCAGGCACATGGAAGTCAGGCCATGATGTATTGGTAACAGAGCCAATCAAGCTTAAACCTCTGCCTGAAGATGCAAGCTGTGCACACGAAGCGATTTACTCACTAACAACTTTCAGTTCTACGCAAGTCAGCCAATTAAGCAAAAGTCTGTATTGGGCCGATCTTAATGAGAGAGTTGGCGAAGCCATTAAAGCGATTGACGAATCCAACGGTTTAATGAATAGCGCTCTTGCTCATATCGATAAAAAGTGGGGTCAGTGCTCTACTACTTTTGGTATTAGTCATGGCGATTGGACGCGCGCGAACACCGGGCTGGTGGATGGACAGGTGGCAGGTCTTGATTGGGAACGCTGTCTTTTACTAGCACCCCTGGGGCTCGATATTGCCCATTTTTCAATTTCAGATAACATTACCCGTAGCTTATCCCGCACCATCAATGTCGATGAAGTATTGACTAAAGTACAAGAACATACCAAAAATGCTCGAAGCATGGAAATTACCGATGAATGCCTGATACTTCTGGCACTTCTTGAGATGGTGATTCGCTTCAAATCAGCAGGTCGTGCAAAGATTCGAGCTAAAGACTCAAAATTTGAAGTTGCACTTCAGTCTGCTCTGACGAAGTGGTCGATATGAACAAAAAACCTAATTCCTCGCATTTGTATAGAAAATTGCGAAGAAATGGCAGAGAGATCTTACTTGAAACGGTTTTGGCAATTAGAAACCAGGACAATCAACGACCGCCACCTGATTTTATCATTGCAGGTGCCCAGCGTTGTGGCACCACCTCTTTGTTCAGGGCCTTAGCCAAACACCCAGCGATAATGAAAAACGTTATTGATGCAAAGGGTGTCCACTATTTTGATACTAATTACCATAGAAAGCCGTCCTGGTACTTCGCTCATTTTCCCAGCAAGAAACAACGAGATTCCTTTCACTCAAAAACAGGTAAGCGATCAGTTGTTGGAGAAGCAAGCCCTTACTATCTGTTTCACCCCGCAGCTGCTGAGCGCATCGCAAAGACCACACCAGAAGTGAAAATCATCGTGCTGCTTCGAAATCCTGTGAAGCGCGCTATCTCGCACCATTTGCATATGGTTTGGGAAGGCCACGAGCACGAAGAAGATTTGAATAAGGCGCTTGATTTGGAAGCCAGTAGATTGGCTGGCCTGGAGGAACGCTTGCTGATGGACGAAAAGTTGGTTTCTCGTCCGCATCAACACTATTCCTATTTGTCACGCGGTCACTATGCAGGCCAACTCGAACGGCTCTTTAAACACTTTGATCGTAACAATGTGTTGGTTATGGCAACCGAAACACTGATTGAGCAGAGCGAACAAAGTCTCGCGGAAATTCAAAGTTTTTTGGGGCTGAATGTTGATCCGGCGATCAAGCTTGAGAAACGCAACTCCAGCGCCAAGTTTACCCCCGATCCCGAAACGCTGGAACGCTTGCAACTGGAGTACCGGGATTCAAATAGCCAACTTCGTGACATGCTGGATATTGACATTCCCTGGCTTGATTAGTCTCGTTGCTACAAAGATATCGCGGATTTGACCTGCACTTTGGTGTAATCAGTACCGATTGCGCCTATTGATAAGGTATCTTGAGAAAAGACTGCTGGCAGGATTATCCTGCCAATACGCTAAACAAGACACCTTGTGCATTTTTGCAATAATCGGGAAATATTACTGCGCATGGATATCACAGTGTAAATATTGAGCGTTTGGTTACAAGAACTTGCCTAATGCAGTATTTTCTTGTGTAAGTATTTAAGAGAAAGCTGATCAGGTCGATTTACTAAGGTAGTGAAGTAAATCGACTAGCAGGGTATCCGGCGATATTTCTCAGTATATCTATGGTACCGAATTCTATCTGTTCAATGGTACATCAAACATCCTTTAAACACTGGATGAGATCTTTATGACGGCTTCCATGCACAATTCCAAATATTACCAAGAGGAGCTATATGAAGAATTGGGCAGTGATCTTTTCGCTGACCAGTTCGATTTTCAGCAATACTTGCAGGGCCTGCGTCGCCACAAAATCGCCATTGTGCTTTTCACCGCGTTTGTCACAGCATTGGCGGCCATGTATGCCTTGACCGCTACGCGCGAGTACAGAGCAACAGCAACATTGCTGATCGAAACACAAAGTGCTGCAGTTCCCAATATTGGTGAGCTGGCCAGTGGTGACACTGAAAGCCAGGACTACTATCAGACTCAATACGAAATACTGCGATCAAGACGCCTTGCGATCCGTGTGTTAAATCATCTGGGCTTATGGAATCACCCAGAGTTGTCAGGACGTTCAAACGGAAATAATACAGTATCTGACATAAGTGATAATGCATCCAAAGTAGATCCAGCAGGCAATCTATCCAACAACCAAAAAACAGCCATTAAAACTTTTCATCAACGGTTGTCAATCAAACCTCTTAGAAAAACAAAACTTGTAGAGATAAGTTACCTTTCTACTGATCCCGAATTAGCCGCAGAAATCTCTAATTCGATCGCACAACAATTCATTACTAGTTACATCGAGGGCCGGATTGACAGAACTTCTTCGGTAACAGCGGTACTGACCGATCGCTTAAGTGAATTGAAGCATTTGCTTGACGTATCCAAAGATCGACTGTTGGAATACAAAAGGTTCAACGGAATACTAGAAGTGGATGGTCGAGTCGGTCGATTGAATGAACAGCAACTACAGATTGTCACGGCTGAGCTTGCAGAAGCAAAAAGCAGACTGGCTGAGCAGGATAGTTTGTACGAGAAGATTCGGTCTCTGGGAGGCAGAACAGATTTATTGGAGTCAATTCCAGCTATACAAGCCGATTCGTTAGTACAGCGTTCAAAAATTGAACAGAGTCAGGCACAACGCCAGCTTGATGAGCTTCTGAATCGATATGGGCAACGACATCCCCGTGTTATCGATGCCAGATCCCAATTGGATACTATAAAAATAACGCTGCAAAATCACGTGAATCGAGTAGTTAACACTATAGTGAACGATTACCGATTAGCCCAAACAAATGTCAATGCGATTGAGGCAAAGCTGGATAGCAGTAAAGAAGATTTCCAGATACTTGGCGAAAAAACGCTTGAACTGGAAGAGCTGGAAAGTCAGGTAGTTACTAATCAATCAATATATGATGCATTTTACAGTCAAATTAACCAGGTAAAGTCAGCAACTGGCCTGGAATCGTCCAATGCTGAAATATCGGATCCGGCAATAGCACCGACAGATCCGGTAAGACCTAAAAAACTACTAATACTGGCTATTGCAGCAATCGCCTCCTTGCTGCTCGCAATGTTTATAGCTCTTCTATACGAGCAGCTAAACAATACCTTGAAGAGCAGCGCCGATATACAAAGTAAACTCGGACAGCGTTTACTTGGAATTCTACCTCAGGTTAAATCAGGAATTCTTAAACATTCACACATTCCTGTTAATCCTGGTTTACTGATTAAGTATTCTCCAAACCTTACGGGTAAGAAGAAGGAATCGGTTGAAAAATATTTTGAGATGGTCGAATCAGCTCGCACAGCGGTATGCCTGTCTGATGATGAAAAGACCGGCAACATCATCATGGTAACTTCTTCTACTGCGGGTGAAGGCAAATCAACAACAGCATTGGCACTGGCCTACTCGCTGTCGAAAATTGAACGTGTACTTTTAATTGACTGTGATATGAGGCAGCCGACCGTAGCGATGGCGGTTATCTCAAAATCAGACGAAAGAGCCAATCATGTTGGCTTAAGTGAGCTGATAACGGGTTCAGCATTGGCAAAAGACTGCATAATCCGTGGTGCATTCGGACACTATCTAGACGTGCTACCAACAGGCCAACTACCAGAACATCCGCTGGAATTACTGTCCAGTCTCCGGTTCAACAAAATTCTTGAAAGCGTAAGCGACCATTACGACCGGGTTATTCTCGACTGTGCTCCGATTCAATTTGTATCTGATGCTTTGGTACTCAGTAAAATTTCCGACAAGGTTATCTACTGTGTACAGGCTGAAAAAACAAACGTCAGCGTCGTTAAAGATGGTTTGAAACAACTGAAAGATGCGAATGCGAATATTGAAGGAGTCATAGTAACCCAGGCAGATATGTCAAAATTTTCTCATTATGGAAGTCATGCCTACTATAGCGGTCTTTATGTCGACTATGGGCGGAATTCTGATGGCTCAACTAGCAATGAAGTTAATCGCGGCAAACTCAAATTGTCCCCGGCTGTTTTGCAAAAAATTCGCAACGACGATTCTGATGTCGATCTGGGATTGAGACCCAAATTCCCTGATCAAGCAGCATAGATTGCAAGATTATTTGCGAGCCTTATTGGCAAGCCGTATGGAAACGCAAACCTGGCGCCGTCGTTGATGATCTGGCTGTATCTACAGTAATAAGTAAATAGGGACAATCGGGGCTTTTGAAGAAAACTATTATCAAGTAGACAAATAACGTTTAAGCAATGCTGCCATACTCTCGGCACTCAGCACGGGAGGAAAAAACGTCTGCATTTTTCCGTCAGGGCCCATAAGGTAAAAGTAAGATGAATGCGACACAATGTTGCTGTCGTTGAGCTCCATATCAAGAACTGAAGGCTTCTGGCCATAGGCTTTGTATACAGGTCTGAGCTGATCCAACTCCCCGGTCAACCCCGTCAAGGCGGGATGGTAGGACGCAAGACTGGTACGTAAACGTTCCGGCGTATCATTAACCGGATCGACAGTGATAACCAGAGGGTTGATACTGTTTAAGGCTTCATCGTTATCACCCTCCAGTATGGCCAAAGCATCACCAATGCGCTTCAACGATATCGAACACATGATCTGGCAGTTGCTGTATCCAAAAAAAACCAGCATATGTTTCCCTGCATACGTTTGATCAGTAACCGCCTCGCCGTAGTGGTTAACAAGTGAAAATGGACCACCAATATTAGCAATTTCATCTGGGAGATTGTTCGGAGATGACGGCGACTCCAAGGTTATGCCGGAGTCCTGGTGATTTTCACCCGCATGCGCAAACAGTTTCGTCGAAACCGACAAAAGAGCGACTGCCATCATCATCAGTAGCTGAATTCGGATGGAGCGTTGCCTGGCAAATCGAAGAAAATTAATTGGCATTGTGAAAACCACCAACTACTACTTGAAGTATTCTTGATCAGCCTCCGGGCCAAGGCCCAGTCGACCGTCACGATCAATAATTTCCTGAACACGTTCATCATGATCTTGCCAATTGCCGGCTAGAGACACAGGCTTTTCACTGCGTTCTGCCCAGGCTTGTGCAAATCGCGTGGCTTTTAACCAATCCCCGCCGGGTTCGCGAACATTTTGTACCTGAAAAAAACGTACTCCCTGATGCTCTGTAAACAGCCCGTTGATTTCAATCACTTCGCCACAGAACGGCCATAATTCATCGCTGGCACCTGAATAATTATTCAAATTTTTCGCCACAAGAACTGTTCCCGCAGATTCAGTTTTAATGGCAAGTTGCCGCGTGCCTTCACCACAGTTATCGGGGCAGTTTCCATTCAATTCGCAGAGAACATCAACAACCTCCCCGCTAAACCCGTTCTTTTGCGCATTGGTAACCGGCCACGAATCGATCTCGCCGGGTGGCGTCGCACAGGCAGCCAGTAAAAAACTAAATCCCAACACTGTCGCGCGTGAAAACACGCCCATGTAATTATTTTGATTTGCTGAGACAGCTAATAGTACTTTGTTGCTTGTGTCGTTGGCTTGATTCATTTTGAATACCCGCGATTTATTCCTGCCTGTTTCAGTTTCACTTAAAAGGACCAATTCAATGTAAGCTAATTCAAGGCCTTGCGTTTCCCGGCACGATACCGAATCTTTCGTGCGTAAGATTGACAATCCCGTTGTCTGATACCACTTCATCGATAGTCAGGTAGTTCAAGCCATCCAATTCAAAGGTGGTACCCTTTA
>CALLOA010000018.1 GCA_938005265.1 uncultured Granulosicoccaceae bacterium
CGCCACTAATTCGCTGTCCTCCAGTGTGACATACAGGTGCTCACTATCCTGCGCCATACCAGCAACGGAAGATAGCGGCCTACTCCACTGTACCTGACCGCGTTGCGGCTCAATCTGAACAAGATTTCCCTGATAGGTGACAGCGTAGATATGGGCTTCGTCTATCAACAGGTTAGCATCGATATCGACCAGCCTTTCGACTTCAGAACGGCCACTTGGATGGCTGACTGTACTTTCCCAGAGTAACTGACCAGCATCGCGCGACAAAGCAACCAGTTTGCCATCCTCGAGTCCTGCAAGAATACCTGAGCGCAACACTAACGGCTCACTGTAGCCGTGCAGCGTCAATGCCGGTGTTTCAAACCTGGCAGTCCAGAGTACTTCGCCGTCATTTATATCCAGTGCGCTAATGCTGCTATTGGAGGCACGCACTATGACAAGTTCATCAAGCCCGCCTTCAGCAGCATCACCGCTAATCAGCGCTTGGGAAGTCTGACCGGTAGCTGGTCGTACCAGGACCTCTGAGGACATTCGCTGCGTCCATACAGTATCACCGGTTTGTTTATCCAGTGCGAACACCTCTCCATCACGGCTGCTCACGTAAACGTGCTTGCTGTCCCCACCTACACCACTACTTAATCGTACATCGAGGTCGCGGCGCCAAGCCCGCTTTCCGTTCTTTATACCCAGCCGTACCACACCACCATCGATCGAAGCCGCGTAAACACCGGTGTCATCAACGTAGGGTACGAAGCGCGTTGAGCCTCGCTTGTCTTCGTCTCCCACTGCGGCACTCCAGAGAGAATTGAGTTTTGCAACTGATTGCCCGGATGGTTTGATCGTGCTCAGCGGTGCTGGTTCTATTTTTGGTGCAGGTTGGGTGCAACCGCCAACGACAATCGCAAGGAGCAGAGCCAGTAACCTTCCAGTCCGGGAGCCAACTTGTTTTTCAGCACGAGATGTTGGCATCAGCTCGCGTCACCTTCCGCTGCAACTGCCAGATCGTTGAGTTTCATGGTCAGAGCATTGCGGTCCCCACCAGGGGTGCTACTTTCAAGTGCAGCTGTGTAGGACTCTCTGGCTTTTTCGTGCTCACCGGTAGCAGCATAAACATCGCCTCGCACCTCTTCCACCAATGCCGTAAACGCTTCCGGTGGTTTCTTCGGCAAGGTTTTCATCGCTTTATCATGCTCTCCGAGCGAAGCTTGAACCCGCGCCAAACGTACTCTTGCAATCATCGCAACTTCATCCAGCGGTGAATTCTTTACTACCCAGGCAAGTTCGGTTTCAGCTTTGTCTATAGCACCATTCGATACATGCTCTCGCGCAGCAGCAAGGGCCGCCATAGCTGCATACAAAGTACCACCGTGATCATCTTTGACTTTTTTTGCCAGAGTGACGGCATCAGCATCTGTTGATATGGCAGCAATTGTTTCGGAATAGCCGTCGGATGCCAAACGCGCTTTCGATACCTGGTGTTTGTTCCAGAACTGCCACCCCAAAATAGCTGCACCACCTATGGCGACACCAAGAATGACCGAGTTGCCGTTTTCCGACCACCACTTCTTGATCGCTTCGACTTGTTGCTCTTCAGTTTCGTAATCCAACTCTGATGTTCTCCTGTGTGGCAGCAGCTGCGACCACAACATCTGTTAACTGCTTTAGCTTGCACCAGCTTTTGCTTACGCTCAAAGAAGCTTGCAAGAACCACTGTGTCTGTAAAATATTCGAATCAGGTTATTTCGCAGGTACTATTCCAACTCGATCAACTACTACTAAAACCAATTTTCAGCCAAGACCAACAACTCACCAGCCAGACCCGGCTTCAATCAAGCAGCAACGTCTTTTTCAGATAAGCGACTAACTCATCCCTTTGCACGGTCTGCTGACCACTGTCGTCACGTAATGACTTGACTGTAAATGCACGGGAACGGTATTCGTCCTCACCCAGCACCAGGGCGAAACGGGCACCACTTTTGTCTGCACGTTTGAACTGAGCTTTGATACTGCCCGGCATTGCATTTTGCACCAGTTTGAGCCCGGGTAGTGCGTCACGCAACCACTCTGCTTCCTTTTGGGCGACAGCAGCTGCGACATCGTCTGCTACCACAAAGTATAGATGCGGATGAGAATCGGGCACAAGCTGCTGCGGAAGCTGATCGAGAACCGCCAATAAGCGTTCCATTCCCAGAGCCCAGCCAACTGCGGGACAGGGCTTGCCACCCAGCTCAACTACCAATCCATCATAGCGCCCACCACCACACACAGCAGATTGTGCACCCAACAGATCAGTGCTCCATTCCCACACAGAATGCGAATAATAATCGAGACCTCGCACCAGTCGTGGATTAACATTGGGCACAATACCGCAACCAGCAAGAATTTCCTGCAAACGCGCGAAATGCTCGCGTGACTCCTGACCCAGAGATTCGGACAATTTCGGTGCGTGGTCGTTCAGCTCCTGCATTGCCGGGTTCTTGCTGTCCAGAATACGTAAGGGGTTGCTGTGCAGGCGGCGTTGGCTGTCGTCGTCGAGTGTCTGCAGGTGATCATTAAAGTAGGCTACCAGTTGATCGCGATAGGCAGCGCGTTCCTCACTGGTACCCAATGTATTTATCTCCAGCACAACATTGGCGTCAATCCCCAGCCGTTTCCACAGCCTGGCACTCAAGGCGATAAGCTCAGCCTCAATCGAAGGCCCGTTCACGCCGTACACTTCAGCACCCACTTGATGGAACTGACGGGTTCGTCCCTGTTGCGGGCGTTCATAACGAAACATCGG
The DNA here is from genome assembly GCA_938005265.1 of uncultured Granulosicoccaceae bacterium. Taxonomy (GTDB): domain Bacteria; phylum Pseudomonadota; class Gammaproteobacteria; order Granulosicoccales; family Granulosicoccaceae; genus CALFCE01. The sequence continues at coordinate 2,783 of CALLOA010000018.1, forward strand.
CCCGGCGTACCAGATACGGCTGACTCCCGCGGGTGCCATCAAGCCATGTTGCAGTGCCGCGCGTACACAACCAGCGGTATTTTCCGGGCGTAAAGTCAGACTCTCTCCCTTACGATCCGGAAAAGTGTACATCTCTTTTTCTACAATATCGGTGGCCTCACCGATGCCGCGACTGAAAAGCCCGGTTTTTTCAATAAGCGGCGTGCGTATCTCGGCGTAGCCATAGCTGTCCATCGCCTCGCGCACAACAGATTCGAGATACTGCCAGCGCGCACTGTCGGCTGGCAGAATATCATGCATACCGCGAACGCTTTGTATCTTGTCGCTCATTGGCCTGCTACCAATGCTTTAGGCTGCGACCGCATCTGTCGCAACACCACAAAAGCCGTGAGAAAAGAGTCAATCATAAGATTTGCTTCAAAAAAGCGAACTATCGGGTGGGATAAGTTGCAGGCAGAAAGAGCGGCAAGCGACTCAAACCAGTGTGCGATGAATGTCAAAACAGCTCGCTTGCTTCACGTGATTGCGGAAACTCGCTAAGTAGGCGGTCCCTGAAAGCTTTTGCAGCACCTCCATCCCCCTGGGCCTTTTTGATATTCATACCCAACAACAGACTCTGAGGCGTATCCTGGCTGTATTGCTGAAAGCGGCCGTAATAGGCATCAGCAATTGGCAGACGTTGTTGCTTTAACGTCAGATCAGCCATGTGCAACAGGGCATTGGCAAATCTTGGATTACGGCGCAACGCATCACGCAGGTAAATCTCCGCTTCATCCAGTTGGTTCGCATCCAGCAAGCACAATCCGGCATTATCCAGTGCGAACTCGGGTGTTTGATAAAACGGGTTGTCAGCAGCCAGGCGAAATTGCTCAATTGCAGCATCGGTACGGCCAGTCTCACAAAGGAAAACACCATAACTGTTGCGATGCTGTGATTCATCGGGCGCTAGTTGCAAGGCCTTTTTGAAATGCACATTGGCGACATCATATTGTTTTATATTTTGTTGCAGGCGCGCATAATTTATATGTGCATCCGCATTGTCTGGATCCTGTTGTAACGATTTTTCAAGTTTTTCCCGAGCCTGATCAAGCTCACCGCGCACCAGATATTTTGCGCCAAGCTCTGCGTTGTATTGCGAAGCTTGCGTATCGTTAGTTGCGTTGCCGTTGCCAGTGGTTGAAACACAGGCTGACAGCAGTAACCACAAAAGTGCTAGCGGCAATGTCTTCGCCAATGTACGAAACAATGGCAACTGGCACGTGAACCTTTGCTGACACCGTGATCGCTGCACGCTTCGGGCAAACAGGTTCTTGTAAACTGGCGTCATCGGATAAACTCAATCGGTATGGCCGCAGGGCGATCAGTAGTTTCGCCAAAACGCGGCTCGGAAAACTTACGGTGTCGTCGGCTACGATCTTCAATATCACCCGCTAACTGCCCGCAAGCAGCATCGATGTCATCGCCCCTCGTCGCCCGTCTCAGTGTCAACACACCTGCATTGGTCAGTATTTTCCAGAAACGGTTTATTGCAACTTCATCTGAACGCGTGTAGCCGGATGCGGGAAACGGATTAAACGGAATCAGATTGACCTTTGCCGGCATGTCCTTCAACAACGCAATCAGCTCACGCGCGTGTTGCGGCTGGTCATTGACACCGGCGAGCAAAACATATTCAAAGAAGACGTGCTTCTTTCGATCACCATCGATATAGCGCCGGCAGGCCGCCATTAAATCGGCAATCGGGTATTTAATATTGATCGGCACCAGTTCATTTCTCAATTCATCATTCGGCGCATGCAGGGAGACCGCCAGCGAACAGTCAATTTCGGCATAGAGTTTGTCCATGGCCGGAATCACTCCCGAGGTACTGACGGTTACTTTTCTCTTGCTTAGACCAAAGCATAGATCATCCAGCATGATATCGAGTGCCGGTATCAGTGCTTTAAGGTTCAGCAGCGGCTCCCCCATCCCCATCATTACTACATTTGTCACCCGATTACGTGACGGGGCGGCCGTTGTCTGATCGGCACTATCCTTTGGGTCGTCGCTGCCAGCCGCATCAGCCAACAGACTATTGGCCAGCCAGACCTGAGCGATAATTTCGTCACTGGTGAGATTGCGATTGAAGCCCTGTCTGGCGGTGGCACAGAAAGAACAATCCAGTGCACATCCAACCTGTGAGGAAACACAGAGCGTGCCGCGAGCGCCTTCCGGTATGAATACCGTCTCGATACTGTTGCCGTCAGCCAGGCGGAACAACCATTTACGCGTACCGTCACTGGCTGTTCGGTCAAACTGTATTTCCGGCAAATCCACGCACGCAGCTGACTTTAACTTTGCCCTCGACGCTTTCGACAAATCGGTCATCGCATCAAAGTCGGTCACGCCGTGACGATATAACCATTGCAGTAATTGCTTGGCCCGATACGGTTTCTCACCCAGACCGTTCACAAAACTCTGCATCTGCTGCCGACTCAACGAGAGCAGATTGACTTTGGGCGTTTCAGCAGTCGCTGGGTTCACATGGATACCTGTATCAAATCAGCAGAGGCAGTTCAGTACCGGAGTGCGTGCTAGCGTGTTCTCGGGCACAAGCCGCCATCGCCAAAGAAGAAAGCGATTTCTTCAGCAGCCGTTTCCGGTGCATCAGAACCGTGCACAGCGTTCTGGTCAATGGATTCAGCAAAGCGTGCGCGGATCGTACCTTCAGCCGCCTCTGCCGGGTTGGTAGCACCCATGACTTCACGGTTCCTGGCAATCGCATTTTCGCCTTCCAGCACTTGCACCATAACAGGCCCTGAGGTCATGAAACTCACAAGGTCGGCATAGAAAGGGCGTTCCTTGTGTACGGCATAGAATGCACCAGCCTGATCTTGTGTCAGATGCATCATCTTCGCGGCAACTATGGACAGGCCGGCTTCTTCAAACGTGCTGTAGATTGCGCCAATTGCATTCTTTGCAACAGCATCGGGCTTGATAATGGATATGGTTTGTTCAATCGCCATTGATAACGGGTTCTCCGAAAATTCGCCGGGGACAATTCCCCGAAAGCAAACCCGTTATTATAACGTTCACTGGCGATTACTGCACGAAAAGTCGCTTATGAGAATGATCTCATGGGATCTGAACCGGCCCGGCTGCATCGCAGCCATGCCGAATTTTGGTATCAGGATTTCAGTGTCACTGTTTTGAAAGTCAGGGGTAACGCTGAGGAGGTGTCGAATTCGGCACCTGCTGCAGCTCCGGCTCTCGCGACTTCGCGGGCATTTTTTGCCTTGCCATAAACCGCATGCATGGCTCCCAGAGCATAGGTAGCGCCCGAGCCCACCGCCCAATAGCGCGTATATTCGTAGACCTCACGCAGGGCAAACATTGCAAATATTCCGTTTGAATTGATAAAAACGCTGTCGATCTGACTGGTTTCGTAAGGGTCTTCTTCGGAATCCTTGGCGTTGAGGAAAAAGCGTTCTTTCAATACGGGGTGCAGCCTGAGC
>CALLOA010000019.1 GCA_938005265.1 uncultured Granulosicoccaceae bacterium
GCACTGACAGTTGTGGAAGTGGCCAGAACTACCGCAGCTGCGAGAAGACTGGTTACAGTGTTTATTCGAAACATAATTTCCTCCAAAAAATTGTTTTCACTTTCAGATCGGTTAACACTTGCGTATTCACGGATATGGCAAGAGTGATCTTCGTTAACGGTAACAGACCTGTTCATTAGAGCAAACCTCTAAAGGCCAAAGCTGATGACTGAAAAGGACAAACATGTAGAATAATGCGGTATCTTGTTGATTTTGGATAAAACGTGCGGGACTCTTGCTTATTACACCTGACAATCCAATGCTAACCGTATAGATTCAGCAGCAGCCAACAATTGCCCATCTTGCCGAAACCCGGCTACCAGTTGCAGACCTATTGGTAGCCCCGACTCACCTTTAAAAGCTGGAATACTCACCGTTGGCAGATGCAGCGCGGTCCAGGCTGTGTTGCAAACAGGATCGCCGGTAGCTTCAAGCCCTTCCCACGCCTCACCGGGAGCAGATGCGGTGAGCAGCAGATCGAATTTCTGCATGGTTTTCGCGATAGCCATACGCTGGACGGCTAACTCCGACTGTGCGTTGCTATAGCGTTCGTAGCTACACCGCAGACCATCCTCGCAACGTCCATTGAGTAATTTCGGGCTTAACAGGCGCTGCCTGTTCGTGCGCTCCCAGGTTATTGCTCGAGCAAATTCATAACCGGCAATATCCCTATGGTGTTGCGCAATATCCTCAAAACCGGCATTTGGTTGAATGTCTTCGACGCTGGCACCCGCCAAACCAAGCTGTTTGGCCGCAGATTCAATTAGTTTCTGCGTGGCCGGTTCTACCTTGGACCACGCCACGTCCCTGACAAAACCGATCGTCAATTGCGACAACTCAGCAGGCTGCAACGGCTTCGATGGTGCGCGAATAAGTGCACGCCGCACAATCTCGATGTCTTCGACGCAGCGCGTAAACCAACCGACCGTATCAAAGCTTGCCGCACACTCAAATACGCCTGATCGACTAACGTCGCCGTAGCTGGGTTTATAACCGTAAACACCACAATAGGATGCGGGCCTGAGGACCGAGCCCGTTGTTTGCGTGCCGAGCGCAAAGGGCACCATACAGTCAGCCACAGCAGCTGCGCTTCCACTGGACGAGCCACCTGGTGTACGCGTGGCCGCATGCGGGTTGCGAGTTTTACCAGGATGGAAATGGGCCAGTTCAGTGGTAACAGTTTTGCCAAAACAAACGCCCCCGGCTTCTTTCAGTAGAGCAACACAGGCGGCGTCACGCACCGGTCGGTGGCCTGTAAATATGGGGGTGCCGTGCTCGGTCGGCATTTCTACGGTATCAATGATGTCTTTGACACCGAATGGTATTCCATGCAACGCACCTGTCGAACTTTGAGAATCGAGCAGCCGCGCAGCCATACGCGATTGATCCCCTGAGCAATAAGCCCAGGCTCGGGTCTCCGGCTCACGCTCTTCCACACGGTCCAAACAAGCGTCTGTCAGTGCAGAGGGTGTTAATTTGCCGGACTCAATCGCACGCGATGCTTCAACGATTGTCATTTGAGCAGGGTCGCGCGACATAGGTTGAACTCCGTTTATGGTTTCAAGGCGGCAGTGGGGGTAATGTTATCATCGCCGTGCGTCATTTAGCCATGTGTATAGTTAGACTAAAAAAAAACACACAAGACCTTTATGGGTAAACCAGTGCTTAAACCAGCTACGTTGCGAGATCAGAAATTAGTTTAATTTTGATAGCCAGCTAATCATAACATCCGCTACTTGATGATTGTTTTTCTCCAACATGACCATATGCCCGTTTCCATTAAAACCCTGTTGCTTCAAAAACACCAATTCATGATCAACACCGGCTTGTGTCAAAAAAGCACTGGTAAGGTAATCGTAGGGTGCGTGGTATGACGCTTCCGCGACCATGATCATGATCGGGATTTTCTGTAAATGTGGTAATTGCCGTGCAGGTTGTGATTGCAGGTACCCATCAACAGATTCATTGTCTGGCGTTTGAGGCTGATGCTCAAATGCGAGAGTCTCGTCATTCGCCAACGGTGGCTCGAATGTGAGTGGAACACGCGTTAAACCGTAAGGACGCGCCAGCTCTTGAAGATCGTATTCATACCAGGGTTGTCCGCCAGTGTACTGCACGTCGAAAAATGGCGGGCCATTAGGCTCCAAAGCCAATATCGCTTTGACACAATCTGGCCTGGCATCTGCAATCAGCCAACCCATTGGGCCCGACTGAGAGTGAGTTACTATAAATGCCGGACCGATGAGATCCAGCAATTTAACGCCAGCTTGCTGAGTAAGCAATTCGCTGGCCGTACGATCAGACAGAAACTCTACCTGAGACGCATAGAAATGATCGAATCTTGAATCCCCCATTTGCCCGGAGCCAGGCCACTGAGTATGGAGCTGCGACTGAGGCCAAAGGTTATGATTTTTGGTAGCTGTAAAGTGATTTTCGATGTGTGCTACATCGTACTCTACAAGTTGCCGGCCGGTCAGAGAGTGACCCGAACGACCACGCTCGGGTTGATCAACTATGTACACGCAAAACCCTGCGCGCAGAAAATCATGCAGCCAACCACGACGTCCATCTGGGGTGCCAATATAATTCAAACCGGTTTGGCCAGCACCGTGAAACATGACTACCGGGGTAGTCTGTGTTTGCTCTTGAGGAACAAATTTCTCCAAATACATCCCATCACGGAGCAAACGTTTGCCGTCGACTTCGATATAACTGGCACCGGTGTAAAAATAACTGTGATCAGCTAAAGTAATGGGGCCGGTGTCTGTTGGGTGCGGAATCGTCATAGGCGATTTAATTAGAATACTAAATAAACGGAGCATACCGTAATGAATGGCAAAGCGTGGCTGCACAATTGAAGTTCGCAGCAGGAATGGAGGAGGTTCTGGCCGAGGAAGCGCGCTTGGCAGAGCTTGATATTGCTAAGGCTGAAGAATTCTGGGTGCAGGGAGCTGCGAACATGCACGCCATTGAAGACTTCCACTACCGGGGCGCGGGTGGGCAACAGCAACGGCTGCGGCTTTACCGCGCCACACCAGATGTTTGCCCTGTTCTTGTCTATATCCACGGAGGTGGCTGGATTGGCGGTAGTATAGAGCTTAACGAGTCCGCGGTGCGGACTCTGGCCGCGCAATCCGGCAGGCACGTTGTCAGTATCAGCTATCGTTTCGCACCAGCTTACCCATACCCGGCAGCATTATCAGATTGTTTGGCGGCTGTACAATGGCTGCAATCCAGTGCAGCACCGAACGAATTAGTCCGGCATCTGAACCTGCAAAAAATAGCGATTGGCGGTGCATCTGCGGGTGCAAACCTGTCCCTTGCAGCAGCCTTAAGCTTGCCTGCGAATACATTTGACGCATTGGTATTGTTTTACGGGGTTTTAAACGATGACATGAGTCTGCAGAGTTACATCGAATACCCGAACGGACCGGGCATGACTCGCGCGCGTATGGAAATGCTTTTTCAAGCCTATGATCCGGGCATCCTTCGTCGCACAGAGCCATTGATCACACCGCTGAACGCTGAGTTAAAAGGCTTGCCACACACTGTGGTTGCCGCTGCAGAAATTGATGTTCTACGTACTGAGAATGAGCTACTTGCCGGGCGTCTGCAATCTGCAGGGGTTGAAGTAACTACCTGGGTTGAACAAGGTGTAACCCATGGTTTTATTAACCGGGGCAGAATGTTACCGGCCGCTCGAAACACCTTGAAACGCGCTGCAGAGGTGCTGGCGTCTATTTAGCCGGTTTTCTCGGGTTTATATTTGCGATTTCTTTGTTACTGCCTGGTAGCACGACTACCCGCCGTTTCCGGCTTTCCCTGCTCGTTGTTCCCGCCAATAGATATACAAGCCACTGGTAATAACAACAAGAGCCCCTACCATGACCCACCGGTCTGGAAGCACACCCCAAATCAAATAACCAAACAGTACACTCCAAATGATACCTGAGTAACGAAACGGAGCGAGCACCGAGGCTTCCTCAATCCGGAACGCTTGTATATGCATTAAGTGGGCAACCCCGATCAGTGCCGAAGATAAGATTAGCAGCCCTAGCTGTTGCACCGTGAAGGGTTGCCAGCTACTCAACAGGAATGGCATTCCAACTGACGCAATAATAAGATTGCTGTACAACAGCACAGTTACCGGGTGGCCTGTACCTCGCATCTTTCGAGTAGTTAAATCACGCAGTGCCCCGAAAACTGCAGAGCAGGCTGGTAGCAGCATAGCCCAGGCTATATTATCCGACGAAGGTCGTAGCATGATCAACATGCCGATAAAACCGAGAAGTACAGCTCCCCAGCGATGAATACCTACCCGTTCTCCCAGTATGAACGGTGCCAACGCGGTCAAAATAACAGGGCCCAGATAAGCCGCTGCCGCTGCCTCTGCCAGCTGCACATAAGTGAGACCAAATATAAACAGGTATTGTGAACAACATGCAAAGGAACCGCGAGTCAACTGCATTTTCAAGTTGCCCGGGTGTAGCACTTCACGGTTTTTAAACGAGAAAAACACAGCCAGACATAAAACCAGGACAGATGCCCGCAGCGATACGACCTGCATGACGCTGTGACTTTGAACCAGCCATTTTGCAGTGGCGTCACTTAGCACCAGCAGTACAAAACCGCCAAGCAACCATGCAATACCCACAAAAGAACGATTTGTTGATGGAGTTTTCGACATCGTCTTGCGTATACTAATAATCCTGAACGCAGCACTGACCAGAAACAATATGTGGCGGGCGAACCAAGGTCGGGAATTGGTTGGTGCGAAGTCTCGGAGGAACTGGCAGTATAACGCGAAAGCTATTCACAAGGCAGCTTCATTACTTATTGAGTGGGAGTATCGAAAAGTACTAACAAAAGAAGCAATACTGTTACAACGAGTGATCTTTGTAACGCACTTCATTTAAACTCACGGAACACTGGGCAGGAAAATAAAAAATGGCCAATAAAAAATGCGCTTTAATCACTGGATCGGGGCAGAACATTGGTCGTGCCATTGCAATAGATCTAGCCTCCCGCGGCTACTCGATCGTTTTAAACGGTTCAACAAACCAGCAGGCATGTCAAAACGTTGCCGATGAAATTGCCGCCGCTGGCGGTGAATCAACCATCGCAATGGGTAATATCGGTGTATGCGAAGAAGCTCAATCGATTGCAAAAACCGCCATTGATCAGTTTGGCGCTGTCGATGTATTGGTTTGCAATGCCGCTATTCGGCCGAACGTAGACTTTTTGAATAGTGAAGAAGAAGAGTGGGACCGAATTTTTAATGTCAACTTTAAATCATCATACTGGTTGGCACGCGCGTGTTTACCGGGCATGGTTGAAAAGGGCTGGGGTCGAATCATTCAATTCACTGGCATGAATGCACAACAGGGGTATGAGGGAAAATCTGCAGTCAGCGTATCGAAACATGCATGCTGGGGACTAACAAAATCTTTGGCAAAAGAATATGGCAGGCATGGCATTACTAGCAACATTATTTCACCGGGTACCATAATCGGTGAAACGGATAATCCCAAACATTTTGGTCAATCAGAGACGTTGAAAAAGAACAACCCCAGTGGCAGACTCGGCAAGCCTCAGGATATTTCCTCAGCAGTTGCACTACTTGTCAGTGACGAGGGTGGATTTATCAATGGCCAACTGTTGCAGGTTAACGGCGGGGTCGTAACCTAAGCCCGGCATCTTCATTAACAGGTTCTGTCTCCATTCGTATCAAAGCGCACCGTGATAAAACATGAAAATAGATATCGGCAAATTCAGCATCAATATCGAAAAGAGCGGCAACCCCGATGGCCCTGTTGTGATGATGGCCCATTCTTTGGGTTGCAACCTGCACATGTGGGATCCACAGATGTCACTATTGGAGCCGGATTTTCACGTTATAAGGCTCGATATGCGCGGTCATGGCTTAAGCGACACACCAGAAGGCCCCTATACCCTGGATGAACTCGCTGATGATGTTATTGCTGTCATGGAACATCAGCACATAGAGCAAGCACACTGGGTTGGCTTGTCCATAGGTGGTATGTTTGGACAGAGCTTATTGTTACGTTATCCGCAACGATTTTTGTCTGCCACACTATGCGACACGATGAGCGTGCTGCCTGCTGGTGCAATGAATGTCTGGAAAGACCGAGTAGCAAAAGTTGAGTCTGACGGACTAGGTTCTATAAAACAGGCGACACTGGAACGATGGTTCACACCGGACTTTCTGGCCAATAACAGAACAGCTATCGATGCGGTCGCATCACAACTAGATCAGGCTACGGATGCCGGCTATCTGGGCTGTAGCCGTGCAATCATGCAACTGAATTTTATCGATCAACTATCCAGTATCGATAAAAGAGTGCTGTTAATCGTGGGGGCTGAAGATATGGCTACGCCAGTCTCTGCATCGGAGGCTATGCACCAACGTTTGCCTAATGCGGAATTAGTGATCCTCCAAAACGCTTCACATATTTCCAATGTCGAACAGACTGATGCGTTTAATTCAGCCCTGGGGCCATTTTTACGTGGCGCTGCAAGCCTTGGATAAACAGTTGCAGCTTTTTATCACTGAATATTCTCCGTATGTACGCATGGTACGAATCCTCGTTCGGGAAAAGAAATTGCAAGCTCACGTAGAAGAAGTGCCGGCCCGTACGCGAATCAGAAACAGCCCCTACTACGATGTTAATGTGGCTGGTCGCGTACCTTTTCTGCGTAGCTCAAAAGGTGTTGAGGTTCAGGGGTCACGATTGATTCTTGAGTATCTCGACCAGCATGATGGCTGTCCGATACTTGAATCTGCAAACGAGGCTAATTACTGGGAATACTCACGCCTGGAAGAATCTGCGGTTGTCGTTATGGATAGTATTTCAGTTTGGAGCCGGGAACTTAAACGGCCGGTCGATGACCGTTCAAAAACTGTTATTGAACACGAAACAGCCCGGTCAAGGCGGTTGGCGGAAAAATGGGAAAGTGATATCGATAGCCCCATCATGCGAGGCCCGCTTAACTATCCACAACTAACACTGGCTTGTGCGCTATGCATGGATCAATGGAACCCGTATTTCGAATGGCGCAATGCGCAGCCGAAACTCGAAGCATGGCTGAAACCATTGGAAACCCGGCCATCATTTGCTGAAACCGAACCACCATCGAAGATTTCTATCAATTAGCAATACAGGCCAAGCCAGGTAGCCGCTTGAACTACGAACCCTGTTTACCTGTTAAAAACCATAGAGCACCTGCGGATTATCCACCAGTATTTTCTTGCGCAATTCCTCTTCTGGTGCCCAATCTGCAAGCTGATCCATCAACGCACCATCATTCGGCATATTTCCCTTATAAACCGGGTGTGGCCAGTCTGCAGTGACCGGTGCACTTTCCAAAAAACCTAGCGCAACCCGATCAGCATGATGCTGGGAACCACAAGCAGTACTGCAATGACCGTCCTCCGATCTATTTGTGCTTCGCGGAACACCCAAACCCCCAGTACTAAAGTAAAAAATGGAGTACATGCCACCAATGGGCTGACGATAACCAGGTCACTCCACAACAAAGCCGTGTTCAGCATCAATACCGCAACACCGTACAGTGTACCTGAGGCAACCATCCAGCCCAGCCCGTTGAGCGGCAGAGCAGGTACCGCCTGGGTGCCTGCGTGGTGCCCGTCTACTTTACCCTGTTGTCGCCTGTGTTGGTGCTTGTGATACAGGATTGCCAAAGGAAAGCTGACCGAGTAAGCAACAAGAGCGACGAAAACAGGGCTGGGGATATACTCCAAACCAACTTTTGCCAATGCATGAGAACTTGCACGTATCAGCGCAGCACCAACAGGAAACAACAGTGCCCACACTGGCCAGTCCGGTTTACTCTGACCCCGCCATGACAGTACAACGATGGCAACAACAATTCCAGCCGTGCCGGCAGCAGTTTGCCAGTGCAGTGGCTCCGACAAAAATACAACCCCTAGAGTCACACCCAGCAACGGGCCACAAGCACTTACCGTCGAGGAAATCGTAGGCCCTAGTATACGTGTACCCATGGTTCCCAAATTGGCTGAAATCAAAGGGCGTATCAATCCGGCCAGCGCCAGAAAAAAAATAGCGGGCGATAGCCAGTACGCGGTTTTCATATAGAACGGTGCAGCCATCCAGTAAATCGCCAAAGACACACCAATCTGGTACATCGTCACCTGCGGTGGGCTAGCATAGTTAAGCGCACGACGGGAAGTCTGGTTGCCAAGTGAGAAGAGAAGTGCGGCGAACAGGGCGAGTGCTATAGCAGGAGCGTCTGATTGCATCCTGTTAGTTTATAGTAACCTTGTCACCGAGATGAATTTCCTTGAGCACGGATGAAAAACAACCAGATGACCAAGCCAATTGTAATTTCTGCACCAGAGCCACGTTCGATCGACTTGATATTTGAAGAGCATTCAAAAGAAAAATTGTTCTCGCAATATGACATTATTGAGGTTGAAGCAGATAAAATCGATTCACTAGACGCCCCAACGCTTGCACAAGCTCGATACATACTGGGCCAACCACCGCTATCACTAGAAGTGCTTGCGAATATGCAAGAACTACGTTGCATTTTCAACGTAGAGAGTAATCTGCTAAACAACATGCCATACGAATTCCTATTCGAGAAGGGCATCTATGTTGTAACAACAGGCGCTGTGTTTGCGGAACCAGTTGCCGAGTTGGGTCTGGCCCTGGCACTTTGTTTGAGCCGAAATATAGTCGAGGCCGATGCGGCGTTCCGGACGGGTGACGAACTATGGGGTGGCGACGGCAATAGTCAGGCGACTCTCCTTTCCCGTTCCAAAGTAGGCCTTATCGGGTTTGGAGACCTGGGTCGTGCCATCGCCAGGTTGTTGCAGGGTTTCCGGGCAGATATTTCGGTATTCGACCCCTGGCTCCCTCCATCGCTGTTAACCGAGGCTGATGTTACCCCGACTTCACTGGAACACGTATTGACAAGCAGTGATGTGATCTTTGTTGTTGCTTCTGTGACTAATGAGAATACCGGATTTCTCAATGCTGATGCTTTTTCAAAAATGAAGCCGGGTGCTCGTTTCATTCTGCTCAGCCGCGCCGAAATTGTCGACTTTGATGCTCTTATAAAGGCTGTCGAATCAGGCCACATACGTGCTGCGTCCGACGTCTATCCGATAGAACCCATGCCGAAGGAGCACAAGGTTCGCAACCTCAAGGGTTTCATACGTTCAGCACATCGTGCCGGCGCATTGGACGTTGCTTTCAAAAAAATGGGCGAAATGGTACTTGAAGACATGGCGCTTATGGATCGTGAACTGCCACCGATGTGCTGCAAACGAGCTGAACGCGAAACTGTTTCGCGGATGCGATCAAAACCTGTTGAAATAAACTGACGAGTCAGGAATGTATACCGGGTTTACTTCAAGCAGAATGGGCCTGGGTAATCAACAGACAGTTAATAGACTATTTTCTTTTACATCTAATTTTGAATTCGTAAGGTGGATGGAGCCTTCCTTTTCAATACCACATACGTCATGACCCATTGGGGTCGGTAAGTGGCTGAAACCTGTCATCAATGCCGTCAAAGTTTGCATCTAATCCTCCAGTGAAATCAACATCCTGGAAGTTAATCGTGCCGTCGCCATCATCATCATCGAATACGTTAGTAGGGGTGGCAGAAACAGCGGTTGCGCTCGGCACGACAATGTTTTCCCAGCGCCGGCCTGTAGAATGATTGATAACAATGTAAATACCCGGTTCAACAGTGCATCCTGACCCGCCTTCACAAACTGATTGCAGAGTACTTTGGAATTGCACTTGATACCAACCGCCATTAAGCCAGCTAATTTGTAAACCCTGGACGATCGGAACCTCATCTAATGGAGTACCGGGTCGAGGCGCTGAAAACAGGCTGCTACTGTCTATGGTTACGGGTGTACGTACTTGTGTTGTATGGTTAATAACGACATATTCGCCCACTGGCAGAAGGCAGCTACGCCCGCCTTCACAGACAGGTATGTAACCATCGCGGGTTTGAACCTGATACCAACCATCGTCAGGCCAACTCAGTATTCCATCCGTCACGGAAATACCAACAGCGGAGGGTGCAGGTAAATTTGTTTGACCTTGCACAGTGATTTCGCTGCGTACGCCAGTGGAATGGTTGATTACAATGTAAGCGCCGGGTGAAACTTCGCAGAAGCGTCCACCTTCGCAAACCGAAGAGTAATTTTCCTGTGTTTGCACCTGATACCAGCCGTCATCGGGCCAGGTAATTCTGTTGCCGGATACGGTAATTTGTAAAGTGGGGTTGCTGCCTTCTAGAACATTGCCCAAAACGCTGATTGAGTTGCGTACTCCTGTCGTATGATTGATTACTATGTAGTCTCCCGGTGGCACGCTGCAGGAACTACCGCCTTCACAGATGGAAGAATAATCGAGTATTGATTGCACTTGATACCAACCATCCTCCGGCCAGGTAATTCTGTTGCCGTCTAGCAGCAGCATAGTGTTGGTTGTTTCAGAAGTAGCACTGTGGCTTGTGATATCAGACTGATCGCCATCGGTACTAGCCTCCACGTATTCCGAAATGTGGGCCAGTGATTCTCCCGTCTGCAGCAGTTGTCTTGCGCGCATACCATCGATATCCAATATCAGTGTACTTGCGAAAACCCAACCGGGACGTTCCAATTGCCCTTCAGCTATTGCGTCTACATTCAACCAGTCGTGCCAGCTGTTGCTATCCACCAGTATCGATAACGATGTGACAGCTTGTGCACGTACCAATTGGTCTCTTTCTTCAGATTGCAATCTTTGCGCTGAAATATACGCTTGCTGCCACCACAGAAATTCTTCCTCTGAAACTTCCACGCCATCAATGTAATAGGTATTGACCACTGGTGCATCTGATGTTGTGGCAGCAGAACTGGATATGCCGGCCCCAGGTAAGGCACCATAAAAATCCAGTGACGGTAATACCGGTTCGTCAATAATGAAATCGAGCCACAGCGTGATTGTTTGATCATCACCCAGTGCCTCAATTTTTTCAGCTAATCCAGGTTCTGCAAATGGGCGGACAAACGGGGGTATCTGATCTTCAATAGATTCAAATAGCAGACCATCCGGAGATAAGAACCATTGCATGGTTTGCTGCACCTCCTCGTCAAGGCAAACGAGATTTACCCAACCCTCAACCGCTCCGCCAAGCGGCTCAGCCCAAACCGCTCGCATGTTGTCTCCAGGGCAAATGGCATCAAATGCTATTAACTGTTCGCCTTCTAAAGTCTGTGCGTAGATACCGAAACTAAAAAAACTGCACAGTACAAAGAGAATCCTTTTCATAATCAACGCTTACCGGTGAAATTTTCGTTACTACTATATCAGCAGCCAAACCCACTCAGGATGACAGTATTTATTGATAGAAACAGGCCTATTTAAACTCACGTCAGGTTTGTAGTTAAGGAGGAATAATGCAATGCAGCATTGTGCGTAAGAAGTGATTATTCAGGCTTGAATGTGTATTTCCGCACTACACACAAGACATTCATATAACGACCTATTGCCACATTGGCGGAAGTTAGAAACTCTCCGCTGATACTCTTTATGTTGTCGCGTAATAATTCGAATTCCCGCGTGAAAAGGTGCTTAAGCAAAGCGGTAGTTGAAGATAATACTGAGCTAGAGTTGTAGAGTGCGGTGACCTTTTGTGTTGTTTTGTGGATATTGCTCTAACAGGAACAGAAACTCCTCAGCGATACTGGTTCAAATAATCAACCGCCTCAACAGTCTCTCAGAATTGTGTTGTGATATGCATTTTTCCGGCGATTCCAGGTTTTCCGGAATACTCTATACAACAGACACAAAATGCCACAAGCGCAATATTCTGCACAGCGACAATCTTCAGCAATACCCGCATAAATCTCTAACAGTTTTGAGTTATTCATCACTGAACGGACACTCCTTGTTTCGAGTGCATTATCTGCTCTAAAGAAATTTATATTTGTGCCGATTACTGTGACGTTGACGCGTTCAAATTTATTACGGATGGTCAATATTCTAATAAAAACTGCCCGAAATTCGTGTGGCCAATGACTGGTGTAAGCGAAAAATATGACACCGTACAGCCCGAAGCTGACAAGGATGTAGAAGAATGATCAGAATAATGATGCCTGAAACTAAATCATTCATTACGTTTTCAATCCCGTAAACACCCTCCAAATCACCATCCCGTCCCTAATTTAGTTGAAACAACGGTTAGTGCTGTGCATACAGCTTTGTCATACGTCGTGGGTAAAAGGATATGCCAATCATGTTTAAATTAAAGAACCTGTATTTGCCAGTTAAAAAAGAAGTCCGGCAAACAACAAGTAGCTCAAAAACAAGAATGCCAATAGATGCGAACAGGTGGTTACTAGGCATTGTTGCACTGCTAGCCTGTAGCTCGGTTGCCATAGCCGGGAAAGACGGTGATGGCGTACCCAATAGTGTTGATCTGGATACAGACAACGATGGCATACCCGATAGTCTTGAAATTGTTGGTGGAGAACCAGTTTATTTTACCAGTAGTGGTACAACCAGCGACCCCACCGTCAATTCTTATTCAACTTCATCAGCTGAAATTGGCACCTTTACACTAAATAGCGGCAACAGCTTCATGTTGTTAGGTGGCAATCCAACTGTTAAGCAACCAACCAGCCTGGTTTCTTACCCGAATGCTTTGCACTTTCTGGAAGGATCAGCCGCAGCGTTCAATCCACCTGGTTACAGCACAGCAACTTTTACCATTGATGACGTGTTTCCTGATTTCGCCGGCAACAAAGTACTGTTCACATCATCAAACGTTGTAGGCGACTACCCTGACACCAGAACGGATCCTGACAATAGTCAGCAGTATGTTGCGAATACCGACAGTCCGCAGATATTGTCGTTTGAGGCGGATGAACTAAATCTGGATTTCACAACGGAATTCATCGTTGACGATGTAGCTAATTACGGTGATTTCTTTCTGGAACACAGAGAATATGCTGATGCCAGTTTAATCGAGATTTACGTGAACGGCACATTGGTCACTGATGTGACGCAACCCGGTAGCACAACCAATATCACATGGTACATCGATCCGGGTCCTTTAATCAGAACTGAACTTGATAGAACTGTTTTACAAACGGGTGTCAATACTGTGCGCTTCGTACTTAACGATTCAGGAATCATCGGAGCGGTAGGTTTTGCAGCTTATGGGCGTTTTGGCGCAACCCTGACAGATACCGATGGTGACGGTATTCTGGACATATGTGATCTGGACTCTGATAACGACAGCATCCCCGATTACATTGAAGCTGGCGGCACTGACTTAGATGGCGATGGCGTGGTTGATGGATTTGTGGATACCAACAACGATGGTCTCGACGACAATCTGGAATCCACACCACTGGCTGCTCCTGATAGTGATGGCGATGGCATTCCGGACTTCCATGATCTTGACAGCGATGATGACGGCATCCCGGATGTGGTTGAAGCCAATCTGGTTGCGGGAACGCTAGCTGATACAGATGCTGATGGAATCTATGACTACCTCGACCTTGATAGCGATGGTGACGGTCTATCCGACACGATTGAAAGCGGATTATCATTGTCCGGCCTGGACAACGATTCAGATGGCATTGACGACGCTGTTAATGCCTCATTTGCAGATCCTGATGGCGATATCAATGCTCCGTTGACAGACCTTGCCAACGCTGACACAGATGCCTCATTACCCGATTATCTGAGTTTAAATGATATTGATGGTGATGGTGTTCCCGATCACGAAGACCTGGATAATGACAATGACGGCATCCCGGATACAGTGGAGGCAGCCAGTGGTCCGGTTGATACTGATGGCGATGGGCTGGCTGATCATCTTGATCTGGATTCCGATAACGATGGCATTACCGATACCAGCGAAGCCGGCGGTAATGATGCTGACGGTGATGGCATTATTGATGGTTTTGTAGATGCCGATGGCGATGGTATGGATGACACGGCTGAAACGACTCCATTACCTGCACCTGATACCGACGCTGACAACTTGCCTGATTTCCTTGATCAAGACAGCGATAACGACGGTATAACTGATACGAATGAAGCGGGTGGCAGTGATGCAGACGGTGACGGCACGATCGACGGCTTTACAGACACCAACGGCGACGGATTAAATGACAGCACAGCAAATACACCATTGCCGCAACCTGACACAGACGGTGATGCTGCACCGGATCACCAAGATACGGATTCGGACAATGACGGTATCACTGACATTGTTGAATCAGGTGGCCTCGATACCGACAGCGATGGCAGGGTAGATAATTTTACCGATGCAGATGACGACGGTTTGCACGACGTTACTGCTGGCACTGAGGGGCCGGACACAGACGGCGATGGTATCCCCGATGAACAGGACTTTGATTCTGACGGCGACGGCATTCCGGATGCTGTAGAAGGTAACGTCGACAGCGACGGTGATGGCGTAGCGGACTATCTGGATCTGGATTCAGACAACGACGGCCTACCGGATAGCACAGAGGCCGGTGTCACTGGTATGGATGCCGATGGCGACGGTATTGATGATGCTTTTGATGTCGATGCGATAGCGGGTGGTGTGGACACTAACAATGACGGTGTTGACGATAATGCCGCAGCTCAGGATTTTGATGGCGATGGCATGCCTGATTATCTGGACGTGGATTCAGACAACGATGGACTGACAGACAGCAACGAAGCGGGTCTGCTTGATGCCGATGGTGACGGTGTTGTCGATGGCTTTAATGATGCTGATGGCGACGGGCTTGACGATACTACTGCGACAACCCCTGCCAACTTTGTTGATACCGATGCAGACACGCAACCGGACTGGCTGGACCTGGATTCCGATAACGACGGACTCACCGATGTCAGTGAAGCCGGTGGCAACGATAGCAACGGCGACGGCATGGTCGACGGCTTTAGTGATGCCGATGGCAATGGTTTGCATGACGGCAGTGCCGGTACCTTTGGTGCAGACACTGACGCTGACGGACTGGTCGATCATCTTGATCAGGACAGTGATAACGATGGTATTACCGATGCGACTGAAGCCGGTGGCGTTGATGCAGACGGCGATGGTGACATAGACGGATTCGTTGATGCGAATAACGACGGCCTTAATGATGCCACTGCAGTCACTCCACTGGCTCAACCGGATACTGATGGCGACGGAGAC